>JACQSU010000080.1 GCA_016211165.1 Candidatus Woesearchaeota archaeon | reverse complement strand
GTATTGCGCAGAGCTAGAGGTGATTTATTAAGGTGTCTTCTGCACAGAAAACCTATTGGAGTCCTTTCAATTCTTCCTCGATCTTGGTGAGTTCTTGCTCGAGGATGTCGATCTTGTCGGTTTCTGTCTCTGGTGAATCTTCGCGGATAGGTTTCTCTTTGTGTGCTCGTTCGGACGCTGTCTTGATCGGCGCCTTGGGCATCGCATTTTTAAAACGCCTGTTAAGGACGATGATCTCTTCTGTGGTACGCTTTAGGTCCATTAGCGCCGCTTGTTTCTGCTCACGCAGTACAATCACGCTCTCATAGTTTTTGAGCAGTCCAATGGCGTCCTTTGTTCCCATCAGGAGTTCCCTTCGGATCAGTATAGGGTTCGGGATGCCTGCGTAGAGTGGGTTTTGTTCTGCCATCTTATTCAAAGATTTTTTTGTCGATGAGCCGTACGCGGTCTTCGACCATTTCCAAGTCGCGTTTCCATGCCGCAAGCGCGGCATCTTCTTGTATCTTCAGATCATGCAATCGGTCAAGGAGCAAGTGGGCTTTGCGTATCTTTTCCTTGAGGATGTTGAGGATGTCGATGATGTCGGTGCAGTCTTCGATTTTGACAAAGACTGGCATTGCTTTCTCGGTCATTGCATATCACTCTCCTGTAAAGATGACAGAATCGATGTAGGTGAGTTTTTTCTCAACATCTAGAAGAGTTGTTTTCCAATCGCCGAGGATGCGGTCCTGTTGTGCTTTGAGTTCGCCAAGGCGTGTTATTGTGGATTCGCTCTCGGCTAACGTGCTTCGGATGCTCTGCACGCCGTTTTGGATCGTGGCGTAATCTTGCGCGCTCACAAAGACAGGTGTTGCCTGTTTCTCTCGTGGTTTGAGGTCTTCATGGATCTCGATGGTTTTATCAGCGATCATCCGTTGTGGCGCTTGGGTGGGTGGTCGTTGTGCTGGCGCTATGGCCTCTTCGTGCACCATATCTTGAGCAGGGATAAGTGGAATCTCTGGCATTGCCTGTGGCGCGCTGATTTGGCTAGGTGGTTGTGGTGCAGGGCTAATCCCTATCTTGCCTAGTTCTGATTCTAGTTCGTCGAATTTGAGTGGTGGCGGTGGGGGCGGAGGTAGTTCTGATCCCTTCTTCTCTTTTTTGAGAAAGCTCAATATGCCCAATGGATTCACCCCCAATTTGGGATTACTTCAATCCTGGCGTTTTTTAAACATTGTTCACCACTATAGAATGGGGAAAATGGCGTAATCACTCTTGAGCTTGGCGCTCGGCTGTTAACCGATGTTCACGGAGTTTAAAAGAGGGGTCTCCCTCTTTTTTTCCCAACCTTTAAAACCGAGTTCTTTTTGCCCACGTCGTATGGCAGAACTCCTCGTGCGCGCGATCGTTGAGATGCTTGGCAAGCCCAAGGAGCATATTGAGAAGACGCTCAAAGACTATGTGGCAAAGCTTAGGGCAAGCAAGGTCCAGATCCTAAACGAGGAGTTTGCGAAGGCTAAGTCTGCTGGCCAGCTCTTCTCTGCCTTTGTCGAACTTGAGATCCGTTTCAAGAATCTCAATGAGCTGATGAACTTTTGCATCACGTCCCTTCCCTCGTCCGTCGAAGTCATTGGTGAAGAAACCCTTTGTGTGCCTGCATCGGACCTGACATCATCACTGACGGATTTGCAAGGCCATCTGCACGAGTTGGATATGATCCTCAAGAATGAAAGAGCCAAAAACGAGATCATTGATCGTAATGCTGTTGCTCTCTTTCGCAATTTCATCTTGCACCTCGTCTCAAACAAACCGCACAAGATCGATGAGCTCTCAAAGATCCTGGGCATCAAGTCCGAGGATCTGAAGCCTTTCTTGGATCGGATGGTTGAGATGAATCTTATCAAGCCGCAAGGCCAGGAATATGTCGATGTGGAAGGGGGAGTTTAAAAGACGGGTACTTTCGGAACCATAATATATTCGCGGCTCTTTTGCAAGTGAGATGGATCCTGAACTTAAGAAAAAGATCGAGTCCGTGCTCTTTGCAGTGGGCAAGAAGATGGATGTCGCAGAGATTGCCAAATTGGTCGGCTCTCGTGATCTTGAGGCAGTCAAGCAAGGTCTTAATGAGCTCAAATTTGATTACGAGCAGTCCGATCGTTCGATCAGTGTTCAAAATGATGGGGATTTTTGGAAGCTGGGTGTGAGGGATCGCTACACGCCAGTTATTAGTAAGATTCTCACCCAGACCGAGCTTACAAAGTCAGTGATGGAAACATTAGCAGTGATTGCCTACAAGGCTCCTCTGATGCAATCCGATGTGATCAAGATTCGCACCAACAAGGCATACGACCACCTAGTCGAGCTGGAAAAACTCGGCTATATCACAAGGAAAAAAAAGGGGCGCACAAAAGAGATTAGTCTTGCGCAGAAGTTCTTTGAGTATTTTGATGTGCCTCCCGATCGTCTTAAGGACAAGTTTCGGTCCGTGACAGAATTAGAGGAAGTCGTTGCGCAAAAAGAGCAGGAGTATAAGGATCGCGCGGATCGTATCACGCAAAAGATCGAATCAAGTAAACAGGACGACGAATTTCAAAAACAACAGAGTCAGGAGGAGATAAGGCGAATCAATGAGCACATTGAAAAGATGCCTCATATCGAGATTGTTGATGAGATTCAAACCTTCAAAGAGACTCCTCTTGGCACGTCGCAATTAGAAGAAGTCAAGGATACATTAGGTTCCTTGGAAATCGTCCCGACTTCAACAAAACCAGAGGAGGGCGAGCCCGAGTTCTTGGAAGGTATGGAAGTGTATGAGCGAAAAAAGAAAGGCAAGAGGCAAAAGAAACCCCAAGAAGCGCCCAGTCCAGAGTCTGAGCGCATCGCAAAAGGTGAGGAATCTGCTCCTGTTCCCGAATCCGAAGTGGCCCCAAAAGAAGAGGTTCAGGAGGCCCCTTCCCTCTTTGGCGAGAAGCCGGCAAAGGAGATTGAAGAGATCATTGATCTGAAGATCAAGGAATTGTTGACGCCAAAACATGAAGAAGTGCAAGAGTCCAAAGAACCACCATCTGAAGAGCCGGAATCATCACCTGAGTCTGCTAACGAAGTTCCGAAATCTCCCCGGAGTCAATCCTAATGTCCAAGTTCTTCTTCCTTAAGTGTCCAAAGTGTGGAAACCGTCAAAAGTACCACACACAAGGTGACATTGGAGACAAGCGCAAGGCCTGTGTCTTTTGTGGGGCGTCATTTGCAGTGCGGTCACAGATTCTGCGAGAGTGTTAAACAATTGATCGTGCAGGCGTGTGGGCAAATGTAAGGGTTCAAAAGGGGTGGAAGCCCCTTTTTCCCGTCGATAAAAAGCCCCGAAACCCTTATAAACGTCCTGCCTCTGGTCCTTATCGTCGAGACCATGGCTAGCGAATCGTCGGAAAACAACCCTTCAAAGGAGCCTCTCGGGGCGAATCGTGTCCTTCCACGCTTTATCGAGGAAGAGATGAAGACATCCTATCTCAATTATTCGATGTCCGTTATTGTGGGTAGGGCTCTGCCAGACGCGCGGGACGGCCTCAAACCCGTTCACCGTCGCGTGTTATACACGATGTATGAGACTGGGCTCCTGCATAATAAGGCGTTCAAGAAATCAGCCAATGTTGTTGGTAATTGTATGGCGCGGTATCACCCGCACGGTGATGCTGCTATTTATGACACGCTCGTCAGATTGGCCCAAGACTTTTCGCTGCGATACCCCTTGGTTATAGGGCAGGGTAACTTTGGCAGCATCGATGGCGACGCTGCTGCGGCGATGCGTTATACTGAAGCGAAGATGCACAAGCTTGCCGAGGAGCTTATTGAAGATATCGACAAGGACACGGTTGTCTTTGCTCCGAATTTTGATGGTTCAACAAAAGAGCCGACGGTGTTTCCTGCCAAAGTGCCTAATCTGCTTATCAATGGCTCATCAGGTATTGCTGTTGGTATGGCGACGAATATGCCGCCCCACAATCTCCGGGAGGTTATCCGAGCGGTAAAAAAGCGCATGCAATTCCCAAGCGCCACGGTCGAAGAATTGATGCAGGATGTCACAGCGCCTGATTTTCCTACTGGTGGAATTATCTGCGGTCGCGCTGGCATCCGTGAGGCGTATGAGACTGGCAAGGGCAAGCTTCTCTTGCGTGCAAAGACGCATGTGGAGGACAACAAAAGTCGCCAAGATCTTATTATTGACGAGATTCCCTATCAGGTCAATAAGACGCAACTCATCGAAGACATCGCAGCCCTTGTGCGCGACAAGGTGGTTCAAGGCATCACTGACATTCGTGATGAGTCTGATCGTGATGGCATGCGTATTGTCTTCGAACTCAAGTCCGGCGCGAATCCTGATGTTGTGCTCAATCAATTATTCAAGCACTCGCGCCTGCAAGTGACGTTTGGCATCATCAATCTGGCCTTGGTCAATAATCAGCCCAAGGTGATCTCCCTTCCACAGCTCATTGATATTTACGTCGAGCATCGTGTGGAGATGGTGCGTCTGCGAACGCAGTATGATCTGGGTAAGGCGCAGGATCGTCTGCACATCCTTGATGGTCTCATTATCGCGCTTAATGACATCGATTCTGCGATCCGGATGATAAAGGCAGCGAGGTCCGCTGATCAGGCTGCGCAAACTCTTATCGCGAATTTCAAGCTCACCAAAATCCAGGCTGATTCCATCTTGGATATGAAATTACAGCGTCTCACTGCCCTTGAGCAGGAGAAGATCCGTGATGAGCAGGCGCAGATCAAGCTCAAGATTCGAAACTTCGAAGAAATTCTCTCCTCGCGCGAGAATATGCTTAAGGTTATCACGCAAGAGCTTTCATACCTGGACGATCAGTTTGGCGATGATCGCAAGACCCAAATTATTGAGGGCGAGTCCGATCTTGGCCTTGAGGATCTTATCAAGCCTGAGGAGGTTGTGGTGACAATTACCCACACTGGGTATGTCAAGCGTCTCCCAATCGACACTTATCGCCAGCAGCGACGTGGTGGTAGGGGAATTATCGCTGCTGAGGCAAAGGATGAGGATTTCTTGGAGCGTCTCTTTGTCGCGAATACGCATTCGTGGCTCTTGATTTTCACGGACATTGGGAAAGTGCATTGGCTCAAGGTCTTCCAGATTCCGTCAGGGTCAAGGACAGCGAGGGGCACGGCGATGGTGAACCTCATCGAGCTCTCGCAAGGAGAGAAGGTGAGTGCCGTCCTTCCTGTTAAGCATTTCGATGCGAGGCGTTTTGTGTTCATGGGGACGCAGCAAGGCACAGTCAAGAAAGTGGCATTAGATCAATTCGCCAACCCCCGTCGTGGGGGTATTGCCGCGATAAGCCTTGATCAAGGAGATCACCTTGTCAATGCCTTGCTCACTGATGGCTCGCAGGATATTATCATCGCCACCAAGGACGGTCAGGCTGTTCGTTTCGCTGAGTCCGATGTTCGCGAGATGGGGCGTCAGGCTGCTGGTGTGCGCGGCATCAAGGTGCGCGAGGGTGATCGTGTAATTGGTCTTGAGATTGCTGATGAAAAAAAGGCGCTCTTCACAGTCTCGAGGTTGGGCATTGGCAAGAAGACATCAATCGCTGAGTACAGTCGCATTGGTCGTGGAGGCGTGGGTGTTATCAATATGAAAGTCACGGATAAGTCAGGCGAAGTTGTTTCAGTCTTATCAGTCAGAGACACTGATGAGGTGATGCTAATATCAAGGAACGGCATTGCGATTCGAACTCCCCTCTCCGGCGTGTCAACCATTGGGCGTAACACGCAAGGCGTTCGTGTGATGAAATTGGAGAATAATGATGTGGTGGTTGCTGCGGCAAAGATTGCTGCGGAAAATGGAGATGGTAGTGATGTTGTTGCACCGTCAAGCCCTGTTCCGCAAGGTAGTGGTTCGTCAAGTGATGATCTGCCAAGCACTGGTGGTATAGATAACGATCCTCCTGCTCTCGATTCCCCTTCTAATGATGCTTCGGAGGATTCGGATGCAAGCGACCATTCTATGCAGTAGGGGTCTTGGTGAGCTTGCAGCTCGTGAGATAGAGGCGGTGGTCGGGGTAAAGGCCCAGATCCTGTTGCCGCAGATCACAGATCGGTTAGTCTCTTTCGATGCATCTCTTGAAGGTATTGCAAAGTGTGCGTATCGATCCCAGCTTGCGCAATCCGTTCTTATTCTTCTGGGAAGATCATCACATCCCCAAGACACGCAAAGTGCTCTAGAAGGTCTTGTGGTAAATGCAGACATCTCCTTGCTTGCAGATGACAAGTCCTTCTGTGTTCGAGTCGAGAAGGTGGAATGGGACGCGTTTCCAAGTCAAGAGCTTGAGCGTCTCACAGGTGAGTTGATGCTCAAGCGAAAATCACTCAAAGTCAATCTTAAGGATCCTGATTTCCTTGTAAAACTCATCGTAACTCCATCAGAGCTTCTGTTGTGCCTGGACACGGCAAAAGATGATCTGTCAAAGCGCGACTACAAGATTTTCTCTGGTGCTGATCCATTCAAGGCAACGACTGCCGCTGGGTTTGCATTGTTCGCTGGCTTTGACCACAAGAAAGTAGTCGTCGATTTGCTCTGCGGTGCTGGTCTGCTCGGGATCGAGTCCGCGCTCATCGCCCAGGGTCGCTCTCCTCACTTTTTCCACAAGGAGAGATTCCTCTTTTCGCGCTGGGCAATAGATATTGACTGGGACGAGCAATTTGATCTGTGGGATAGGGACATTAAAGAGCGTCCGTTGAATCTGCGATCCCTCGATGCAAACAATCGGAATGTGGAATCAGGGAAGAAGAATGCCAAGATCGCTGGCGTGATCAAATCCATCTCTTTTGCAAGGATCGATCCACAATGGCTTGATGTCAAGTTTGAGGAGTCGTCTGTTGATCTGCTCTATGCGCTTGTGAACTTGCCCGGCCGCACGCCAAAGGATGTCGACAAGTGGTATGATGAGTTTTTCTATCAAGGAGAGTTCATTCTAAAGTCCAGTGCCACAGCTGCTCTGCTAACTCGCCAACCAGAGCTTGCCAAACCATTCGCGCAGAAACGCAGATTCAAGTTCCACAAGGAGCTTCAGATTTTCCAGGGTGGCGACTCTTGGACTGCCCTGGCGTGGAAGTGCGCAAAGTAAGCTTTAAATATCGCCCCTTGTTCTATCGTCGATATCCGGGAGTGGGATGGAGCCGCGAAAACTCTTTAAAAACACAGTTTTTAAAGAATTTTTGAGGAAAGTCTGCCCACATCCGGGATCTTCAGTTAAACTCTGAAGGTCCTGTAGGCAATCGATGCTGGATTCTCTTTAAAAAGGCGACTTTTTAAGGAAAATCTAGGTCCAGTAATGGGCGGCAACATCACAGAGACGAAACGGCCCCTTGCAAGTGCGGATGAACGCGGTGACGGTCCTGGTGACAGGGCTAAGATAACCCGCTGACAATGCAGGGCGGATGCGATGAAACGGATAGCCCCTTCGTGTGCAAGGCGGGAATGGTGCCAAGATGCGCGTAAAGGCGCGCAGATTGAATCGTTTAGCGCCGCTAAGTTGAATGCTCCATCGGATCATCGGCGCAGCAAGCGTCATTGGGTCTGACAAAAGGCAGCTTACCCTGCTCCCGGATTCCTTATTATACAGTGGAGGAAATATCATGGCCCAGGATCGGATCACATTGCCTTCAGGCGGCGCAGGACTTACCCGGTTTAGTGATGTGACTTCATCAAAGATTGAATTCTCGCCAGGCGGCGTCATAGTTCTCACGCTTATCGTGATGCTTATCATCGTGATTCTGCATTCATTTGGCAAGGGTTGGTTCGGTTTATGATGCCCAAGATCAATCCTAAGCAGATGCAGCAGATGATGCATCGGATGGGTATTTCCCAAAACGAGATTCCTGCAGTCCAGGTGATTATTCGTTGTGAGGATAGGGATATCATCATCGATGATCCGCAAGTGCTCAAGGTGGACATGATGGGACAGAAGATGTTCCAGGTTTCTGGCACGCCATTCGATCAGCCAAGGCAGGAGCGGGATCTCTCGATAAGCGGGGATGACATCAAGACTGTGATGGACCAGACCAACACAGATCATGATGCAGCGCTTCAAGCGATTAAGGATGCGAATGGTGATTTGGCCCAGGCGATTCTGAAGTTGTCCGAGAAAAACGTTTAATGATCCTCACCTTTGGCTCGGATCATTAAACGTTTTTGTAGGAACCTTATTATACCTCCTTTATATACTCTCTAGTGAGGAGTGAAGGCGTCCAACTATGGTTGTCCAGAGAAATGCGAAATTACATGGTTCTATCTTCTGTGGAGGTGTCTAGATGGGCTGGGAAGAGTCCCTTGAGGACGCGAAAGAGGAGTTCAAGCGTGCGGATCATTTGATGTATGTCTCGCTCAAATATACGCGCACTGTGGATGTGATTAAATCCATCGTCGAGCGGCTCATGAACACGTATGACTTTGGGATGGAAGTGCTCTTGCATCTCAAAAATGTCTCAAATATCCCCAAGATTCCCAAATTGCGCGTTGAGGCAGTCAAAAAAGAGTATGCCTCGCACGAGCATGGCGATGTGATCAAGAATTATCTGAATCTGTATTTGCTCTTGCGCGTCATCGACAAGGCTAATTTTGATCGGTCGCTTGAGTTTCGCAGGCATGTGACGATGACGGCGCATCTTGAGGATAAGGATGTGGAGATCTCGATTGATATTATCGAGGATTATTTCACGCGGGTCAAAGAGTTTTTAAACTTCGTCGAGCAGTTGGCAATCCACAATGAGTAGGATCGCTGTGCTTGGTGCCAAAGGCGGGGTTGGTAAGACGACCATCGCGTTGAATCTCGGTTGTGTTCTTGCTCAATCTGGTCGGCAGGTGGTTCTTGTTGATGGTGATTTGCATACTCCTCATGTCAATGTGAGTCTCGGGTGTATGCATCTTCCCGTGTCGATCCATGATGTCCTCTCGGGTTCTGCTACCCTCACACGATCGTTGTACGTGCACGGTTCCGGCCTTAGGATCATCCCCGGTTCAATGGCTTATGATGCTGTTTCGCGAGTTTCTTATGCCCAGTTCACGCATCTTTGTCAGGAGTTGCAGGGGCTCGGAGAACTCGTCCTTATTGATGCTCCTTCAGGGTTTGGTCCCGCACTTGATGCGGTGTTGAAGGG
>JACQSU010000079.1 GCA_016211165.1 Candidatus Woesearchaeota archaeon | reverse complement strand
GGTCGCTATGGAATGTGATGGCGTATGCTTCTGTTGACAGGTTGTTCACGTATTCACCCCAGGATGTGGTAGAAGGTGTCAAATAATTCATTGCTGCTGCTCACAGTGACGAATTGTCCTCTGATTTGGTTTGCGATGCTTTGGATCGCGGCATTGTGCGTTTGGAGCGCTCCAAGATAGTTCTTGCGCAGATACGGTGACAAGAATGTGCGAAGATGGGTTTTGGTCTCGCTATCAACAAGCTTGAAGTCCCCTTCAAGTTGGAGGTTTAATTCAATATCATCGAGAACTTGGATGAGCTTGACCTGGTGATCCTTGAATCTGATCAGCGTGTTCTTGATTTGCTCAATTGGGTATAAGAAGTCGGAGATGATAATGATCATTGATCGATTTTTAACCATGGCTTTGTAGTATTGGCCTAGGGATTCTTCAAAGTTGGTGATGTTTTCGCTTCGTTTGGAGGATAAATAGTCCACCATCGCCGCGAGTTGTCTGCGGCCACGCTTGGGCTTAAAGACCTCGATCTTATCAGAGAATGTCGAGAGAATGAATCGCTCATTGTTCTTAAGCGCCATATATGCGAATCCCAAGCCGACCATTGCGGCGTATTCGCTTTTTTTGTGTTTTTGGCCAAAGTTCATGGATCCGCTAAAGTCGATAAGGATATGGACCGTGAGATTGCGTTCTTCTTCATATCGTTTGATGTACAGCTTGTCTGTGCGGGCAAATACCTTCCAGTCGATTTTTCGAAAGTCATCCCCTGGTGAATACTGGGAAAAGTCCTTGATGACAAGCCCCTGTCCGCCAGCAGTGGACTGCCGCTCGCCTTGAAAAGGCGAATTGATTTTTCGCGCCATGATCAACTCGAATCGGTCAAGTTGTCGAAGGAAGCTCGTGTCGAGGACCATGTCTTATGCAAATCGCATGGTATATATAAAGCTAAAGAATCCTGGTGAAGACCGAACATGAGGCGATTCTCTCACCGGAACTTCGCTCCAAGATCTCTCCAAAATGTTCTAAAGGTGCTTGATTCAGATGATGAGACTGCAATAAAGCGTGTCACTCCTTGCTGTTCTTGGCAGTCTTTGGCAAGGTCTGTGCGGATGGAATTGCTAAGCAGGTAGCAGACATCTGTGGTGGTTGTATTGGCGAGTTGTGGGTCTGCGTATCTAAGAACGATGTAGTCAATAGGCGTTCTGTTGAGGATGTCTGTGCCAATGTACGCGAAGTGTTCTTGTGATCCTTTGCGACTGATGTAGACTCCGTCAGGTGAGCCTATGACGGCGAGAAAGGATTGAAAGTTCGCAAGGGATGGGCGTCCGGCGAACAAGGTCATATCTTTGAGCCTGTCGCGTATGAATGTCTCTGCTTGTGGTATTGTTTGTGGTGTTTGCTGTCCTGATTGGGTGCTAAGAATGCTGTTGGTTGTTGGGTCATAGAAAATTCCTTGGCTGCACGGTGCGAATCCTGATATGTTTGCTCGAAGAACATGGTCGCAAAGGTTTATGGGTTTTCCAATCACGGCAAGGTAGCTCTTTGCAGTGTCATTAATAGGAACATTCAGGCTTGCCGCCATGATTGTCCATTGGGGGTTCTTCAGAATGCAGACCTGATTGACGCAGGGCACTTCTTCGCGTGCAATTGTTGGGCACCCCCTGGTGAAATAGGTCTCAAGTTCGGCGCTAATATCAGGGATGGTTTCCCCAATGCGGTCGCACAGGATGGCGTATTCTTGTGGTGTGGTTTGGTCTGCGATGCGGATAAGATGCCTGGCAAGTAGCATCATTCTGCTGGACCAGTTTCCGCCGTCGCAGTATAACTCACGTATGTTTTGTCCTGATGAGATGCAGATAGGTTGTTGGTCTGGCTTAAGAATGCTGTATGTTTCTGGTTTGTTATTGTTGCTTCGGTTGCCTCGTGGGTTGACTAGGCATTGATCGTTTCGCGGGCAAAAGCCCAGGGAAAGACCATCGATGCTTTCTTTTGGAGTTGCAGTTGTCCAATTGCCATTAAGGCATCTCATTCCGGAGAATGTACTGGTAATGGTACTGTCATTGGTTTGGTCAGTTTGGCATCGGGTTCCTGTGAAACATTCGCTTGCTGCGCAGCAGCCCTGTGGGTGGATTGTGGCGTTTGGCGTGATGACTGTGGGAAGATTCTTTTCAAAGAGCCGGTCCTGTTTTGGTGTGCGGGTCCAGGTGCCATTGTGTGCGCAGTAGTAGTTGACATTGACGTCTCGTGTGGCGTTGTAGGCAAGGGTGCAGTGATTGGTGTTGTTGATAAGGGTCCTTCCTGTGTGGGTATCAGTGAGTGATGCCATATGCGGCGCGGTTTCATTAAGTTGACAGCCGTAAAGCTGGCCAAGAATCGTGAGGACGGATCCATTCGTGTTTGGCACTACAAGTCCGTTCGGCGCGTGCTGCGAGGCAAAGCACGCGCCGTTCTCTTCTTGATTGTAGGCAGGATCGTCCGGGTCATTGTAGGATTCGTTAGGCAAGTCTTCGGCTTCGGAGCAGCATCGGCTCCCTGTCCACGTATGTCCTGCTACGCGGCATGTTATGGAATCTTTTGAGTCGAGGTCTGCTGTCCATTGAGCATCTTTGGAGCAGTAGACTGTGGGCGCATCAAGCTGACTGCCTATGTGAATGCGCAGTGCGGATTGTGAGCCTTGGGCGCCGCGTGGGCCTGTATTGATAAAGAGTTCTCGGGCGTTGACAGGTGTGTAACCAGTCCTTGTTTTGAGGATACTATCAAGACTGCAGCGCATATAACCGCTTGCGTTCCACGCCATGATAATAGCGTGTGTTTGACCTGTTGTGAGTGCCGGTGAGAGGTTGCTGATGTCAAATGTCAGTCGTGAACTGACGTTCGCATTGACTGCATTGCAAGAGAGACTGTTCTTGCTTTTCTCGATGGAGAGATAGGTGTCGATGTCTTCTTCTGCAAGGAAGATTATGCGGGTGAGGTCTTCGGATCCTGCCCAGCTGTTATTGATTGTGATCTTTACCTGTCCACTATTGCCCTCGAAGTTTCCCTTGGCTCCTGTTGTAATGACGTCGTCCCTGCCAAGTTCTGCAAAGAAGAGCTCGCCAAGCTGGCGGGCATCGCCGATCTGCGCCGCGCGGCCTTGTTGTCGGTCATAGGATCGGCCATCGCCAATACATTCGATGATTGCGGTTCGGCTATTGTTGTTTGCGATGTCTGCTTGGGCGCATAGGTAGCTGTGCGTGGTGTACTGGTCAACGCCTGTGATGGAAAGGTTGATGAGCGAGAATGGCGTATGGTTGGTTGACAAGCGTGCTGTATTGCCGCAGGAGCGTGTGTCGCTTCCATTGGTCAGGATCTGCATGTCGGCGCAGGGGATGTCGAAGATATCTCCCCGGCTCTGTGTTATGTTTTGCCATACAAACCTGCCGCCCGGATTCATACATACTTCATCGCCTATGCGGGTGCCACAGATTTGTTGGTCAAGAGGCGAACAGCATTGTTGTGAGGCAAATGAGTAATTTCCCTTGTTGAATTCGCAGCGTGCAGCTGGTCCAAATCGATAGAGGGTGGCTACTTCTTCTGGTGTGAGTTGTCGATTGTAGAATCTGATATCATCAAGGCTTCCGTGGAAGTAGTGCCACTCATATTTGCCGCCCGTGCTCACAGTGTAGTGTTGCCAGGCATCATTTGTGGGAAAGCCAAATCGTATGTGTTCGTTGCTGGCGCAATAGGTGGTCTGATCTGTGGCAGCGGCTTTTCCATTGATGTAGAGTACTCTGGTGCCCTGCGTTCCAGGTGTATGGGTGACAAATATATGGGACCAATTGTTGATGGGAGGCACTGTTGTTGATGAGGAACCATCGTTGTTGGTGCAATCAGCATTGCCATTCAACGCTTGCACAACGCCGCTTTGGAGCATTCGTATGAGGTATCCCTCACCTCGACCTTTGAAGTTTGAGAAGATGTATTGGAGCTTGTGGCTTGCAGGGTTGATCCAAAGGCCGTATGAGAATCCATTGGTGCCAGGACCGAGTGTTGGTGCGGGAGGGATGTCGACATATGCATTGACGCCGTTGAGCGCAAAGGCACTGCCGATGATGCCAGGTCCGTATCCTGCACTGATAAGTGAGCCGTGATTGTTTCCTGTAGAGTCCTTGGAGTCATTATCGCCGCTCCAATGGCTGACAAGGCCGCAGCTTAGGTTTCCGATGCAGGGTGATGCGTTAAGCGTAGTGTTGCTTGTGAAGTTCTGCGGCTCGACTTGTTCCACCTGTGGAGTTGCGTGTCCTAGGAGGATTGCGTCAGATTGGTACAGAAGTGCGATGAAACCGATGAGTAACAAGAGGATAACCCCCTTCCAAGTGCCAATCGTAGTGGAACTCATAGTCGATGACGAAGATGCCTACTTATTAAATGCTTTGGAGTCGTTGAAAAGGGAGCGCAGTCCCCTCGCAGTTACTTTAACAACGATTTGATCGCGTCATCCGTTGTCATTCCTTTGCGTTCTGCTTCAAAGTTGAGGATGATTCTGTGACGGAGCACAGGGAGCGCAAGCGCATTGATGTCTTCTTTGGAGACGTACTTGCGGCCATCGATAAGCGCTCGCGCCTTGGCTGCAAGGATAAGTCCAATGGATGCCCGTGGTGATGCTCCGTATTCAATCAGATCTTTTTTCGTACGCGTCTTGTTGACAAGTTCGACAACGTACTTCTTCAGGTCATTATTTACAGGGACCTGTCGTGTGAGTTTCTGGAGCTGCAGGATGGAGTCCTTCTTTATGACAGGGCGAAGGACTGGTGGTCGTTCATCTTCAGCATACCGAGTGACGATTTCAACCTCATCATCAAACTTGGGATATGTGATAAGGATCTTAAGCAAAAACCTGTCAGATTGCGCTTCAGGCAAGGGATAGGTGTTGTGGTTGATACCGCAAGCACCCAAGCCAGCGATGTAGTTTTGTGTGGATGGCACAGTGAGGCCGAATGCTGCACTTCCTGGAACGTGGAGAATGGTTTTGATTGGATCGTAGTATACGTCCGCGAAGAGAAGTCCATCCAGGTATGATAAGAGTGTTGTTGCTTCGGCAATACAGGACTCCTGTTTAGAAGAGAGGAATGAAGTGATCTGTGCTGAGGTGGCGGTTTGGTCATAGTGTTGCCATACCTGATGCTTGCTGATCGGAAGATGGGATGCCACTTCGGTTATGGGTGTTCCAATGCCTGCAGCAAAGTGACGGGGGGAATCGTGGAGCAATTGGGAAAATATTGGTGATGTGCGGTATGCAAGCTCGTTGCGCATATCAGCAGCAAAGCAGCGCAACGATTCCGTGGACATCACAGTCTCGCCTTCCTTGATGCCTTTGTAGCTTCCATACCAAGGTCGGGCAGTGATCGCGGTGCGTCCTTTAAGCGTGTGAAAGCTGTTAAGACCAAAAATCTCAACAAGACGTAGGATCGCCCGTCTATTCACAGGGACTACACGGAAACTGGATTTACCAATGCGGATGTCAGGCGCCTCACCTAACCATCCGATGATTTGGAGATACCTTGGCAGGTCTTCCCCTTGGATTCTAAGTCTGAATATTCGACTGTCATGCCGGAGCCATGAGAGGATGCCTTCGCGCAAAAGCATGTGTGCGATGATATTGACATTGGTTCTGCTTTTTTGCGTGAAGACGATCCGATTGTCTCGCAATGAGGATTCCAGAGCGATGAATGTGCGCACAAACTCCCTGTTAAGGTCCTGGGGAAAACTAAGGAACCATGCAGGTATCTCCTTGTCCTTGCCGCCTAGGACGCCGAAGCGAACGCGTAGGTATTCGATAAGCGGGCGGGAATAGATGCGCGCATACCTGCAATGGAGCCGCTCATGGATTGCTGGCTCAAATCCGTAGCGTCGGGATATGTCAACCCAGCGATCGAATGCTTCTGGATAGTTTCGCTGGCAGATCTCAACGCATTTCTTGCCAATGGCTCCGTCGGAAAGCACAAAGGCTATCCAGAACGCAAAGTCCACATCAAATGGTATGTCTTGGGGAAGATTCTTGCCGGTTGTGCGTATGCGTGCAAGGGCAGAGGCGTGGTCCATGAGGGGGTGTGCGGGATCAAGATGGATTCGGGAAGGGTTCAGTAAGTAATCTGCTTTGGTGAGGTCTTCGGCCTTTTTCCAACCGATAATTCCATTGTCATTGACAAGGAATGGATGATTCTTGGTGGCAGTGATTCTCTTTCCAGTGCGTGTGGTAACTTGAACGAACTCATCCTTGTAGGGCAGAGTATAGAGAAAACAAGGTTGTTTCTCAAGCTTGCCATCAGTATTAAGACACAGGGTCCATGCGTCGATGCGGTAGAGGCGAATGCCATTGCGATCTTCAGCCAAGCATTCCTTGGATAGAGTAAGGAGATCATGTCCATTAAGCAGCATGCCATTGACAAAGACAGTCTCATCCATTGCAAGACTTCCTTCTTGCTCAATGGGGTTCTGGGTTGCTAGGACAAAGAATGGTCGGTCTAGTTCATAGGTCTTGTTGCCTACAGTGACTTGTTTTTCCTGCATTGCTTCAAGAAGCGCAGACTGTGTTTTTGGTGTTGCTCGGTTGATTTCATCAGCAAGGACGATATTGGCAAAGATAGGTCCTGGTTGGAATTTGAAGCTGCGCTTGCCATCTGTTTCTTCGATGATGTACGTTCCGGTAATATCCGATGGCATCAGGTCAGGGGTATTTTGGATGCGGCTAAATTTCATGTCCATGAGTTGGGCAAGAGTGCGGACAGTGAGTGTCTTTGCAAGGCCAGGATATGATTCGATTAATGCGTTAGAGTCAGTCAAAATCGCGACCATGCATTGGTTGAGAAGTTCGTCTTGTCCTACAACGACTTTTTCCATCTCTTTGAAGAGATATTCAAAGGTCTTCTTGACATTCTCCATCACAACCATAAACACCGCGTTGCCCAATCCAGTATATTAAGGTTGCGAAGGAAAAATCGTTTAATGATTTCTCGTTTCATTCGGAATCTTAAACGATTTTTGGGATATGATCTAGCTATATTTTTAGGGGGTTCAAAAGGGGGCGAAGTCCCCTTTTTTGGGGGTTCAAAAGGGGGCGAAGTCCCCTTTTTTTGGGCGAAGTCCCCTTTTTTTGGGCGAAGTCCCCTTTTTTTGGGCGAAGTCCCCTTTTTCACTTCTTTCCGCTAATAGCCGAGAAATACCTTTTCACGATCTCTTTGTGCTCCCGCGGGATGTTCTCATCAAAGCTTGAGTCTGTTGACGCTTTGATCTCAAGGGGTGTCTCACTGGTGTCAAAATCCTTTGGTTTTGCCTCCTTGATGTCGTCAAGGTTGATTTCAGACAGGATGGGATTGATTTGTAATTGTAGTTGCCGATTGCCCAGTTCTGCGATGCTTTCGTTGCCAAAGATATCTCCGCCGCCTCCGGTGCTATTGTCTGCTTCAAGCGCGTTAAAATCAATCGTTGTTTTGGAGTTCGGTGCCTTGAATCCAGAGAGCACGGTCTTGTAGTCAAGGAATTTCACATTCAGACTCACAAGGATGATAATCAAGAACGCGATGGCCGCAATGCCCATGATTTCTCGCCACAGTTTCTTGTAGGGTATGAACATTGAGACTTTCACTGCGCGCATTCGAGCCAAGACATCAAGGTGTAACAATTGGACGATTTCATTGTCCAAGTGGACATTGTCCGCAGAGGTGCTTAATTGCTCCTTGAGTTCCGGAACAGTCGTCTCGACATCACGGAGGTTAATGTGTTTGACTTTTTGGCTGCAGTGATGCGCGAAAAAGACAAGGGAGATGACGACGCCCAGTCGCCAGTCGATGCCAAGGAGCATGCACACCAGGTATATCACAAAGAAGAAGAGGAGGGAGTCAAGCATGGCTTCTGCTACGGCGATCTGGGTGAGGACGTCTCTGATCTCTCGGATGGCAAGGATGATTCGTTCCATCTTGTGTTACCTTCAGAAAAAACGTTTAAGATCCGAGCCGAAGGCTAGGATCATTAAACGTTTTTAGCTGGAGTTTTGTGATGATCGGCAGCTGCTGAGTTGTGATTGCAGTGAGTTGATGGTGGATAAGCGTTCCCTGGTTAGCGCAAGCGCGCCGCGCAAATCAGAGTCTAGTTGTGAGTTCTTCGTGTTAAGTTGTGTTATCTGGGCTTCGTCAAAGGCGATTCTGTTTCGGGCATCAACTAATTGATTATTGGAGTCGGCAAGGGAATTGAGTGCTTGCTGTTTTTCTCCTGATAAGCGGTCCCGTTCTTGTTCAAGGGTCTCTTTCTCGCCTCGAACTTCAGTATACTTTTGAGTAAAGGAGGTTTCGCGCTCCTGTTTGAGTTTCAGTTCTTGCTTGACTTGCTCCAAAAGTTTGATCTTGCTCTGCAGGTCAGATTCTACGTCCTTAAGACTCGCTACTTTGTCCTGATATTTCGTGTTCAAGCTTGAGATCTGGGAAGCAGCAAAGAGTGCTACGCCCACAAGGAAGATCGCGCAGAGTACGATGAGGAAGAGGAGGAGGATGTTTGCGTTTCTGGTGATGTATGCCATGTGGTCTGTTCGGGGACCGTCGTTTTTAAGGCTTATGCAGGAAAAAACGTTTAATCACGCTCGCCTGCGGCTCGCGTGTTAAACGTTTTTTTAAAAGTGGGCTTGCCCCTTTTTTGGGGGTTTAAAAGGGGGCTTGCCCCTTTTTTGGGGGTTTAAAAGGGGGCTTGCCCCTTTTTTGGGGGTTTAAAAGGGGGCTTGCCCC
>JACQSU010000077.1 GCA_016211165.1 Candidatus Woesearchaeota archaeon | reverse complement strand
TTCCTGCTCCTCCAGAACCAATGACCTTGATGTTGGCCGATCCGACGTTGACTTCATCAAATGTTGTGTTTGCCTTCTTTTCCACTAAAAATTCCATTGCTATCCCCCCCTTTTTTTTGGGTGTCCCTTTTTTTCCTTGGTATCCTCTTGTAGGATTGTGAAATATACGTCGAACTACCAAAATGTATTTATAGTGGCAGTTCCACGTATTTCTCTTAGAAGTGTGTGTCGTCACTTGCGCCAACAAGTGATCCGCTTACCGACGCCAATCGGCAAGTGAATTAAACCGTTTGTCCGCCAAGACTCGGTTTCGTATTCTTGTTTTCTTAAAAAAGCTAGTATTTAAGCGTTTCTCCGACGGAGTATATATGATTGAGTCAGTATAATGTTGAAAAATCTTGTATGTCGAGAAACTCTTGTCAGAGAACAGGTCAGTGTCAAAACTAAGGCGGGATCAGAAAGTTCCAGCCAAGTAAGATCAAGAGCATCACAAACAGATTCCTGATGTGTTTTGGTCTAAAGGCGTGTACTAAGAAGATTACCCTGCATACACCTTCCCTTTCACCATCAAAACATCAGCGCCGCATTTCGGACAAGTGGTATCCTTCCGGAAGAGTCGAGTTTTGCATGATGGGCAATGCCTCACTGTTGTGGTCACAAGTGTTTTTTCCATAGGGTTCAAAGGGGGTTTCACTCCTTGATCTTCGCTTTTGCCTGTTCAACTAATTTCTTTCCTTCGCGCAAGGCTCGCTCGACGTGGAATGAGTATCTGCCAAGCACCCAGTTAAAGTCTATTAATCGTGCGCCAAAACGCTCAAGGAATGTGACGACGTCCAATCGATACTTTGCTGGTTCAAGTGGTTTTTCATCAGCATAGCCAATGGGGATCACGGTTTGGATCGCATACGTCGGTGGCACGCCAAGCAGATTGGATAATTGACCTTCTTCAAATGCAGAGACCCAAGCCGCGCCAAGTCCATGGGCATGTGCTGCAAGAAGCATGTTCTGCACAGCAGCGGCTGCGTTCTGGACGGCGTACAATTTCTCGCCGCGTTCGCCATAGTACATTTTGGTCTCATCAGTGTCGGCGCAAACAACAATGTGGACGGGTGCAGAAGCGATCCAGAATTGCTGTAAGCAAGCATCAGCAATCTTGCGTCTCTTGTCTTCATCGACAACAAGCACAAAGCGCCATGTCTGGAGATTGCCAGCTGATGGTGCCATTCGTCCAGCGTCAAGGATGTCTCCAATCTTGCGCATCTCGACGGGTACATCCATAAAGCGTCTGATAGTCCTTCGGGTTCGAATGCACTCCATTACGTCCATAGCATTTCATCCGAAGAAAGTGATTATTTAATGCTTGTGACATCGAGTTCGTAGCGGTAAAGGTGTTCTGTCGGGGCGGTATTCCATTTCAGCAAGAATGTCGTGCAGGTCAGAGGCCGCGCCAATGATACATTTGATTTCTTTGCGCTCTTTGACTTCTTGATGGGTGGCTGATTGTTTTTTGAGTGTCAATTCTGATCCATCGGTTGTGCTTCGAATCCGAAGGGTGCGGTTCTTGCGTAGCGCCCGGGGTCCTGAGTCATACCATGTTGTGAGGACAGGGCCGTCGTAGATGAGTGTGGCTGATAATGATTCAAGTCTTCCAATGACATCCTTTCTATTGGTCTCAAGAATTTTAACCTCGATTTCCTTCATGAGATCCTGAGTCGCCAATATCATTTTAAATGTGCCGGATTTCTCGTCGGTTATGCGATACGCTGATCTGTGCGGGCTCTACGACGCCTTGGCATCAACCACAAAGCGTCTGGAAAAGACGCGGGCACTCCAGATATTCCTGCAAACAACACCAAAGGAATCGCTCAGGCACGCCATCTATCTGTGTCAGGGTACGGTGTTTGCAAGTCATGAGAAAGAGAAGATCGGTGTCGCTGATCGCCTCATTCTAAAGGCATTGTCTATTGCAACAGGCGCCGAAGAATCAGAGCTTGAGAAGTCATGGAAAGAGATTGGCGATCTTGGTGAGGTGGCAAGATCAACCATCCAAAAGAAGCGTCAATCAACACTCTTCTCACAACCCCTCACAATCGAAAAAGTCTTTGACAATATTAAGCGTCTCGTGACCATGGAGGGCGAAGGCAGTGTTGAGAAAAAGCTCTCCCTTATCGCAGAGCTTCTCACAAGCGGTTCGTCAAATGAAGCAAAATACGTCATTCGCACGATCCTTGGTGACTTGCGTCTCGGTGTTGGGGATGGTGTGCTAAGGGATGCGATCACCTGGGCGTTTTTGTATCCCGATGTTCCATACAATACAGAGAAGAATGTCCTTGACCTAGGCGAGGAATGCCGTAAGAAGTACGATGCCATCATCGAAGAAGTGCAAAGTGCTTATGATATCCTCAACGACTTTGCCGACGTGGCACAACGTCTTAGGGATCGCGGCAGTGAAGGCCTTAGAAACATGCCGATTCACGTGGGCAGGCCGCTTAAAGTGATGCTCTTTCAAAAAGCCGATTCCGTCGCTGATGCGAAAAAACAAGTGGGTGCTCCTTGCGCCTTTGAATACAAGTATGATGGCTTTCGTCTGCAGATCCATAAGAATGGCGACACTGTGGCTCTTTTCACGCGTCGTTTGGAGGATGTCACGGCGCAATTTCCAGATATTGTTGGCGTTGTGCAAAGGTACGTGACGGCCAAGCAGTGTATTATTGACGCGGAAGCCGTGGGCATTGATCCTGAGTCTGGGAAGTATCGTGCATTCCAGGAGATTTCCCAGAGGATTAAACGCAGATATAACATAGATGAAATCGCGCAAAGGTTTCCTGTGGAAATCGCTGTCTTTGATATCATCGCAAAGGATGGCCGCGATCTTCTTACCATGCCATTTGGTGAGCGGCGCAAGATTCTCGAAACCATCGTCCCTCTTATCCCGCGAGCCATGGCTCCCTCCAAGATGTTCATAACGGATAATGAATCTGCAGCCCAAGCATTTTATCAATCCTCATTGGACGCAGGAAACGAAGGCGTGATGGCAAAATCCATCTCTGCCCCGTACAAGCCTGGTTCACGAGTTGGCTTTGGTGTCAAGGTAAAGCCGGTGATGGATGCCTTAGATCTTGTGATTGTAGGCGGCGAGTGGGGTGAGGGTAAGCGTGCAGGTTGGATCACAAGTTTCACTGTGGCGTGTAAAGATGACGACACACTAAAGGAGATCGGTCGTGTAGGGACTGGTATTAAAGAGAAATCTGAAGAAGGCGTGTCCTTTGAGGAGCTTACGAATCTTCTCAGGCCCCATATCGTGGGCGAGTCAGGGCGGCAAGTCACGATAAAGCCGGAGATTATTATTGAGGTGCACTATGAAGAAATTCAGGTATCTCCAACATATGCAAGTGGTTTTGCGCTACGGTTCCCGCGTTTTGTCCGTCTGCGTGATGACAAGTCCCTTGATGATGTGTCCACGTTATCGCAAGTCCAGGATCTCTATGATGATCAGCGTGGCAGGAATGCTAATATAGATGATGCATCCGATGGTCTTGTATGAATCGTGTAAAGAAAAGGTCCAATCAATTAAAATGGTCGGTCTATTCCGACTACGAGGGTGCGTTTCTCACAAAGTTTCATGAATATCGTCTGGGCGGTTTGGGTGGGTTCCTTAAGCTCTTGACGAGTCTGGGCATCACGGCGAATCATGTTAGTGTTCTTTCGGGTATTGCAGCGCTCCTCTTTATTCCTGCTTTTGTGCGCTCAACTGCGCTTGCGATCCTTGCATTAATGGCTCATCTTGCCTTGGATGTCATTGATGGCCCTTTAGCAAAGTTCCAGGGAACAGCAGGAAACGCAGGGATGTTTGTGGATTTCTGCGCTGACCTTATAGGGGTTATTGCCATCACTGTAGGTCTTACCCTTGGCGGCGTGCTCGAGCCAGTAGTTGCGATCCTGCATGCGTTTCTCTACACTGCTGTTGTGTTCATGAGTTTGATGCACTCCATTCTGCAAATCAAGCAACCATTCACGTTCCGCTCTAGGATGTTTATCTATGGATTCATTATTGGTATGTATGTTGTTGAGCGTCTCTTAGGAAAGCACATTGATCTGATTCAAGAAGTGACCGTGATCTCCTCGGTCTTAATGACGTTTGTATTCTATAAGGATTGTCTGCGGCTCTACGCTGCTGCAAAGGTCCAGTAAACCTTTAAAAGCAGTCACATTTCTGTGCTAAAAAGAGGGGTTTCCCTTCTTTTGTGCCCTTGTAGTCTAGTGGATAGGATACTACCCTGCGGAGGTGGTGACCCGAGTTCGAACCTCGGCAAGGGCGTAGCGAGCCCGCTGGCGAGCGGAGTCCTTGTAGAGACCAGGCAACATCAGTTGCCGCTGCCTCGGCAAGGGCGTATCAAAGGCTCAATCAGAGTATTTCCCCAGTCCCATTTGTCCTTTTCGTTTCAACGGTCCAACAGGTTCTGCTTCCTTCTGTCCAACTTGCTCCTTTAACGATGTCGCGGTCTTTACGCCGACGAGCCGTGCAAGAGTGATCATCTCAGTTCGTGAGATATCCGCGATATTCCTAACTCCATTCGCGAACAGCTTCCGTGCCCGGACTCTTCCGATACCTCTAAACTTCACAAGCGGCACGAGTTCTTCTTTGATGCCGTGTTTGAGTCTGATTCGTGTCTTGTTGATCTCGGCAAGCACTCGTCTCTCAATGTCAAGCACGCGTCCGAGTTCGATGAGGCATCGCAGCAGCCAATCTCCGTTGTCAAGTTTATTTCGTGTCTCTCCTGGTCGGATATCATAGGCTTCGAGTAGTTCTTGTTCGGTTTTTTCATCCATCCAGTCGTGGAGCATGAGTGTTGTTTTCACAGCGTCCAAAAAATCTTCATAGTCCGGATCGTAGAGCGATGGTTCGGGAACAAGCAAGCTCGCAAGATGCGAAACACTTGCTTCGCTAATAGTGTCCCATTCTTTTGTGCGCACATGGAGCAGTGGTCGCATTTCAAGTGCTGTGCAGATAAGGTGTACAAAGCTCCAGCTTGTGAGTGTCGCTTTGGTGGCCAAGGAAAGGGCTTCGCAGAATTCGTGCGCTGTGAAAGGATCAAGATACAATTCAGCAACGCGAGTACCTAGTGGCGTTGCAGTATAGGATTCACTTATGAGTTCATCACCACCCACAAAGTCCGTCGCATCTGCCCCGCCCCTTCGGGCAATGAATGTCCATTCTTCTAGCCGTTCCAATTGCGTTGAGATGATGCTTTCAAGTTCTGCCATGTCGTGGTATTGATAAGCCCAGAATGTCTTTCTAAAGAATCCAAGAATTTGTTCGCGAGAAGAGACAAATCGTCCAGCGATGAGCGACAATAAATACATTCGTAGTGCTGGTTCTGCAGCAAGTTTTGAGTAGATTTCTTCCGGAGCACCCAATATGTATCGTCGGTGAATCTCTTCTGCCTCGGCATCGGACTTTGCAACACAAATGCCTTCGCCAAGATTGTCAAATGATGGTCGTCCAGCCCGTCCAATCATTTGTTGGTATTCGAGGATGGGGATGGGGACCATGCCGTAGTTGCCGTCAAAACGTTTCAAGTCTTTGACAATCGACCGGAAGGCAGGTAGGTCCACGCCTGCCGCGAGGGTCGGTGTTGCGCAGATAATCTTGATCTTCCCGCTCCTAAAATTGTCTTCGATGATCTCTCGTTGTTTAGTGTGGAGACCGGAGTGGTGAAACGCAGTCCCTGCGCGTACGCAGCCAGCAAGGCGTGCGCATTGCTGTGTGGGTTGTGCTAGGATGCCGAGTATTTGTTTTGCCAGGAGGTCAAGATCCGGTGTTCCCCGCTTGAGGTATCTGGCGATGTCTTCTGCTTGTTTCTCTGCGGATTTTTTAGTATTGACAAAGACCAGCGCTTGTTTTTGGCGATCCAGCGTGTCGATGATGAGGTTCAGGAATGGGTCTTTGGCCTTCTGTTCAATAACAATGCTCTCCATCATGGGGCATGTTCATAGTCACTTTTTATGGGTTTGGACAAATCGTGAGATATCAGAAATCCAGTATTATTTCTGATCGCCCTACGATTTCCGGGAAATCGTATGGTTTATAAACGAAACCCAAATCTGCTCTCGATAGGATTTGCCCCAGTAGCTCAGCCGGTAGAGCGTGCCGCTGTTAACGGCAAGGTCGGCAGTTCGAGTCTGCCCTGGGGCGTAAAAATGTGTAAGCTTCGCTCGCATTCGGCTCACGAACTTACACATTTTAAACGCCTTGGGTGCATACGCATCCCGGGTGTTTAAAAGAGGGGCGTGCCCCTCTTTTTTTTTGACCCCGTAGCTTAGTTTGGTGGAGTGCCCGACTGATAATCGGGCGGTCCGGAGTTCAAATCTCCGCGGGGTCATCGGTTAAAAAGGGGGCTTGCCCCCTTTTCAAGGGAGTTTAAAAGAGGGGGAAGTCTCCCCCTCTTTTATGGAACTAAAACAGTTTGGTCGCGGATCTGACAATCCTTGGGATGAGCTCTCGTATGATTTGGAGCTTGAGAAGGCCGTAAGGAAGATAAAGGAAGAGAATGCGAAAGTTGTGGGCATTCAGCTTCCCGACGGGCTTAAGCCGATGGCCAAGGATATCGTGCGGCAAATCGAGGCAGAGACTGGCGCGACATGCCTGATTTGGGCTGGGACGAATTTTGGCGCGTGTGACTTGGCTACAGATGTTGAGAAGTTCGGTGCGGATCTGCTGATTGCCTGGGGCCATTCCGAATGGAAATATTAACATATATCATCATCACATGTATCTCGTCCCTTGGCCTTCTTGCAGGGGTGATTGTTGGTAGGTGTGCGAGGGATGAGTTGCGTGATGCCAGGCGTTTTTTTCCTGTGATGCAGGCGATTCTTGCAGGTGTTATTTTCGCGATTGTGATCGGGTCGAGAATCGAGCAATATTCCTTGCCATTCTCTGTCATTGCCGCGTGCATCGTGTCGTTCGCATCCTTTCGTCTGCCGTATCCCGTGGCGTGGTATGCGCTCTTCGCGCTTCTGTTAAGTGTCGCTTCCCAGACAGTTCACCTGCCGACGATCGCAGGCCTCATCTTCTTGCATGGTCTTGCGCAAGGATCTACGGAAAAATCCTGGAAAGCTGTTCTGCCCATTATGGTAGCCTTCATTAGTGTCGCTATCGCCGCGGCATTAGTATAGCAAGTTGAGTAAATAGTGGAACTTTTCGTTGGCGGCTCAACTTGCTTATTAGCCAGTTGATTGCTCAAACTGGGGTCGCGTCCTCTTTTCTCATGCAAATCCAAGTGCCTTGCCGATGCCTTTGATGATGAGGTGCAGTGCTAGACCAATAAGAAGCAATGTCCCAACCATTGCGAATCCTGGCCAGTACAGCCATGACAATGCGAGTATTGATCCGATGACGCAATCCAATTGGTCGAATGGGAACCAGTTCTTTCCCGGCGGAATTCCTGTTTGTCGTTTGAAAAAGCTCTTGATGGCATCGCCACCAAGTGCCCCAAGTCCTAGCGAGAGGCCGATGAGCCACCACAATTCGTAAGAGACCAGCTGCCATTGTGCAGGGCCGATGCGTTGCAGATAGACAGTTATGATGGCGAGGCTTATGCCAAGCACAAATCCTCGGATGGTCTTGTGGTTGCCCAGTAAGCGTCGTCCGCGGAAGCGCAGGCCTGCATCTACAGGCATGTCGAGCCAGGGGAAGACGGGTTTGAGTATGACTGGCGCCATGTTTGCCATTGCGCCAGGCCAGTATAAGTAGATATGTAGCAGGATCTGTGCTGGGTCCATTGGTTTTGGCAGGTGGAGAATCCTTTTATATAATACCTGTTGCGCGTAAGGGTATGGATCTCGGATTTCATTTGGTGTTGATTGCAGGTCTTGCGCATCTTGTTGCGCAGGTCGCAAAGTGTGTGGGTAATAATCGGTTGGTGTATGTATGTGATGGCGGGATGCCTTCTGGTCATGCCGCGACAGTTGCCGCTCTTGCAGCAGGCATTCTGCTGCTTGATGGCGCAAGTGCGGGGTTTGCAATTGCCTTTGTGCTCGCGCTCATCGTGATGCATGATGCGATGCATGTGCGCAGTGAAGTTGGCAGGCATGCGGTTATTCTCAATAAGATGCAGCAAAAGGTTCACTGCAAGGAGGCTGTGGGTCATTCTTTGGTGCAGGTTCTAGCAGGGGCATTGCTTGGTATTGTTGTGGCAGGTCTGTATGTTTTTTTCCTGCGTTTTTTATAGCGATCCGACGAATGCGCACGCGAGTGGCTGTTGCGAATCCAACAATGAGGTTTGCGCCTGCGCCTTCCCAAGTCTGGGTGAATCGTATGTGATTAGCACGGCAGTGTTTGTTTATAATGCTTGGCGCTCATAGCGGCGTATGCGAGTATGCCTAAGACAAAAAATCCTATGAGTGTCCACAGTCCTGCAGCGTAGCTATAGTATGTTGCGAGGTATCCAAAGATGATGGGTCCCAAAACGCCGCTGAATTTGTCCGTGAGCTCCTCGAATCCAAAGTATTCTCCAACCTTGCGGCCTGGGGCGAGTCGAACAAGTAATGGTCGTCTTGCAGTCCAGACAGCGCCCATGGCGGCGCCGCCGATGCAGCTCATGATCATAAACACAGTGAGTGTGTCTGGTCGAAGAATCAGGCCAAGAAGTGTGATAATCCAGAATCCTCCGGACCACAGGAGGATTCGTCGTCCCCCATATTGGTCTGTGAGCGGTCCTGCGATGTATGCGCCGATAGCCGCTGCAATGGCAAGCAGTGGGTAGATGCTAAAGACAAAGGCGTCGATGGGTAGCCGCATCGCTGTGCGTGCGTAGAGTCCTAAGAAGATGATTGCTGCAGTTATGGCGTTTGAGTAGAGGAATCCTCCGATAAGAAAGTTTCGCATGTTGCGATCCTTTGGCAGGTTTGTTATTGTTGTGGCGACTTCTGTGCCAATAGCTCGTAAGCTCACTGAGAGTTGCCTTGTGCGCTCCTTCCAGAATGTGATAAAAAGGGGTAGTGAAAAAGTCGTAAAGAATGCTGCGGTAGCAATGAATGCGTATTGTGCTCCCCGGATGGTTTCAAGGCCATATGGTCTTGCAATGAGTGCGACAATAATGATGCTTGCGATGGTTCCAAAGTATCCGAGTGAGACGCCGATGCCGCTTGCGGATCCTTGAAACCCTGTCCGTGCAAGGCGAGGCAGATAGGAATTGTAGATGACAAGGCACGCATGATAGGCTGTATTGGCGATGAATCCTGCGACAAGCGCGCCTTCCAAACTAAGGTATCCTGTGGCGATTGTGGCTGCGCAGCAGACAATGGTCAATGTGAGGATGTAGGGGGTCTTGCGCCCTGTTGCGTCGATGAGTGCGCCAAGGAGTGGGACGATGGTGCCTACGACGAGCATTGATAATCCGAATGTAATTCCTATCGCAAACTCCGTGCCTCCAAGGATGATCTTGATGAAAATCGGAAAGAAGATGGTGACATACATTGCGGAGAATGCTGTGTTGGCAAAGTCATACAGTGACCATGCAAGGATGCGGGAATTCATCGATGTTTTCCGGCTAATATCATATTTTAAGCCTTGTATTGTTAGGCGTCCATTTCTTTAAAAAGACCAAGTCCATCCACGATGCATGGTCACGCTAATTATTGATTGTTATACTGATGAGCCCGCCGGTCTTGGTGTGCCGCCGTACTTGGGCACATACCCTCGGTACCTAGCAGGTCATCTTAGGGAGCAAGGAGAGGATTCCATATACCTTACCATTGATGACCTGCGGTTGTGGAGATATTATGGTGGAAAAATAAAAGATCCAAAACCGCATGAGTCCACAAACATCAGGGTGTATAATCTCACGCATCAAGATGTTCCCGCACTTCTCGCCATTGCAGACCGTATCGTGGTCAATCTTGGAGTCCATACTCCCGGAAAGTACTTAAGCGCCATTCCTGGTACATTGCACGAGATCAATGAGATTCTCAAAGATGTCGATGCAGAAAAGATCCTTACAGGTCCTGCCTTTTTTGGTACAGCATTGGAAGGTGGCAAGATCGCGGAACGAGAAGATCTCTCGCAATTTAAGGAAGTCAAGCTGATGAAGTTCTCTTTTGATGAGATCAAGCGTCTCAGCATCGCGGGCGCATCTGTTCTTGGACAAATTCCTGACATGCGCATCATCGAGATCGAGACGGCGAGGGGTTGTTCGCGAGCGATCGGTTGCGCGTTTTGCACAGAGCCCATCAAGAGCAAGTTCGAGTACCGTGAAGCTAAGGATGTGATTAGTGAAGTCAAGGCATTCTATGATCTTGGGGCGCGATACTTCAGGCTTGGAAAGCAAGCGTGTTTCTATTCATATCCTCATTGCCAAGAAGTGCTCAAGGGCATCCGTGATGCTTGCCCAGACATTGAAGTCTTGCACATCGACAATGTGGATCCTGTGATGGTCAACACTTCCCGTGGCGAGCGCATCACGCAAGACATTGTCAAGTACTGCACAGAGGGTAACATCGCCGCGTTTGGAGTGGAATCATTCGACCAGGCAGTCATCGATGCGAATCACCTCAATACAACTCCCGAGCGTACGTATAACGCGATCAAGATCATCAATAAGTATGGTGCGGATCGGGGTCCTAACGGTCTCCCGAAGTTCTTGCCAGGCATCAACATCCTATTTGGGCTCAAAGATGAGTCCAGGCGCACGCATGAGCTTAATATGCAGTGGCTCCAAAAGATTCTGGATGACAATCTGATGCTTCGTCGTATTAACATCCGCCAAGTGAACGTCTTTCCAGGTACAAAACTCGCAGAGATGGGAGGCATCAAGTTCCTGAAGCGCAATAAGAGCTATTATTTTCGTTGGCGTCGTGACATACGTGAAAAGATCGACATGCCTAATTTCAAGCGTGTGGTTCCCATCGGCCACATTCTCAAGGATATTTACACCGAGACTTATGATGGTAAGCTCACCTTTGGCCGCCATATCGGTTCGTATCCCATCATCGTAGGCATTCCAGGTCGTCTTCTGCTAAAGAAGCTTGTTGATGTGAAGGTCACCGCGCATATGCTTCGTTCCATCACAGCAGAAGCGATCAGCCAACCAAGAGATATCAAGCTTCACGAGTATACTCCACTCGAGGTGTCGCTTGCATCTTCCTAAAATCAAGGTTGGCATTGATATGGTGCGTCTTGACAAGGTGGATCGTCTTCTTGCCGATCCTCTTGCCGCCCAGCGTGTCTTCCATGCCGATGAGCTTCAGACGCAATCCTTGGAGCACATCGCCGGCATTCTTGCGGCGAAGGAAGCGTTTTGGAAGGCGCTTGAGTCTCCTCCGAAGTGGCTTGATGTGCGCGTCTCCCATAAGCCCAATGGCAAGCCGCGTCTGGAATGGAAATCTGACCTCCAGCTCATCGATGCCGATGTGAGTATCAGCCACGATGGCGAGTATGCTGTTGCGAGTGTGATGGTTGTTGTTGGGGACGGAGAACTTTGAAAAAATGAGCCGGAAGCGAATTTTTCAAAGTTCTCATTATACCAAAAAACGTTTAAGATTCCGAGTGAAACGAGGGATCATTCCCCGAAGTTTCGGCCACTCGTCTTCATCAAGAATGTAGCCTACGCAGCGAGCAGACCCGCATTGGCAAGGATAGTCCTCAACATCCTCGATGTCAAATCCGTAATTGTATGTCAATTCTTCACCTGCGGCTATGTAGCGCAGCGCAACAATCCAGATGTGTCCATTGTTCATCTCGATCTCGCAGTTTGGATCACAGCTGTGGTTGATGTATTTGGCGATGTCCTCTGTCCTATTTGCATCAATAGTCCAGTCATCATCAAGTTCAAAGAGGTAGACGCCGCCTTTGGCAGGATCTTGTTTGTGTTCTGCCAGGTATTGATCCTCCCGTCGTTTGCACTCCTCGGATGTGACTTTTTCGCCAGTGTATTCGATGACGCGTGTGCCTTTGGGGATGTTGCGTGTCGCGAATGCGCCGAATGAGTGAATGTTGCTTTGTCTAATGTCAAGCCACTCGTTGTGGGGGGATGCGTCCTGCGCTGGCAGTGTTTCTTGCATGATGGCACCTAATCAGAGAAATTGCAGTGTTCGTAATTGGGTGTTGGTGTGAGGTTCCATAGTTTTTTCCAGCCTGGCTCGGTGCTTAAAAAGTCGACGGTTCGGCAGGCCAATCGGTCCGCGTTGTGTAGGTGTTCCATAATCAGTCGCTTGCCGACATTGAGTGGTGAAGAAAGCGCCGCTCCGATGAGAACGGTGTACACATTGCGGTGCTCGATCGCGAGTTGGGTAGCGACGACCTTTTCGCCAATCTCGATGCTGATGAGGTGCAGTTCCCCCCGTCTTCGTGCCGCGTCGACTAGCTTTCTAAATCCTTTCACAAAGAGGGGATTGGCAAGAAATGATCCGCTGCCGAATCGTTCATTGGTGATCTCGATGAGCGCGTCAACATCTCTCTCGCGATTCAGATATACCAATGGCCCAAGTCCCTGTATCGCATCCAAGTCCCGTCGGAGATTTTTTCGGTGCTTTCCGCTAAAGGACGCGAGGTATGCATCAACGCTTCCAAATGAAGAGAGATCCAGTGCATACGAGGCATCTTCTTGGGTGAGTGCTACAAGCTCTGTTTCGGATGTTTCAATATAATTCAGCCAATATCTTCCGAAAAGCGCGCCAAGCAAAGCAGACGCAACATCTCGTCGCGTGGTCTGAAATCGATTGTGTTCCATCAGTTCCCCGCCAAAGAATTCAAGCCAATCCTCTGCTTTGCGGTGCCACAATGCGAGCAATCCGATATCAACGCCATCTTCTGAAGCAACGATGAAATGTGGCGTGAGGTGTTCAGCTTCAAAAAATGCCGCCCGGTACTCCCAGACATCGAACATGTCGCGATCATCAACCATTGCTCGCCACATGCGTTCGCATTCGTTGATGTCTTTTTCAATTCTTGTGATGATCAAAGCGGACTTGCTATAGTTCCCATGTTATTATATATTGTGCTGCGTCAATGAAACTGGCGCCTTTGACAACCGAGCGACAGTGAGGTTTTCCATAATGAAACGCTTTTTATAGTACATGATGTCCCCCCTTGTCAATGGAAGCGAAGAGCTCTGAGAACAGCGATCATTTAAAGTTTCTCTTTATCAGTCACGAGTCGCTTAGTGGTGATTTGGCGTGGAGTCTTCGAAGGGAAGGTCACGATGTGAAGATCTATATCAAGAGTGAGACAGATCAGGATGTGTATGATGGATTTCTTGATCGTGTTTCTGATGCAGAGTCGCAGTATGCGTGGGCTGATGTGATTGTCTTTGATGATACGGGCTTTGGCGCTGTTGCCGAGAAGCTGCGTAAGGAAGGCAAAGCAGTGGTCGGCGGATCGATATACACGGATCGTCTTGAGGAGGATCGCGAGTTTGGGCAAAAGGAGATGGAGGATGCTGGTATCGCGATTCTGCCTCATTGGGATTTTGATGATTATAGTATTGCAATCAAGTTTTTGCAGGAAAACCCCGGAAGGTATGTCTACAAGCCATCCGGTCTTATTGATAGTGAATGGAAGGGTCTTTTGTTCATTGGTCAGGACGAGGACGCAAGCGACCTTATTGAAGTCCTTGATTCAAACAAACGCAACCTCTCAAGAAAAATTCCTCTTTTCCAGTTGCAAAAGTACGTCCTTGGTGTCGAGGTTGCCGTGGGCGCTTATTTCAATGGCAAGGAGTTCATCACACCGATCAATGTGAATTTTGAGCACAAGCGTCTCTTTCCTGGTGATGTCGGCCCTTTTACCGGCGAGATGGGCACGTTGATGTATTGGGATGATCCTAATGTACTCTTCAAAGAGACGCTCAAGAAGATGGAGTTCAAGCTTGCGCAGTCTGGCTATGTGGGCTACTTTGATATCAATTGCATTGTCAATGCGCGCAATATCTATCCGCTTGAGATGACCTGCCGTTTTGGTTATCCGACGATCAGCATTCATTTGGAAGGTATCACATCCCCTATTGGTAAGTTCTTACAATCGCTTGCAGGGGGCGAGCCCTGCGAATTCAAAACAAAGAAAGGATTCCAGGTTGGTATTGTCATCGCCGTGCCGCCCTTCCCCTTTAGCGATCCAAGCGAGTTCCGTATCTATCGTGATTGTTCGATCATTTTCAAGAAGCCTAATTTTGATGGTGTGCATCTTGGTGATGTGAAGATGGTTGATGGAGATTGGAAGCTTGCAGGCGAGTCCGGATACGCTCTTGTTGTGACAGGCAGCGGTGTGACGGTTGATGAGGCAAGAAAGCAAGCGTATGGGAGAATCAAGAATATCATTTTGCAGAATATGTATTATCGGACAGATATTGGTCTTCGGTGGTATACAGATTCGGATAAGCTTTTAACATGGGGTTACTGGCGTCACGGCTGATGTTGCCCCAGTCAGTTCTCAAGCGTATCGGTTCGTTGCGTTTTGATGGCTGGGTTCGTGTAGGTGTGCGTCGTGGTAAGGGTCCGCGTCGCAAGTTCATCCTCGATCTTCTCCGCAGGCACAATCTCAAGCCGTGGGAAGACGAGTTCGGAAATGTATATGTGGAAGTTGGGAACAGCGGCCGTCCCCTGCTCTTCTCGGCGCATATGGATGTGGAACACGCCCTTCTGGGGGACACCCTAATACGTCAAAAAAACAGTGATCTTGTTGGAATCATCGATGATGCAGTGGGATGTTTCTTGTTGCTCTCGCTGGCCATGAGTCACAAGCGCATGTCTCGGGTGTTATATGTCTTCACTGCGTCTGAGGAAGAGCAGCGTGATGGTTCCTATGGTCGATCTGCAAGTGAGGTGCTTCGTGTGTTGCGTCGGAAAGAAATTCGGCCAGTGCTCTGCGTAGCAGTGGACGCGACCTATCCTCGGCTCTTGGTGCATCCAGATATCTTGGCGCAGGCTTGGGATGGGGCTACTGCAGATCAACTCTTTGACGCGGGTGACAATGCGCAGGTCTATCTTGACGGGTTTGGTGATCTGCGTTCTGCTCGTGTCGCGCAATCCATCTCTCGGTCCTTTGGTACCCCGCGTGTCCGAGTTCGTGATCTTGTTGGTTGGGATGAGGCCGATATCTATCGCAGGGTGGCGCCTGCGTTCGCGTGTGGTCCTGTGGTGTTTGGCAAGTTGGATATGGTTGGTCAACGTATGCCACGTTCGAACTTGTCAATGGCCTATCGTTTCCTTGCCTTTGTGCGTGATGAGGGTCATCGATTCCTCCACCCCTCTTTTAAACTCCCACAGTGAACATATGGACGCGTTATAGCAAAAAAGTTTGGCATATTCCAAGGCGAAGCCGAGGAAGATTAAACGATTTTCACCCATTTGCGTGCGATCTCTTGTGCCAGTTTTTGGTTTGGCACTTCGCCGCTTAAGACGAGTCTGTTGCTGATCTTGTTAATTAATCGAGCTGTGTTTGTTTGCGGAATCATGCTTCCCACCCCAGATTCTTCTTTTAGACTTCTATTATATAAATTCTCGCCAAGACAGGGCTCGGGGGTTTAAAATGGGGCGAAGCCCCCTTGCATGGGGGTTTAAAAGGGGGCGAAGTCGCCTTGCATGGGGGTTTAAAAGGGGGCGAAGTCGCCTTGCATGGGGGTTTAAAAGGGGGCGAAGCCCCCTTTTCTCCCATAACATTTATATAACGCCCCAGAGGTCTGCCAACTCGGTGATCACTATGGTTGAAGCATACTGTGTCAGATGTAAGAAGATGGGTGAAGTGAGCGGTGGTAAAGAGACTGTCTCTGCCAATGGCATGCGAATGCTAAAGGGCAAGTGTAAATGTGGCACAACGATGTGCAAGATATTAGGTAAAGCCAAGAAGTAGTTCTCATTTGATTTTTCTTATCTATTCTTGAGAACTTTGAATAACCTCCATTTAGTAGGTTTTCAACGTTCTCAATAATTAATGAGATTCGCTCTATTAGCTCACAAACAATCGGTGTTTCTCAAGTCCGAGAATTTCATTGAGGATCCTCTTAATGATCAGGGTCTTCGGATCAGGTAGTAGCTTCACGCGTTCGCGAATGTCTTCAAAACTAGCAAAAGGCTTGTCTTCTCGCGCAGCCAAGATCTCTTGCATGTGTTTCTTGCCAACGCCAGGCAAGAGCTCCAATTGGTGCGTGCGCATCGTCATCGGTTGTGCCTTGTTGTAGAACGCGACGTATTTCGTCTCATGTACTTCGACCATCTGCTTCACAGTATATTCCAACTCCGAGCGTGCCGTTTGTGTCATTCGTTCCGGGTCGAGTTTGCCAAGGACGTGGCTGACCTGTTCGCGTTTGCCTTCGCCGATGTAGACTTCTTCGTGCGGTTGCAGCATCACCCCTGGTTTCGGAGTGAGTTCAAGAAGTGTGAAGTGTTCTTTTCCCAGCGCTTGGACTATGGCGCTTTTGCGGTGTGAGGGCCGCTCATCAAAGGGATAGCCGTTTGGCAGGAAGTCCAAGACGATTGCATTCTCTTCTCTGCTTCGTGCGTGTTCCATAGTAGCCCTCTGATGTTCATCTGATGCAACAGCATAGTTGGGCGTCGTATTTAAATGTATGGCGAGAAGTAAATGCTGGAATGATATTTATTGTGCATAGAAACAAATGAATCCAACGCCTGGCTGTAGCGAATCTCACAAATGTTCAATAAATAATGAGATTCGCTATTATTCTGCGGCAGGCGTCTCTTCTGTCTTGAGCTTTGGTCCTACGGTTTCGATAATCTCAAGGATGTTCTTAAGATGTTCTTCTTTTAATGTGAGGGAGTACGGTTGCAAAACCACTTTGATATCTTCAACAGTTTTCACATGACAGTCAAGAATTTTTGCGATGTGATTCTCGCGCATTCGTGGGATGTCGAGTGCCAGGATTTTCTTGGTCACGTCCTTTGACTTTTTCTCGGAAAGTGACGCAAACTGATCCAGGTATTCTGCAGTCTTGGCCGCTCGGTAGTTGAGTTCGCCGTCGCGTTCTTTGACGTGATCAAGCAGGGTTTTTGCTTCGCTAATCGAGATTGCGGTTTCCTTGATGATGTCAGGTCTCATGCGTGTCGGATGTGCACGGGGTGCACCGTGAGTGTCTTTTGGACGCTGCGGTCTTGGATTGTGACGATGTAACAGTCGCCTCGCTTGCCTTCGACATTGGCGACTTTTCCATAGTATCGTGGGTAGTACATGCCTTTTTGGACTGCGGGTTCCATCATCAGAAGGACGCGGTCGCCTAGTTTGTATTCAGCGAAGTATCGTGAGATGCTGATCTTGCCTTTGTTGCGGATGTTTTTGCGAAGAAGCGTGCGGGTCTTTCGTCGCATGCCGCCGATTTTAATGACCATGTGCTTGGTGGATGGTGACCCATTTAAAAAGGTTTCTTCGTCAACATTTATATAGTGTCGCTTGCCTCAAAAGCTATGGCCCGATCCATTGCCTCTTTGGCGCTCCTGCTTGTCGGCCTTATCTCTGCTGTTGGGCTCTTTCGGATGTGGAATCCGACAGGCAGTGTTGGCGTATATGACAGCGTGCCTATCTCATCACCCTGTGATGCCCAGTCCTATTGCAAGGACAATCACGCCATTGCCTTTGTCTGTGATGGGGGCGAGCAGGTGGTCCAGTGCCCCACGCGAACCGAGTGTCTCTCGACGGGTTCTCCGCGCGAGCCCAAAGTGAGTGCATGTATTTATCGTTGACAAAATCGTTTAATGCCCCTGCGGAGCTTAAACGATTTTCTGGGAAGAAAATCTTTAACTTCGAGCCAAAGGCGGGAATCATTAAACGTTTTCCCAGGAAGATTTATAACTCATCCGTCTCTGGCGTTCATCGTCGATAACTATGGCAGAGGATGATCATTCTCCCGTCGAGCAAGCGCCTAATACAGATTATGGCGCGTCAAGCATCCAAGTACTTGAAGGTCTCGAGGCTGTGCGTAAGCGTCCTGGAATGTATATTGGTTCTACTTCAGCCCGCGGCTTGCATCATTTGGTGTATGAGGCTGTGGACAATGCCGTGGACGAAGCATTGGCTGGTTTTTGCAAGAAAATCGTCGTGACAATACACAATGATGGCTCAGTTTCGGTCTCTGATGATGGTCGAGGGATTCCAGTTGATCCTCACCCGCAGCTCAAGGTTTCAGCCCTCGAAGTCGTGATGACTAAGCTTCACGCTGGCGGTAAGTTCGACAAGAAGACCTACAAGGTCTCTGGTGGGTTGCACGGTGTGGGGATTTCGGTGACAAATGCGCTTTCCAAGCGTCTTAAAGTCGAAGTGCGCAGGCAAGGCAAGGCCTGGTTTCAAGAATATGAATGTGGGAATCCGGTGGGGCCCGTAGTCGAGAGTGGTGCAACAGATCAAACAGGTACCAAGGTTACTTTTTGGCCAGACTCGACCATTTTTGACAGTGTCGAATTTGATTTCCTCACGCTCTCAACGCGTTTTCGTGAGCTAGCCTTTCTCAATCCAGGACTTTCGATCCAGATCCTTGATGAGCGATTCGATAAGGATCAGACCTTCATGTTTGCAGGAGGACTCATCGAATTCGTTCAGTTCCTCAACAAGTCGCGGCAAGCGGCGCACGAGCCGATTTTTTTCTCAAAGCAAAAGGACGATGTACAAGTCGATGTAGTGATTCAGTATAATGATGGGTATGCTGAGACGGTGTTTTCATTTGTTAATAATATCAATACGCCTGAAGGTGGAACGCACTTAACAGGTTTCAAGACCGCCCTCACTCGCACTCTAAACTCTTACGGCGAGAAGAACAAGCTTCTTGATGATTCGCGTCTCACAAGTGAGGATGTGATGGAGGGGCTTGCTGCTGTGGTGAGTGCCAAGATTCCAAATCCGCAGTTTGAGGGTCAGACAAAGACCAAGCTTGGCAATCAGGAGGTCAAAGGTGTCGTTGATAGTATTACAAGTGCCGCGCTAGCTGAGTTCCTTGAGTTGCATCCGCAGGTGGGTAAGGCGATCATTGGCAAGGCAATGGATGCGTATCGCGCGCGTGAGGCTGCTAAGAAGGCGCGTGAGCTCACGCGAAGAAAGTCAGCCTTGGAAGGATCATCTCTTCCAGGTAAACTTGCTGATTGCTCAAATCGCGATCCGTCCAAGTGTGAGATCTATCTCGTGGAAGGTGATAGTGCCGGAGGATGTTTTTCAGGCGATACGAAAGTCGCCCTTGCGGATGGGAGAGACCTCACATTGAGAGAGCTTGTCAAAGAATATGAAGGAGGGCAGGAACACTTTTGCTACACGATCATGGATAGCGGTCGCATCGGCATTCAGAAGATCATGCACCCGCGAGTAACGAAGAAAGATGCAACCGTGCTCAAGGTTGTATTGGATAATGGTGAAGATATTATCTGTACGCCAGATCACAAGTTCATGCGCAGGGACGGCAGCTATGCGGAAGCCCACATGCTGCAAGTCGGCGATTCCGTGATGCCGCTAAGACGCCAGATCTCAAAGAAGGGAGGGGGAATCACCATCGATGGCTATGAAATGGTCTGGGACCCACAAGAAATGAGATGGGTCTTTACGCATATGCTTGCAGACAAGTTCAATCTAAGGAATAATGTATATGGGATGGTTGGGGATCACCGACATCATATTGACTTTAACAAGCGCAATAACAATCCTTGCAACATCCTGCGATTAACACCGGAGCAGCACATGGCTGTCCACAGGAGTCACGCAAGGGACACACTCCATACGTTGGAAGCAAAAGAGAAGTCTCTGCTGGCACGGCAAACTCCAGAATTCCGTGAAAAGATGCGGAAGAAAGTCCTGGCCATGAAAGATGAGATTAGTGCGAGGGCAAAGGCCCAATGGGAAGACCCCGCATACAAGAAGTATATGGTACAGAAATTCCTGGAGTTTTATGAGTCTAATAAAGATTACCGCAAAATATCTGGTGACCGTCTAGACAAAGCCCAGAAGGAATACTGGAGTTCTGATGAGCATCGACGAGTCCAAGCAGAGCGCACCAAGAAATATTTTGAAGCGAATCCAGAGAAGAAACAAGAATTGTCCGAAATGGCACGCAAGCAATGGGGAGATCAGGCACTCAAGGAATGGCGGGCACGAACCACAAAGGGGCAGTGGACCGATGAGTTTAGGGCAAAGCGCAAGGAGGCCTATGATAGAATGTACTTGCTCCACTCGATGGCCCTCTTGCGAAAGATCTATGATGAAAATGGGTCCGTAGATTATCGTTCGTTTGAGGAGCGACGACGAGCGGCACGAAATCCGAACGTCCTTTCATATGACGCCTTGATGGATCGTTTCTTTGAATGGGATGACGCCACGCTCAACGAAGCTGTTGCAGGCTACAACCACAAGATCAAGGCAGTCGTCCCTATGACTCAAAGGTTGGATGTCTATGATCTTGAGGTGCCGGGGACCCATAATTTTGCGCTCGCAAGTGGAGTATTCGTCCATAACAGCGCCAAGATGGGTCGGAATCGCGAGTTCCAAGCCATTCTTCCGCTAAGGGGAAAGATCCTCAATGTTGAGAAATCGCGTCTGCATAAGATTCTCAAATCAGGTTCCATTGTAACAGTAATCGCGGCATTAGGAACAGGTATCGGCGATGACTTCGACCTTGCAAAACTCCGGTATCACAAGATTATCATTATGAGTGATGCTGATGTTGATGGTTCGCACATCGCGTGTCTGCATCTAACATTTTTCTATCGTTATATGCCAAAGCTTATCGAGAATGGTCATATTTATCTTGCGATGCCGCCTCTGTATCGTCTCGCGAAAGGGCGGAAAGTGCAGTACTGCTATACAGATCAAGAAAAGGACAAGCTAAGTAAAGAGCTCGGAGAAGATGGCGTCTCGATTCAGCGTTACAAAGGTCTTGGTGAGATGAATGCCCAGCAGCTCTGGGAGACCACAATGGATCCGGCGGTCAGGACTCTTAAGCGTATCACCATCGAGGACGCGGTCGAAGCAGATCAAATCTTTAGTATTCTGATGGGCGACGAAGTGGAACCGAGAAGAGAGTTCATCCAAGAGCACGCGAAGGAAGTTAAGGAATTGGATGTGTGAGAATTCAGCTTAAAAATGGTTAACACCTCGCAGGGGTGATTAGCCATTTTTATCCTCGAAACATTTATATACGCACTCCTGAACTCCATCCCTAATACCATTCGCGGAGGGATATGGACATGGGCCTCTTTACGAGTCTTAAGGAACGGTTCTCCAGTTCGAGAAATTATGATGAGATGGAGCAGCAGGAAGGGTATGTCGAGCTTGACACCGAGGGGTCTGATGAGCCGCGATCAAAGATTCTTGTTCGTCCGTTCATGCTTGAGGATTTTGAAGATATCAAGCCAGTCCTCGACTCGCTTAGAGAGGGTCACACGATCGCGTTGGTCAATATCCGTCCACTTAAAGATCGTGATATTGTTGAGCTTAAGCGGGCGATTAACAAGCTCAAGAAGACTACGGATGCCTTAAACGGCGAGATCGCCGGGTTTGGCGATGATTATGTAGTTGTGACGCCGCAGTTTGCGCAGATTTACAAGTCCAAGCAGACAAAGGCAATTCAGGCTGACGAGTAAAAACGTGTAATGATCCTTGATAGCCAGTTCATTACACAAAAGTTCAATTATATAATGAACTGGCTATAGTATAAAGGAACTTTTGCGTCGGGCTGGCACGAAGTTTGACGCAAAAGTTCATATAATTCGTCAACTGCCTATAGACTATTTTTTTAGGGGGTTCAAAAGGGAGGGCTTCGCCCCATTTTTAACAAGTCTTAAAAATTGTATCTGTATCAATGATTGTATGGCAAAGGCCGAGAAGCCCGAAGAATTCGCTGCACCCGATGTGCTTGAGAGTCAACCGTGTCCGATCTGTTCTGCAAACGCGCTCACATTAACCGAATCAGAACGGGAGATTCCATTTTTTGGAAAAGTGTATCTCTTCTCAATGACGTGCACGGCGTGTAAGTATCACAAAGCAGATCTTGAGGCTGCAGAAACCAAGGATCCCTGCAAGTATTCAATCGAGATCAAGGGCAAGGATGATCTGAACATTCGCATTGTCAAGTCAGCAGAAGCGGTGGTAAAGATCCCTCATATGATGACGATTGAATCAGGTCCATCAAGCCAAGGGTATATCACCAATGTTGAAGGTCTCTTGATGCGCGTCAAAGGTGTGCTCGAATCTGCAAAGGAGAATGCTGAAGATGCTGGTGAGCAGGATCAAGCACGTAAACACCTCAAGAAGCTTAATCGTGTGCTCTGGGGCGAGGATCTGCTTAAGATCATCATCGAAGATCCGACTGGCAATTCCGCGATCATTTCGCAAAAGGCGCAAAAAAGCAGGTTAAAGTAGAGCTTTTTATTTCTTCCTGGCAAAGACTGTCTTGGCGCAGAAATGTTCTTTTTCAAAGTATTGAGATTTGCAATTGTCTTTTACTATTGTATAGAAATGGATGAGTTCTTGGAGTGTTGCTGTATCTTGTTTGCGGGCGTAGTAGTGGAGTTTTCCTACTTTTTCGGAGCGGTACTCTGCGACACGGAGTATGTGGAGTAGCTCTTCTCGTGATTTTCTGGGCATCGTGTCATGCTTGAGTGCGTGTTCCAATGCGTTGTTGGCTTCTGTAACGTCTTCATGGGGATCCTCACTACCGTTTCGTGCCTTTGTGAGAGCATGGAGTACGCGATGGACCGCCGTAGCTAGTGTCTGCACGCGCTCGACGCGCTGTGGTTCGTATTGTTCCTGCAATGCGCTAAGGTGTGTGACGATCGAATCGCACACAAAGGGCAACTGATACAAAGTTCCATAGAATGTGGACCTGGACATGGGGGTGTTGTTGCTGATTTCTTGATAAATATTGTGTCGGAAGTCTTTTATGAGAGTGGAGATTCCCGCAAGCAATGCAAAAAATCGCGATCATCGGCGGGTCTGGGATCGACGATCCCAAGATTCTTGAGAATATGCAGCGCATAAAGAAGCACACGTCGTACGGCCCAACGTCTGATCTTATAACCACTGGCGTGCTTGGGGGCATTCCGTGTGTTGTTATTCCAAGGCACGGCGACAATCATCGAATCAACCCGAGTAATGTGAACTTTCGTGCGAATATTTGGGCGCTCAAGGAACTCGGCGTGACGCATATCCTTGCGCCGACTGCGTGTGGCTCGCTCCAAGAGCGCATCAAGCCAGGCCATCTGATCTTCATCGATCAGTTCATTGATCGCACAACAAAGCGCCACCAGACCTTCTATGAGGGTCACGAGGTCTGTCACATTCCGATGGCAGAGCCATTTTGTCCGTCGTTAAGGTCACTTCTCGTGCAAAGGGCCGACTCTCTTAAGCTCGAACACCACGCTGCTGGCACGATGGTTACTATCGAAGGCCCGCGATTCTCTACTAAATCAGAGTCCAGGATGTTCCGGTTGTGGGGTGGTGATGTAATCAATATGACGACAGTTCCTGAAGCCGTGCTTGCCCGAGAAGCAGGAATCTGCTATCAACCCATTGCGATGTCGACGGATTATGATTGTTGGCATGAGTCGCAAGAACCAGTCACTCTTGAGATGGTGCTTGCGACGATGAAGGCAAATGCGAAGAACGTGAGGAATCTCTTAGTCGACGTGATTCCCAGGATTCAGGACGTGCCATGCCCCTGCCGTGATGCGATTAAGACGAGTGTGATGTAATAGTAAATCTCACAAATGTTTAATATAGCAAGTTGAGTTAGTAAAGGAACTTTTGCGTTCGACTGGCAAGCAGTGCATCTCGACTCAACTTGGACGCAAAAGTTCATATAATTCGTCAACTGCCTATAATTAATGAGATTCGCTATAAGTATGGACCTTCGTGACGCTATTCGCACCATTCCAAACTTTCCAAAGCCAGGTATTATGTTTCGTGATATTACTACATTGCTCAACAACCAGCGTGCCTTCAAGCATACGATCGACCTTCTCGCAAATCGATACCAATCCCAACCCATCGATGTGATCGCAGGTATCGAGTCCCGTGGTTTCATTCTTGGCGCTGCCCTAGCAGACAGAATCGACAAGCCATTTGTGCCGATCAGAAAAAAAGGCAAGCTTCCCGGAAAAGTCATTTCCCAGGAATATGCTCTGGAGTACGGCACCGATAAGATCGAGATGCACGAGGACGCGGTCCAGCCTGGCCAGCGTGTCCTCTTAGTCGATGATCTCATCGCAACAGGTGGCACAGCAGCGGCCGCTGCCCAGCTCATCGAGAAGCTTGGTGGCATCATTCACGAATGCTCCTTTGTAATCGATCTGCCCGAATTGGGCGGCAAGCAG
>JACQSU010000078.1 GCA_016211165.1 Candidatus Woesearchaeota archaeon | reverse complement strand
GTTCCTACCGTCACCAATCAAGGAATCATCGAACATACTGCAGATACTTTGCAGACAATTTGTGTTTCTATGTCATTTGCAAGGAGCGATGGGATGGGGAATGGCATGAGATCAGTATCAAAACAGTCATCATCGAGGTAGGAAGACCATGATACGAAAATGTTTTGAGTGTCGAGTGCCGATGAATCTAACAAAGAGTCACTTTAGGGGATTAAGTTTTGATGCCATGCAATGTCCAAAATGCAAGGAGAAGGTATTCACCGAAGAACAGGCCACGAGGGTTGCTGAGATCTTCAAAGCACAGCGTCTCAAGAATGAATACCGAAGGGACATCATCACGATTGGCAATAGCTGCGGGCTTACCCTTCCAAAGGATGTCGTTGAAGCCTTTGACCTGAAAGGAAAGTCAGTAAGAGTCAGTCCGAATATGTCAAAGAAGCGCATCGAGCTTATTGTGAATGAATGAGCGTCGGTTCGCAGGCCTTCTATGGCGATTTCCAAAAACATTTATTAATGAATACACATACGTACACAGATATGCCTACCAGAACTATCTCAATCGCCGATGAGGCTTGTGTTTCAAAGAGGGGCTACGCCCCTCTTTGTTCAAATGAACAGTGGCGCCAAGACAAGTGTTACTGTCGCAAGCAATTTAATCAAGACGTGCAGCGATGGTCCTGCGGTGTCCTTGAATGGATCGCCAACAGTATCTCCCACGACAACAGCTTTGTGCACATCTGATCCTTTGCCTCCATAGGCTCCGCTTTCGACGTATTTTTTGGCATTGTCCCATGCGCCGCCTGCGTTGTTCATGAGAAGTGCCATAAGGATTCCTGCGATTGTTCCGACCATTAGGAATCCTGCGACTGCTTCGTATTTGAGAAGCAATCCAACAACAATGGGAAATCCAACGGCAAGGAGTCCGGGCAATATCATCGCGCGAAGCGCACCTCGTGTGGTGATATCAACACATCTTGCGTAGTTTGGCTTGACGTTGCCTTCCATGATGCCTTTTTTCTTGAATTGGCGTCGGACTTCTTCGATGATGTAGCCTGCGGTCTTGCCCACAGCTCGCATGGCGAGTGCCGAAAACAAGAAGACAAGCATTGCTCCAAGCAAGGCGCCGATAAATACGTTTAGGTTCGCAAGGTTGACAGTGTCGAATGCCGCCCCGATGTGGTGACTGACTTCGTCCATGTATGCGCTAAACAAGAGGAACGCTGCAAGTGATGCTGATCCAATCGCGTATCCTTTGGTGAGTGCCTTGGTCGTGTTTCCCACAGCATCCAATCGATCAGTTCGTGCCCGGACATCTTTTGGTGCGTTGCTCATCTCAACGATGCCGCCTGCATTGTCGGTGATTGGTCCGAAGTTGTCCATGGCAAGGATGTATGCTGCGACGGAGAGCATACCCATGGTCGCGACTGCGGTCCCATAGAGGCCGCCATTCGGAAGTCCGGTTCCTGCTCCAAGCCAGTATGAAACAAAGAGGGCGACCGAAATGCACAGGACCGGTAGCGCAGTGCATTCCATTCCAACGGATAAGCCTTGGATGATAACGGTTGCTGGTCCTGTCTTGCCAGCGTTCGCAATCTCCTTCACCGGCCTGTACTTGTGCTCGGTGTAATATTGTGTGATAAACACAAAGAGTTGCGCAAGCGCAAGGCCGACAAGTCCTGCGTAGAAGAATGGTCGCCAGTGTTCGCCAAGGAGCCTCCATGCTGCGATGCCAAAGAGGATTGCGGCAAGCACGGTAGTTATATAGTATCCCCGATTGAGCGCTTTTATGGGGTCTTCGTTTTCGCGTCCGCGGACAATCAAGATGCCTGCGATGCTTGCCAGGAGTCCGAATGCTCCTGTGACAAGGGGAAACAAGACGCCATTTGCTCCAAGGACAGAGAAGAGTCCGACTCCAAGGATCATTGCTCCGATGTTTTCTGCGGCTGTTGATTCAAAGAGGTCTGCGCCGCGTCCTGCGCAGTCGCCGACATTGTCTCCGACAAGGTCTGCGATGACTGCAGGGTTGCGTGGATCGTCTTCAGGGATTCCTGCTTCGACTTTGCCAACAAGGTCTGCGCCGACATCAGCGGCTTTGGTGTAGATGCCGCCTCCGAGTTGTGCAAAGAGCGCGACAAGTGATGCGCCGAATGCGTAGCCGACGATCTGGAATGGTGTGGTTTGCGGGTCCATGCCAAACATCATATAGAGGCTGCTCACGCCAATGAGTGTGAGTGCCACAACAAGGATGCCGCTGATGGCGCCTGCGCGAAGTGCAGTGACTAGTGCTTCTGAAACGCTGCGTCGGGCCGCGCTTGCGGTTCGGATATTGGCGCGAACAGCGATCGCCATGCCGACGATGCCTGCGATTGCTGAACAGACTGCGCCGAGGATGAATCCGACTGCGGTTCGAAATGCGAGATCGCCCTTGCCTGTTCCTATGTATACTCCGGCAAGTGCGATCGCGATGACAAGTGAGATGATGGCGATAGTTCCGTATTGTCGTTTGACAAATGCTTCTGATCCTTCGCGGATGTGTTCTGCAATGGCTTGCATGCCTGCAGTTCCTGTGTCGCGTTTGAGTAGGTCGTTTGCAAGCCACGCCGCAAAGAGCACGGCAAGGATGCTGATTGCGAATACTAATCCAAGCAGTAGTCCTGCTGATATCATGTATACTACACCCCCATGTGGTTGTATTGGGCACGGCACTACAAGGCGGTATTTAAAACTGTATGGTCATTGGATCTCGTGCAGGACGCTTCGCCCAAAATCAATGCAGAGGGCATAGCCGCATTCTTTTGTGGCGGCGAGCGCGACTGGCGTGGATGGGAGGGGTATGCTCCGGACCGCGTCACCATCGATGATGGCAATGCCAGTTTCAGGTCCGTCGTTGTGGTATGCTGTGATGATTCGTTGGCCAAGCACTGCGGGTTGTACAGGGCTCAAATCTTTGAGAGCCCATGTTCGTCGTGTTTCTAAATGAGGTCCGATTTCTGTGATTGTATCAGTGTCAAATGCAAAGAGTCTTGCGCGGTCTTGGGCAATGTGGTGGTGGTTGGATGGGATTGTGTGGAGTGTTCCGTGAGGGTTGACGGAGTGCAGTTTGCCGTGTCCTAGTGCGTATGCCGTATCTCCAATGGCGCACAGGTCGATTATTGTTCCAAGATTGTGCTCGAACTGATGGTTCAGATCTCGGTACACTACCTTCGACGTTGTTGCGCTGTATGTTCCCGAAGGTGTTGTTACGAGGTGGTTGATGCCTGCTTCTGGGTCGCGTGTGATGAGGTTGTTTGTGCGAGGATCAAAGAGGATGGTCGGGCCGATTGTGAGTAGTGCGAGTCGTCCAAGCGCATCGATGCTGCTTGCGCGGATTGGATCGCACGCGACCTCGTATGCATTGGGGATCTGGGTGGATCGACGAACTGATGCCGTGGCGCCGCGTTTGGGATTGAGGAGGTAGAGTGCCCTATCACTGCCAAGAATCGCGTGTGTGCGCACAAGGGTGTATGTTGCGATGATGCCTGGTGCAGGGGCATGTTGCTCGATTAGTATTGGGGCAGTGGGCGCGATAGGGAGTGTTTGCGTTGGTCGCGTGGCTGCGTATCCTCCGATGATCAGAGTAGGGCCTGCAAGGAATGCGATGTGTCTGTGCTGCCATCCGCGGCGTGTGGTGATTGTTGGTCGCGTCGCGCTTGCATGCACTATTCGTTTGGTTGTGGCACGCGTCGTGTTCATCGAATCAAGTCCTTCGTGGACCTCTGTGGCGCTCGGCCGGTTCTCGGGTTTGGGGTCCATCATGGAGAGGATGAGGGTTTCAAGCTGTGGGCTAATGCTCGGATTTCGAGCGCGTGGTCGTTCAAAGGTTCCTGCAAGTTGTGCTATCAGGACTTCCTGCGCAGATGAGCCTTCAAATGCAGGCCTTCCGGTTAGGACAAAGTAGAGTGTTCCGCCCAGAGCATAGACGTCTGCTTTGCCATCGATGTGTGGTGAGTGCATCAGTTCTGGTGCGATATAGCCCGGTGTTCCCATGATGATGCCTGTTTGCGTGAGGGTTCCGCCGGGATCAATGGCGCGTGCAAGGCCAAAGTCGCTGACTTTTGCGTTCGTTGTCGGTGTGAGTAGGATGTTTTCTGGTTTGATGTCGCGGTGGATGATGCCTTGGGCGTGGGCGTAAGCCAGCGCCGACGCTGATTGGCTGATGCATCGGAGGGCGTTGCTTCGATTCACGCCTTGGGCAAGGCTTCCCCCGTCAAGGTATTCCATTGCGATGTGCCGCTGTCGATCAAGTAGAAACGATGAGTAGATCGTGACGATGTGCGGATGCGTCAGTCGGGCGAGGAGTTTTGCTTCGCGTAAGAATCGCTCTTGGGCAACAGGGTCCACTCCTGCTTTGAGGATTTTAAGCGCCACGACGCGGTCAAGCTCTTCGTCGCGCGCTTTCCACACTTCGCCCATGCCTCCTTCGCCAAGGCGTGATTCGATGCTGTAGTTGTGGATGCGCATTCCCGGTTGTAGGGTCATAGTGGGTGTGGGCGTGCCCTTCTAATTATAGGTTGCGCCTTGTCAGCACGTGTGTTTCGTGCTTCCCTAACGCAGCAACCCATAATCGCTGAGTGTCTGCAGGATTTCTTCACGTGGTTCTGTGACGGTTGGGACGGGTTTTCCAGTGATCTCGTGAGTGAGATCACCGTAGATTTTGGAGACCTCCATCATGGTATCGACGGGGATTCGATGCGTTGCGGCAAGCTCTTTGAGTTGGGGCAAGAACGGGCCGCCATCAAGGATATTTGTACCGTGTGGTTTGACATGCTTGGCGCAGTACTCCTTAAGATACTTCCTAAAGGACTCCTTTGATCGCTCGACGATCTTTCCTTTGTTATAATCGTGCCCTGACCAGATGCGTGCAGAGTCTGGCGTGATCGGTTCGTCGATGAGGCCAAGGATGCGATGTCCGGTCCCATTGCAAAAGTACCCAATCTCGAATTTGGCATCTGCAAGCAGCTGTCCCTTGGATGCAAGTTCGTTGCTGATCCGCTCAAAGACTGTGGGGATGAGATGTCGATAATGTTCACATGCTCCTCCGTCGTGAAATCCGAAATCCGCAAGGACTGCTCGGATCTGGTCGTGTGTGATGTTTGCGTCTTCTGATGTTGGGATGCCGGTGATGTCAAGTGTTCCTTTGGTCGTTGGTGTGAGTATGGGCCCAGGTAATTGTTGGTATTGTGTAAGGCCATCAGGTAATTTATTCCCGCAAAAGTTCCTCTCGCCTTGTGCATACGCTTTCCACATGCTTCCGGTGATGTATGCGCGTACAATTGACATTGAATGCAGAGATGCGATCGCTGGTGATCATCACGCCAAGAGGTGTGTTGTCAGGAATTCTGTACCCGCCTTCGTGGATGAGTTTACTGCTATGTTTGGGGAAAATCGTTTATTGTTCTTCGCTTCGCTCAGAACATAAACGATTTTTACGATTTTTTTAGGCGGTTAAAAATGGGGCGTAGCCCCCTTTTATGTGCATCCGCCGCCTCGGCACACAGATCCTGTTCCAAAGTCTGCCGGGCAGCTGACGATGAATGTTTCACAGGTAAAGTCAGGTTTGCAGTTGTATGTGTATTTGGTCTGCCCGCCTTCAGAAGCGCACACAGATACTTTTCCATCGCCGCAGTCCGATGCGACTTGGCATTGTTTGTGTTGTGAGCATGCTGCTCCGCCCCCGGTTTCTACGCATGTGGTGTATTTGAATTGTCCGCCAGATGTGCAGTCTTGCGCTCCGGCATCAACGCATTTGTCATTGGCGCAGGTTTGGCCTACAACAGTGCTAGCTCCGCGGCAGTAGCTTGGGCAGTCGTTATTGGTTTTGCATTCAGGCGTGGTTGGTTCTGTTGTCGTTGTGCTTGGGGGTTGTGCGCCTTGGGTGGGGAGTTTCCCGCTGCGCTCAAGGTATTTGCGCATCTCAATGTCATCGACGCATGCGTCGCCGAATCCTCCGTCGCTGATGCGGTAGATCTTGGGGTGTTTGCATCCTCCTTTTCCTGCGTAGGTCTGTGATCCGTAGTAGAATGCGTCAAATTCCTTTTCTGTCATGCAGGTGCCTGCGGCGTAATAGTCCTTGCCTGCGCCGCATTCCGTGAATCCAAATCCTGAGGCTTTGTCTTTCATGGCCTTGTAGTCAACAGCTGATTCTGCAACATCGCTTGCAATGCCTTTGCCCCAGCAGTATGCTTTTTGGACGATCCATCCACCGACGCCTTCGGGCGTTCCAGAGCAGAGTGCTTGGTTCCATTCTGCTTCTGTGCAAGATATAAGGAGAAGGAGTGTGGTGAATGCGAGTATTGCAAGGGCTTTGTGCATGGATGTGCTACTAATGCGCCGGTATAAATACATTGAGGGTCTCAAAGGGGGCTTGCCCCATTTTTTTCTTCACTCTACAGTGGGTGCAAAATGAATACATTTTTATAGGAGTTGGGAATTGCGCGACGTTAGGGGGTTATTATGGAGACTTCATGTGGCACTGGCAGGCATGTGATACAAGGGGGTTTCTTTTTGTTATTGCTCCTCGTTGTTTCATCAAGCGCGTTTGCCGCTGGCGGCGCGCTGGGCATTGGCATCTCGCTTAGGAATGCTACGATTCAACAAGGTTCAATCGCCATGTTCAATCTCACTGCGGCGAATACCGGGAATGTTTCTCTTCTTAATGTGTCGATTGTCGACTCATTCGGCACAGCTCTGAGTCTAATCTCAGCGAATCAGACCATCAATGCGTCGAATGCAACGCAGGTGATGTTCGTTGTTAATGCTATCAGCCCAGGATCTGTGATGCAAATCGAGATCAATTTCACCTCACTTACAAACGGGTCGTCGGTAAAGACAGTGAATGTGTCCGGTGTTGATGAGAATGGCACTGCGGTTGTTGCAGGTGCGACGCTTAATTTCACTGTGCAAGGAGATTCCTTTGAGCAGGACAATTCCCCTGCCCAGGCAAGGAATGTCTCAAAGGATGGCACGCCTGCGGTTCGCAATTTCGGCATTGCCAGCGATCAGGACTGGTTCCGCTTTGAGGCAAAACAAGGGTCCATATACCGAATCGAAACCAAGAACATCACGCCATTCTTTTCAAAGAACTCAACAGACACGGTGATTGTGCTCTATGATGACACCGTCAATGTCACGACATTCAGTGATGATATTCTAGCGGCGGTTGATTTCAATTCACGTATTATTCACACAGCAATCAAGTCTGGCACGATGTTTGTGCGCGTGACTGAGGCCGCCGGCACTGCTGGTGGCGTCTATTCGCTCTCAATAAAGGAGCTGGGCCGGCTCTCGGCTCCTGCATTCAATGTGCAATCAATGCAAGTTGCAAAGGGTTTCCTCACGACAATGAATGCCACGGTGCGATGCGCAGGTGGAGAGTGTCCCGCAGTGGTCGTTACGCTTGATCCAGAACCTGCATCAAAAGAGGATCATTATCTGCAGCGGATGGCAGATGGTGAGATGGTGCCTGTCATTGTGAAACTTCGTGATGCACGTGTATCCAAGCAATCCAAGGGTAAGGATGTGGAGACAATAAGGGAGTTCAATGTGAACACCCAGCGAGAACTTGCGCACAGTACTAAAGGATTCTCTGTGCGCGAGCACTTTGATGCGATCAATGCGATGTCAGGTCGCGTTTCACAAGATGGTTATGAAGCATTGCTCCGCAGTCCTGATGTGCTTGCGATCTATCCAGACACGCAGGTCCGCGCATTCTTAAATGAATCCGTGACCATTATCAATGCGTCGCGCGTGCATAACTTAACGCTTAATAGCAGTATCACCGGTAATGGTGCTTCCGTGTGCGTGATTGATACTGGCATCTCGTACACGCATTCAGATTTCGGGTCCTGCTCAATAACTAATGTCCGTAATGGAGCGTGCGCCGCAGTCACGCAGGGTTTTGATTTTGTAAACAATGATGACGATCCTTTGGATGATGAAGGGCACGGCTCGCATATTGCAGGTATCATCGCCTCTCGTGATCCTGCATTCCGTGGTGTTGCTCCAGCAGCAAGGATTACACCAATAAAAGCGCTCGACGCAACAGGCTCCGGGTCAGCCTCCAATGTAATCGCAGGCATCAACTGGTGCATCGCAAATGCCACGCGCCTTAATATCACTGCGATCTCAATGAGCTTGGGAGATGTCACGAGTTCTCAAGGGCACTGCGATGATAATAATGTGTTCGCAAATCCGATTAGCCAGGCAGTGCAAGCAGGACTCCTTGTTGTGGTTGCATCTGGCAATGACGGATTTGGAGGATCAAGCAACGCAGGAATCTCATCTCCTGCCTGTGTCTCAAATGCTACAGCAGTAGGGTCAACAACAAAACAAGATACCGTCTCTTCATTTACCAATCGTGCGCCTTCATTGGACGTGCTTGCGCCTGGGTCAGGTATTACATCAACCCTCTTTAACACAGGTAGTGGCCACACGATCCTTTCAGGCACCTCGATGGCAACGCCGCATGTCGCTGGTGTCGCGGCGCTACTCTCGCAGTTTGTTAGGGAGGGTCTTGGGCGGTCCCTCACCCCTGCCCAGACTCGCCACGCTATGCTTGCTTCCGGCAAACCCATCACAGATAACATTACATCATCGGCAACAAATCTTTCATTCAAGCGTATCGATGCCTTTGGTGTCGTTTCCCAAAAAGGCGACGTCCCAACAACAGCAGGTGCCCAGCCATTCTGGTCGCTCTCAGCAAATCCGCAGTCCTGTGGCACGATGAATGAGAATGCGACGTGTACGATTTCGTGGACAGTGAATGCCTCTGGTAATGCGTCAACGTACGAGTTCTTTGTGATTGCCGAGCACGAATTTGATATAAACCTATCAGCAAGGGTCAATGTATCCATCATCAACCCAACAGGAAATTTCACCGTGAGAAAATCAGGCGCTACTGCAATCAATATGTCGGATCGTGCCGTGTTCACGATCAATGTGACAAACACAGGTCTTGTGACATTGCAGAATGTCACAATATCAGATACATTCAACACATCAGATCTTATATTTGTAGGAGGCCAGATTTCTGCAGTGGCAAATGGTTCAGGGTTTGCCAATTTCACCAATGCGTCCCTGCCTGCGAATCAGTCCTTTGTCTTCAATGTCACATTCCTTGCCCTTAATCGATCAGCGTCCGTGAATTCCTCAAACAATCTAAGCGTTCGGGCTTTCGATGGGAATCTCACGCTTGCGGCAGGCGCCGGTGCAGCCTTGGAGATCCGTTTTGTCAACTTTTTGCCCACTATCAACTCAACGCCGACATTAAACGCCACCTCGAACGCGAACTACACCTACGATGTCGATGCGAGTGACGCAAATGGCGACAATCTGACATTCTCGCTCTCCATTGCTCCAAGCGGGATGGTCATGAACATCTCCACAGGTCGAATCGACTGGGTTCCGACAAATAACCAGGTTGGGCTTAACAATGTGACAGTGTCCGTTACCGACGGCCGCGGTGCCAACGTCACACAGAATTTCACAGTCAATGTCACTCGATCCAACACAGCGCCTGTGATCAACACCTCGCCGATCTTCAATGCTACCGAGGATGCCCTATATGTTTATGATATTAATGCAACAGACTCGGACAACGACAATCTGACCTTCAATCTGACTTCATTCCCACAGGGGATGCTTATCAACTCGTCCAGTGGTGTGATTTCTTGGACGCCAAACAATGCGCAGGTGGGAGCAAATAATGTGACAGTCATTGTCTTTGACGGGCTTGGTGCGAATGCGACGCAGTCGTATGTGGTGAATGTGTCAAATCTTGCTCCTGTATTTGTGAGCACGGCACCGACGCAGGCGAATGAGTCGTTCACGCTCTCGTATGATCCAAACACCACAGATGAAGGCCAAGGAAACGCGTCATATGTTCTCATTTTCGCGCCAGCAGGCATGATGCTTCTTAATGCCACGACTGGCTTCATCAACTGGACGCCGAATACGTCACAGATGGGTCAGCAGAATGTCTCGCTCAAGTTTAATGATGGCAATAATGGAACTGCCGATCAGAACTTCACGATTTTTGTATCCGAGGTCTCGAATGCGACCGTGCGCGTCATGGCGAATATCAATCCGGTCAATATGTCCTCGATCGTATCATATGGCATCAATGTGACGAACACAGGAAAGAAAAATCTCACCAATGCAGTCGTGCAGGTGGATGTGAACGGTTCTGATCTGGTGTTCCTAAACGCAAGCGGTGTCATCGTCAATCAGTCAACGGCTTTTGTGCGGATCAATCTCACTGTGCTCCTTGCACAGAATCAATCAGCGAATGTCACTGCAGTCTTCTTTGCCCTTAATCGTACAGCAAATGTTTCTAGTATCCTTATGACGACATTCAACGCATCCGATGTCGCGTTTGTGCTAAGCAAGACAAATACAACTACCTCGCGCATCGCAACGGTCAATTTCCCGCCGGTAATCAATTCGACGCCAGTCCTTGCGGCGCAATCCGGCAGTCAGTATACATACAATGTGTCAGCAACCGACGTAAACAATGACACCCTGTCATTCACCCTATCCATTGCGCCATTCAATATGGGCATCAACTCTACCACTGGTCGTATCACATGGAATCCCTTGTTTAATCAGTCAGGGTTGCAGAACGTAACTGTCATTGTCTTTGATGGCAAGGGTTTGAATGTTTCGCAGAGCTTCACGATCAATGTGAGTCGCAATAACTCTGCACCCAATGTCACAACCCAGGCAATCACCAATGCGACTGAGGATGCGTTCTATGTATACGACGTCAACGCGTCAGACCTTGAGAATGATACCTTCATCTTCAGCCTTGTAGTGAGTCCCGCAGGGATGCAGATCTCAAACTCCACAGGCATTGTCAATTTCACGCCAAACAATTCCCAGGTAGGTCTTATCAATGTTACTGTGACAGTCGCTGACGCGCTCAACGCTTCTACAAACCACTCGTTTGTACTTAATGTTTCCAATGTTGTGCCGAACTTCACGACAGTTGCGCTTCTCGCCGCCAACGAGTCAAGGTTATATAGCTACGATGCGAATACCACTGATGAAAGTCAGGGTGCAGGTGCGCTCTACAGTCTTGCGCAAGCCCCTGGTGGTATGGTCATTAACACAAGCAGCGGTCTTCTGACATGGATTCCTAATACCTCACAGATAGGTCAAAACAATGTCTCCATAGCCTTTGCCGATGGTAATGGTGCTCTGATCACGCAGAATTTCACCGTGACCGTGCTCCGGATATCCAATGTGTCCCTCACAGCATTTGCAAGTCCGTCTTCACTCAATATGTCTCAACGATTCAATGTGGTCCTTAACTTCACCAACATTGGGGCAAAGAACCTCACCAACCCAATCCTAATCGTGGATTTTAATGCGTCCGATGTCCAATTCATCTTAGCGAATGTGAATGCATCCTCTGCAAATGCGACATCACTGCGATGGGAGAATGTATCAAATCTCACGCAGAATACCTCGATCCTAATCAATGCGACGTTCCTCACGCTGAATCGCTCCAATAATCAATCATCGAATTTCAGCATTATCGCTTCAGCGCAGGATGGCGTCATTGGCCTGCAGGCGAATGCAACAATCCAAATCAGTATCTTCTTTGTCAACTTCGCGCCGATCATTAACTCATCACCGATCACCACAGCGCAGTCAGGCACCCAGTACAATTACACCATTGTCGCGATTGATGGCAACAATGACAACCTTACTTTTAATCTCACGCGTGCGCCGTTTAACATGGCGATCAATGTATCAAGTGGCAGAATCCTCTGGTTCCCGCTCTTTAATCAGTCAGGATTAGAGAACGTCACCGTGGTTGTCTTCGATGGCAGGGGGGCGAATGCGACGCAGTTTTTTGTCATCAATGTCAGCCGCAACAACTCACCGCCATCATTCACAACAACAGCAATCACACCTGCAACAGAGGATGCGAATTACACGTATGATGTGAATGCATCTGATCTTGAGAATGATTCGATTAGCTTTGTGTTGACTATATTCCCATCAGGAATGAGCTTGAATGCCTCCACAGGCCTTATCCAGTGGGTTCCAAAGAACTCCCAGGTTGGCCAAAACAATGTGACTGTGAATGCAACGGATGCCTTGGGTAATTCTTCAGCACAGGTATTTGTGATTACTGTAGCAAACAATCCCCCAAACATCACCACAATCCCCGCCCTTAATGCTACGGAAGGTGTCAACTATAGGTACGATGTCAATGCAACCGATGAAGGAGATGGCAATGCAACGTACACCCTTAACATCTCTCCTGGCGGGATGATCATGAATGCCGCTTCAGGACTCATCAATTGGACGCCCAACACATCCCAAACAGGGCAAAACAATGTGTCCGTCGTATTTAATGATGGGAATGGTGGGGTTGTAGCGCAGGCCTTCACGATTACTGTCTTGGATATCACCAAGCCATCGATTAACATTACGTTCCCGCCAAATGGCGCGAAGTTCAATGAGTCGAATGTGTCCATTGCCTTCATCGCTGTGGACAATGCGCAGGTCGCGACGTGCTCGCGGCTCCTTAGCGGTGTGAATATCACAGACAATGCAACGTTCTTTAGCAGTGGAACATCAAAGAATGTGTCCATCGTGACGAGCGTGAACGGTTCTGAAGGACTCAATGAAGTGATGGTCTCATGCGCCGATGCAACTGGTAACATCAATACGATCAATGTCTCCTTCATCGTGGACACGTTTGGTCCGTCAGTGATTATCATAAGCCCGCTCAACGGTTTCAATACTTCTGGCAACATTCAAGTCAGTTTTAGTATCATCGAGGCGAATCTGCTCAATGCTACTCTTGTGTTCGGCGCTCAGACTATCATCCTTAATCAAACAGGATCGTTTGTCTTGATTGTGCCTGAATCCCTTAATCAGACATTCACGATTCGCGCCTTTGATCAACTCAACCGATCAAATGCTTCCACGGTTTTCTTTAATGTCGATCGCACGCCTCCGCGAGTCGTGGTAGCACCAAACGCCACGGTGGCGCTCTTTGATGGCCGAGGAGCTCTGGTGTTTTTTAATGCCTCAAATGCAACGGATGCATTGGGCATCGTGTCAACGACGTGGGACTTTGATGCGCGTGATGGCATTCAAGTCGACGCCGCGGGGCGCGAAGTCTCAAGGAACTTCACTGTGGCCGCAACCTTCAATGTAACTGTGGCCGTGACCGATCCCGCAGGGAACCAGAACATTTCAAAGATCGCAGTCTTTGTCCTTAGGGATTCTGATGGCGATGGAATTACAGACTTCCACATCAATGGTTCGGTCAATGACAACTGTCCATTGGTCGTCGAATTCACAAACAACGCGAGCGCGTGTCAGAATGACAAGGATGCCGATGGTGTGAATGATACCATCGACTTTATCGTAGGCACCGTGAACAATACGATCACCGCAGCGCCAGGTCTCATGCTTGTCCTCAATAATGGCACGGCGAACATCACAGACCCCGTGAATTTCAATGGCTCTGCCCAGGTTTCGTTTGTCTCCCAAGGAACGACTCTAGTGGCGTTCCCCTTCACATTCAATGTCTCGTCAATTCTTGATCTTTCCCAGATCACTATAGCGATCGAGCAGGGTGGCATTCTCGTGAAGGGTATTGCTCTGCCTTCACCGATCACTAAGACTCTCACGCTAAGCAAGGGCAACTCATCGCACAATGCTGTGTGCGTCGTCGACGCCCAAGTAGACACACTTTCAATAGTCTCATCAAATTGTCGATCTGCTGGTGAAGTGGAAGTTAACTGTACATCATCTGCGCAGGGCTTTTCGTGTGTCGATCAAGGATCGACGTTCGCAGTTTCCGGTTTGCGTAATTCAGCAATCCGATCCTTTGTTGTGACTCCGGTGTCGCCTCCATCCGCTCCTGCAAGTGGTGGAGGCGGAGGTGGTGGCAGTCGCTTCTTTGATGATGGTGGACGATCAGGCGGGGGAGTTTCCTTTGAGTCATCGCCGCCTCTCTTCACGCCGCGCTCATCTGGTTCGTCAAAGTCCTTTGATGATGCGCAGGTGATCGTCAAGCCAAGCACGCAGCAGCAATTAGGGGTCACACTAACAGCACGTTCACCATCCCAATCCACACCAAAAGTTCAGTCCACAAAATCAATGACTGAGCTTGTGTCTGCTGGTGATGACAACAGCATTGGCGTCCTCATCGTGGCGATTCTTATCGTGCTTGTTGGCATCGCAGCAATCGTCTACGTGTGGAAGATGTGAGATAATGTATATGTTATGTTCTTTATAGAGAATATATGTTTTTCTTAAAGAACATAGTTAGCATAATAAGTTTTTTAAAGAACAGAGTGCTTGGAATGATATGCTGGACCCAAAGGTGTACCCCCTCTTCAGAGTAGTTGATGTGTTGCTGGACGCGACAAAGTCAGTGTCTGTTCGTGAGCTGTCCAAGCAGGCGAAATGCAGTCCGTCTGCCGCAAAGGGAGTCGTGGATTACCTGGTGAAACAGAGAATGCTTGATGCAGAGTTTGTGGGGAAATCTCGTCTCGTGCGGTTCAAGCGCGACAGTCTGCTTGTCAAGGAAGCTCGTAAGATATGTACCTTGATGCGTTTAGAACAATCGGGTTTTCTGAGTGAACTTCAGGAGCGATATCCGAATCTTTTGAGTGCTGTACTTTATGGTTCTGCCGCCCGCGGAGAGGACGATGCGACAAGCGATCTTGACGTGGTGATCATTGTGGGGAGTCACGGGAAACCTGTACCACTCTCATCTGAGCGCCGCCTAAAACGTGAGCTGTCTCTATCGATGTATACTCGTTCGGAATGGAGGGCACTGGCTTCTACTGACAAAGTATTCTATGAAAATGTAGTCTTGGGTGGAGTTGTGCTCTTTGGTGAGCGACCGGTGGTGAGCTGATGAGAATTGTGGATTGTTTTGAGCAGGGGCTGCTCAAGCAAGATCGGTCCGATCTGAAAAAATCGCTTGCGTCGATTGATCGTGGTTCTCGGAAGCTCAATGAGGCCAATAGATTGCTTGCTGCAGGTTTTTCTGAAGAGGCGGTGCTTTATGCGTATACAGCGATGTTTCATGCTGGACGTGCGCTCTTGTATCGTGATGGTGTCAAGGAGAATAGTCATTATGGTCTGTTTGTTTATCTCAAAGAGCGATACGGCACATTGCTCGAGGCGCGTTTCATGAGCGAGCTTGATGCGCTAAGACAAGAGCGCCACGAATTGATGTATGGTCTCGAATCAAGGAAATATAGTGCACTCGAGGTGCAGGATGTTCTCAAGGTCGCAAATGATTTCTGCCGTGCGATTCAAGATTTGATTAAAAAGTAGTCACTATAGAGTGACTAAAAATAGTGACCGCCAATCTTGTAAGTGATGGGAGCCTGTTCTT
>JACQSU010000011.1 GCA_016211165.1 Candidatus Woesearchaeota archaeon | reverse complement strand
GTTTATAGGCAGTTGACGAATTATATGAACTTTTGCGTCCAAGTTGAGTCGAGATGCACTTCGTGACAGCCCGACGCAAAAGTTCCAACATTAACTCAACTTGCTATAACATCCCGAGCCGAAGGCGAGGGATGATTAAACGTTTTTAGTCGCGCAAGAGAATCTGAAGCATCGCGCCAAAGGCAGGACGTGTGATAAATACACCCAAGGCAAGGCCTGCGAGTGTTGTGAGCGCGAACCCCTTAAGCAAACCAGCACCAGCGAAATAGAGCACAACCATCGACGTTCCTGTCGTGAAGAACACTGCCATAATAATGAACATCGCATTCTTGAAACGCTGCTTCCAATCAACAATCTGACCCTCCCCAACCTTACGCAAGGTCTCATCAGAAATCACAATCTGATGATCCACACCAGTACCAATCGCGATAATAATACCAGCGATCGCAGCAAGATCCAGATTCCAACCGCTCAACGCGGCGAAACCTATGACTAGCAAGACTTCGGCAAGACAAGTAATCATAATGGGCACTGCCACGGCAAGCAACCGGTATCGGATGAAAATTACCGTACCGACAGCGAGCAGTGACAAGAGACCGGCAAGAATCGCATGCTGCACAAAGGTCTCGCCAAGCATCGGCGAAATAGTCTCAAGATCAACAATCTCAAGCTTGACTGGCAAGGATCCTGTGATAAGCACTGTCTGCAAACGCTTCATACCCTCCAAAGCATCTGTAACCGCGGCTTGCTGGGATGCGCCAACGCCCGATCCTGAAATCGAGATATCTGTCACAGGACGACCACGCAGATCATCAGCAATATTGAGACGATCAACTTCTTTGTCATCAAGGTAGAGCACAAGCGGCTCATTCAAGTAGCGTCCACTCTGATCTGAAACAACACGCAGGTCACGGGTGGCATCAGCCTGGCGTCGTGCTGCGTCTGGAGAAAGCGAGATCGCAAATGAGAAGCGACACGCATAGCCGCCAGAGGACTGACCGCAACCACCTTGACGAGCGTCGATTCCAGAGCAGTCAGCAGTACGACACACATACTTCACGTCTTGCCCGCCACGGAAGACGGTCGTGTTGCCAATCTTCGCCTCGAATTTTCCTTGTTTAGCCAGAAGCTCACGGACATCTTCTTCAGAAGCACCAGCAATCTCAACAATAATAAACTGATCACCTGCAAGGTCGATTGCAGATCGCACGACAATATCGGAAAGCCCAAAGACATTCAAACGCTGTTTGAGACTCTCAAGCAAAGTATCCATATCCTGCGCACTCACTTCCTCTGCCGGCTGGAGAATCACACGCGTACCACCTTGCAAATCAAGCCCTTTTCTTAGATTGCTCGTAGGCGCTGAGTAGACCTTAAGACCAATGTCCTCAAGGTCCTTAATGAATTGCGACACCTCTTGAACCTCTTGTGATGTGCGGTTGATAGTGATATTGGTAAACGAGCCATTGATACGTCGCTCACTAGAGACCTCCCTTGTGACATTTACTGTTGCATTCACTTTTATGGATTTGAACCTTGTCTTAAGCGAGTAGAACTCATTGGTTGTCTCAATAGTCACGGACTGATTTGGCTTGAGATTGGCGATGGCTGCCTCGTAGTCAGCAATCGAACTTATGGGCATCCCATCAAATGAGAGGATGCGCTCACGAGCAGTAGGCGTGATCGTTGGCTTTGGCGAGAGAAAACCAGCGTCAGACGCTGAAGAGTTTGAAACAACACTGCGCAGCGCGACACCCTCACGCCACGGCACAGGATGAATGGCAATGATGGCAAAGACGACAGCCACAGTCATTAGGACTACGCGCCAGTTTGTGAAGAGTTCTTTTACTTTTACCATATTACTTCACTCCGTGCTTATCCGCCCACCACTTGATGAGCGCCACATTCTGGATCCAGGTCATCACCATATCCACTGCAAGACCGATGAGAATGATCGTCATGATCTGACGAATCGTCTCAGAATCAAAGAAGATCAGAGCAACAATCGTCGCGGAGATCGTGCACGCAAGCATTGTAAACCCTGTTGCGATCGACATATAGATACGATCCCAGAGCGCAGGATGATGCTTGCGAAGCACGTTTGTGGTGAGCAGTATATCGGTATCCACTGAATAACCCACCAGCATCAGAAACGCTGCGATACCTGCTGATGAGAGCTTCATATCCGAGAGATTGAAAACCGCAAGCGTCACAACAATATCACTAAAGGCCGCGAGAATGACCATCGCGCTTGGCGCGGCAGAGCGGAACGTCACAAACACCACAATGGACATACAAAGGAAAGCAAAGAACAACGCCCAGATCATCTGCGTGAAAAATGAGGAACCAAGCGACGAGCCGATCTCTCGAGCGGCGTACTGATCCTGACTAAGCTTACCTAGCTTTTGCTCTGTCGCAGAGATTAGTTCGTTTACCTTGACATCAGCGGCTTCAATGATCAGACCAGAAGCGCCGAGTTTGCGCACTTCAATGTCCTTTCCTGGCAAGGACCCTACAAGGTGTGACTTTAACACATCTTCATCTACTGATGCCACCGGAATGGTAAGCGTCGAACCACCCTTGAGCGACACGCCGCGATCCACAACATCGCCTGTTATATATAGTTGGGCCGTGATCTGCATAATCGCCAGCAGAAGCATCAACATCGGAATGATCAAGAGATGATTGAGATGCTTCTCATAAAAGCGCTTGACCTTTGCTTTGAGTCCGTCATCGGCATGCTCTGACATAACACGAGGCGAACACGGATCGGTTTTTAAACCTTCATAAAAATCGTTTATTGTCCCTTGCCTTCGGCTCGGGACATAAACGATTTTTTGGGGGTATGGAGTATACTTTCATTTCCAGAGCTTGAATTTCTGCTCTTTGCATTTTAATGAAGCGGCTATGAGGCCAAGGAAGAGAGGAGACGGGCGCTCGAGCCTGCTTGTGAGCTCTGGATGAAACTGCGTACCAACAAAGAAGGGATGATCGGAGAGTTCACACAATTGCATAATGGGCTGATTGGGCGCCTTGCCAGAAAAGCGAAACTGGGCAGATTCGATGTGAGAAACATACTGCGGATTGACCTCGTAGCGGTGACGGAAACGCTCCCGTATAGACAAAGCGCCATAGAGCCCGCTTGCCTTTGATGCCTTTTTCACCTCGACATTATGCCCGCCAAGACGCATCGTCCCGCCCTTGTAGGCAATGGCGCGCTGCTCAGGCAGAATATCAATTACTGGATGCGACGTGGACGCGTTAACTTCGGTGGTATTAGCACCACCAAGACCACACACAGATCGCGCATACTCGATGACGGCAAGCTGCATCCCATAACAAATACCCAGAAAAGGAATCTTGTTCTCCCGAAGATACTGAATCACATTGATCTTACCCTCAACACCCCTGCTACCAAATCCCCCAGGCACAATCACCCCATCACAACCCTTGAGCGCGTCCTTGATTGGAATCTTACCCTTTTCTATGTCTGATGTCTCAACCCAACGAAGGTGAACCTTGGCATCATTATGCGCGCCAGCGTGGAAGAGCGCTTCTTGAATCGAGAGATATGAATCCGCAAGCTCGGTATACTTCCCACAAACTGCGATGCTCACGGACTTTTTCGCATCCTTTACAGCATGTACAAGCTCGGACCATCTGCCGAGTTTTGATGGCACCTTCATATCCAACTCGTCAGCAAGGACTTTGCGCAGCCCCTCTTCTTCAAGAATGAGCGGGATCTCATAGACAGAAGTCACATTAGGATCAGAGAACACATTCTCCTTAGGCACATTGCACGCAAAACCGATGCGCTCCTTGGTCTTCTCTGTTAAGCGCTCCTTTGATCGGCCAATAAGGACACGCGGAATAAGTCCACGCTCACGCAAGAACAGAAGCGACTGCTGCATCGGCTTGGTCTTCTGCTGACCCTGACCATCAATCACAGGCAGAAGACCCATATGCACAAAGAGAATGTCCTTGCGATCAACTTCGGCTGCAAGCTCTCGCGCCGCCTCGAGAAACCACAAATTCTCAAGATCACCCACAGTGCCGCCAATCTCGATTAAGAGAATGTCAGCTTTTTCCTTCTTGGCAATGGACTTCCACCGCTCACGAATCTCACCAGTCACGTGCGGAATCACCTGAACAGTCTTGCCCAAGAACTCGCCCTTGCGCTCCTTTTCTACTAATGACTTGAAAATCTTGCCTGATGTGAGATTCCACTCAAACTTGCAATCACGATTAAGGAAACGCTCATAATGACCAAAATCGAGATCCACCTCGCCGCCGTCGTCTAATACGAACACTTCACCATGTTCCACAGGATTCATCGTCCCTGGATCAACATTAAGATACCCATCGCACTTGACAGGCACGACATTGTAGGTAGGCGTGAGCAAACGACCGATCGAAGCCGCGACAATCCCCTTGCCCAAACCAGAAAGAACACCACCGGTAACAATGATATACTTGGTACGCATATGATACAATTCTTGGGCGATTATATATACATTGTTTTGTCATACAAAGGGGGTTACACCCCCTTTTTAACCCCCCAAAAATCGTTTAAGTTCCGACCGAAGGAGGAACATTAAACGATTTTTAACACGCTGGAAAAAAACGTAAACCCATCAAAACCGGGAATGGGCAGCATATTAAAGATGAACAAGAACCCATTGATCTTACGCGTGAGCACCAAACGATGATGCGTTTGGACACGCATCTTGGAATAATACATAATCACGAGATACGCCAAGAGATACAGCGCGCCATTAATCAGCGGGCCTGCAACCGATGTCAGAGCAGCGGTGATATTCGTCCCGCCAAAAATCGACACATACCCTGGCACAAAGAAAATGAATGGCGAACCCAAGGCCTTGAGCAGCACACCAAGCCCAAGCCCACCATAACTCGCATGGAAGGTCGCCTCAAGCCCTGCCATAAGCGCCACAATCTTATGCGCAGCCTCGTGCAGGACGATCGCTGGCGCTGTGATAATACACGCCTCAAAAAGGGGGCCAAGCCCCCTTTTTGACCCCCCTTGATAATGGAGCAGAGGATCATAGTTATCATCATGCCTTCGCGTGAAGGCATCCTTGAAGATAAAGCCAAGAGCAAGCGTCATGATTACAACATCCAGGATCTCTTTGGGTGTGATTATTGGCATGTGAAAAAGATGGTCACACCCCCTTTTAAACCCAGTCATCCCACGCAGGTTTTTAAGCGCACACCGGTCAGACCACTCAATGAAGATTAGCACATCAACTCGGAGCGTGATTCTCGCACTTATCTTTTGCAGTACACTTGCGCTACGCATCACACTCGCATACCAATCCCCGGACTTTGTCGACGAATACTCCTACTTCTACATCCAAGAAACACAACGATTCAAAGATGCAGGCCCCTTGTATTTTGAAGCAGACGACCGCGCCGTATTCTACCCGCCTGCATTTCCCTACCTGATCGGCACGCTATCCACCTTTATTAGCATCGAGACCATCGGCAAAATCATCCTTAATGCCATCGCAGCAAGCAGCATCATCCTTATCTACCTCATCACAGAACGCATCACTCACCACGATGGGGCAAGCCTCATCGCAGCCGCACTTGGCGGCCTCACACCAAGCTACCTCGCGCTTACATTTGGCTCACTCTCACCATACAGCATCGCAATCCCACTCCTGCTCATCCTCATCTACACCTACCTCCTAGGCCACGCCACACTCTTTGCACTTTGCGCCACTGCATTCGCGTTCCTCCACCCAAGCATCAGCATCGCCACACTAGGCATCCTCATCTATTGCGCGATCAATACCCTCGAAGAGATACCCCTCCGACCCCACGAGCGAGAATTAGCCACATTCTTATTTTGTCTCACGCTCTGGACTCAATTTCTCCTCTACAAACGCGCCCTTTTATCATATGGATTCAGCGCGATTTGGCAAAACATCCCCCGAGCACTAATGGACACATACTTTAGCTCATTAAGCATCATCGACGCGCTTGTCGCAGTTGGCACATTCCCCCTTGCGCTTGGAATGTACACCATCATCAAATACCTCCACAACATCAAGAACCCGCACGTCAACCTCATCATCGCAATGGGACTCGCAAGCGGCATCGCCACGTACCTGCGCCTCATCACACCAGCAGTCGGCCTTAGCTTCATCGGCATCACATTTACCCTCTTGTGCGCACCAGCACTCAAATATATCCTCACCTACATTCCCCAGACAAAGGCATCACGACACCAACTCACAATCACCACCCTGCTCATCATCACACTCATCGTCTTTGCGACAATCCCAAGTATCGCATACGCTTCGCGAACACTCACCACAAGCGTCGTCACAGAAGCCCTTCCAGCACTCATCTGGCTGCGCTACAACCTCCCTGCGGACGCTCGCATTATCAGCACACCTCAAGAAGGCAATCTCATCCGCACGATTGCACACGCAACACCCCTCATCGACACGAGCTTCCTGCGCGACCCCGACGCTGGACTCACATACGCGGACATCGATACCTTATACACTACACCTATAGCGAGCGTCGCTATCACACTCATGGAGCGACACGGCGCCACACACGCCATATTCACCCCCACGACACAACGCACATTCGGCATCTCATCACCTTCTTGGCACACAAACGCCTGCTTTGCCAAGACAAGCATCGGAACAACCACCATTTACACACGACTATGCAGCATCAAACCACACTGACACAACAAGCGCTCATCGCAGGAGCAACGCTTGGCATACTCGCCTCAATCCTCCTACTACGCGCAGGCGAACCACTCCTCATCAGCGCCACACCCTATGAACACATCGCCGGAGCGCTTGGCCCCACACCAACAATGTATCAACACCTGCTTGGCATCATCATCTCTCTAAGCTCACCCCTCATTGCCAGCATCTCCTTACCCCTCATCCTTGGCGCCATCAGCGCAGTCCTCTTTGCCAACCTGCTTGGAAACCTCGGCCTGCCAAACCGCAAGCAACTCATCGGCGTAGGTATCCTCATCCTCTCGCCTGCATTCATCAACACAAGCATCATCTCGGACTCCCAAGGCCTACTGCTTGCACTGCAACTAGCCGCAGCAAACTTACTGCTCACAAACACTCTACAATCCAGAGCCATCGCCAGCATCACCTCAGCGATCATCGGCACATTCGGCGCCACACACCTCATCGCCATCTTCGGCTTCGCCATCATGCGCTATCACGACGACCCCAAAACACTACTCCGTTACATCCTACCAACGCTCCTCCTTACGGCAGCACTCATCACCATCGTCCAACCCACAACGATCCCACCTCACCTCACCAATCCTATCAGCGACCTAGGCGGCGAGGGCATCACGATCTTTGCCGCAGCACTCGCGATTATTGGCATTATCAACTTGCTCTCGCACCAACCAGCAATGGCCTCCGCACTCATCATCAGCACCCCCCTAAGCCTCCTATGGGCTGACACACTTATCTACGCCGCACTCATCACAAGCGGAGCGGCGGCACACGGCATCACCATCATCCTCTCCACTCGATGGCAATTACAGACACTCAAACAATACACACTCCTCATCATCGCCTGTGGCATCATCTTTGGCACATTCTCATACGCCATGCGCCTCTCACACGCAGAACCTGACCACCAAATGATGAGCGCACTCGCGGCATTACGCATCCACGCTGATGAGAACAGCATCGTCGTCACAGAACATGCTGACACGCCCTATGTCACGAGCATCACAGGCCTTCGCGCAATCACTGACCCCTCACTCTTGGAAGCATCTACCATCGCCTCTGCCACAGAAACACTCCGCGCACACAATATCACCCACATATACCTCTCATCTCGCTCCAGCAACCGCGGCATCCGAGAACCACTCCAAGACACGAGCGCATTCATAAGCATCTACAACGACGGATCCTACGCGATCTGGACACGAACCCAATGAGGAATGAGAACTTTGAATAACCCATCGCTACGCTCGGGCTTTTCAAAGTTCTCTGTCGGGCAGATTACTCAACATTCTACAATGATACCGATCGCCGTCATCATCACAATATTCATCGCGATCCGACTTTGGCTTCTTTGGCACCAGCCCGTCCTGCGATGGGACGAAGCTGTCTATGTCGCGATGGGCAAGTATTTGTGGAGCGGCGGACTAATCGGACTGTGGGAACCTCTGCGCCCGATCCTGATGCCTATGATATATGGAATCATTTGGAAAAGTGGAATGGACCCCATTTTCATCGGACACATCATCGCCATCGCATTCTCAAGCGGCCTCATCGCGATCACATACATCATCGGCAGAAGAATCACCACTGCACCAAACGCCATACTCGCCGCACTCATCATCGCGAGCACACCATTCTTTTGGCACCACGCCGATGCTCTCCTAACCGACATCCCGGCGGCAGTGGCTTCACTTAGCGCGCTTGTCGCACTACTCCAATCAAGGCCGCTCTTGGCTGGAACACTCGCAGGCACAGCCACGCTTATCCGCTTCCCCGCAGGCCTGTGCCTACTCTCACTCATACTCATCACCATGCGCCAATCTCATCATCGGCAAACAGATCTTGCGCGAATCATCGGAGGATTCCTGCTCACCCTTATACCATTTCTAGCATTCAATGTGTGGATGTATAGCAGCACATACGGCGCTGCTTTTGCAGGTGTACACCCATTTGGGCTGGCACTCAGAAGCCAGGGCAACGTCGCCGAATGGCAACCATGGTATCACTATCTTGGCACACTTGCGTGGCCAACATTATGGTATGTCGGCGCTTTTGTCGGCATGTGCATCTGGCATCGCAACAGTGGGCCTTGGGCACGAGCCGCCATCACCTATCTGGGCGTCCACATCGTGTACTATGCCAGCATCACCAACACACAGGATCGATTCCTCTTCGCATACATTCCGATCATCGCAATCCTCGCCACGATGGGACTTTCCTTTACAGTTACCCAATCGTGGGCAAGACCCCTTATCGCCATTGGCCTGATCATCGGCCTCCTGGGCACGATCCACACTCTCACATTGCAGACACAGTGGAGGGCGGAACCCCCTGATTCGGACTACCTCGCATTCGCGAGATTCGCCAGGTCGGATGTCAACGCGACGTATCTTGCCGCGAACCCAGTACCGGCGGCATACGCTGACGCCAGATTCATACCTTACTATGACAATGTCGATTCCGGCATAAAGGAATTTGACTTGCACTTGAACGAAGCTCTCTATATCATCCACTCCCCAGAGGCATATCATTGCCCAAAGGACAACCTCACATGCGCGGATCGATTGCTTGCTCTTGGAAGAAAGGCTGCCGCGTCTGGCACCGAAGTCTTCTCACTCACGCACGATGGCCGCAACTACCACATCTACAAAACAAGAGCCTAGGAACATATCGAGATATTCGAGACTTCACAAAGTCTCTTCACAAAGAACTCCTTATCATGCATCCCGCAGAACTTCTCACCACCCATCACGACACAGGGAAGCTCTTCAATCCTATGGTATTTCGTCAGAAGATCGACTGTTGTTAGGTTCAGGTCAGTATCAAATGAAAAAATCGAAATCTCTTTCTTAGCAGACTTCTTGATATCCGTGAGCACGAATGACTGATCATCGCACTTGGCACAGCGCTCCGAGTTAGCATAGAAAAAGGCAAGCACGGGCTGGGTGTAATTACAATTTTTCTGAATCTTAAGAAGCAGCATCATATACGTCACCTCATTCTCATTAAATGCCTTTTTTTGCTCCAAATAGAACGGGTCGGTCTGGAACTCCTCACTTGCCACACGATACGAATCAATCTTAATTCCCAAATCCCACACAGACTTATCCAGATGTTCAAGCTTGCTCCGGTACGCAAGGCACGCCATCGAATCCCCATAGGTCTCTGCCATCAATTCAAAGGTCTGCATCTCGCTTATGCTCTTGATCATATCCGCAGAAAGATCGCTGATGCGCACCTCACGCTTGTTGTCCAGGAGAATACCAATAAGGACCACTGTCGAGAGCAGGAACAGAGTGATGAGAAGCGCGAGACTGAAAATAGACTTTGGAAGTTTCTCCACACGCTCACCTCCATGAGACACTGCGCCTGCGAATCACTGCCCAGAGAGCGCCAGTCCAAAAGATCTGATAACAGATAAACATATACGGAAAAGTCAAGATGCCAAGCTTTCTTGTCGAGAAACTATTATTGGTAAGCTTAAGCCCCGCGATCATCATAAAGATTGTGAACAATGTGGCCGAGAGTCCTACAAAATAGATACGCTTCACAACCAAAAGATCAAGATTGAAATCCAAGAGGTGCTCAAAGAAATTGTAATTCGTGTAACTATAATGAAACAAGACATTACCCACCTGCGTGAGCGTCATCGCAGTCGAGAGATAGAATAAGAGAATGCCTGCCCCGATGAGCACATAATTATACGGGACAAAGAGACCAAAGAGCCCGTGCCTCTTGTTGAAAATGACATCCTTGTGCGCGGCGACGGTGTAGAGCGCGCCTGAATACCAACGCCTGCGTTGAACATAAATTCCCTTGAATGTCTCGGGTGTGAGGGTCTGCACTTTCCCATCCAAGCAGTTGACTATCCGGTATCCTGCCTTGTGAATGCGATATGCGATCTCGTGATCCTCAGTGATATTGTGGACGTCAAAGCCACCGATCCTCTTGAGCATTCCCGCACGATAAATAGAAAATGGACCTGGCGTGACAAAGACGCAATCGCACAATGAGAAAATCTTGAGAAAGAGCGACAGCCCGATGATGTACTCTATATCAATCATCCGATGCAAAATCTTCTTGGGACGTTTAAGCTCCACAGCAACTGTCACAGCGCCGATGTTGTCTGCATCGAAATACGGCAATGCTTTTTCAAAGATTCGCGTTTCGGCAGATGAATCCGCATCCATGCACGCGATGAACTCACCACGGGCCTTGACAATCGCTTCATTTAATGACGCTGCTTTGCCATGATTCTCCTTGCGATCAATAAAAGTGAAACGCTTGTCGCCCTTGACACAAGATCGGACAACCCTGCTTGTCTTGTCCTTGCTCCCATCATTCACAATCAGGAATTCCAAACGCGGATACGTCAGCTGCTTAAGAGACTCAATGGTCTCACCAATCTTGGACTCTTCATTATACGCAGGAACAATGACTGAAACCAAGGGAAATGAGCGAAGCGGGCGCTTCTTCTCAAAGAGACGATCACGATACAGAAAAAGGATAAGAAGCAGGAGGACCACAAAATACGTTGAGAAGGCCCATACGATGTAGACAAACAGATTGTACAATGGGCTCATAGACATGCACGGCAGGGATATTTTATAAAGCTTCTTGACAAAGGGGCTGCGCCCCCTTTTTAACCCCCTAAAAAGGGAGCTACGCCCCCTTTTTAACCCCCTAAAAATATAGTCAAGTTATGACAAGAAAAACGTTTTTAGGATTCGATGCGATCCTTGACCGCAAGCCAGAGGCACGCCACGACGTACCAATACAGAATTAGCACGAGAATCCCACCAAAGCCAAGTATGAATGCATTCTCTGCTGAAAGACCCCCTGACATCTTTGTGAGAAGTAGCATCGGCCAGAGCAGGATCCAGCCCCACGCAAGAATCCACACATCAACACCCTTAAGCGCAAACACAGCGATGATCATGGCAGCTAGGGAAATCCAGCCAAAACAGCTCAATCTGCGACGGGATGGGATGAAGAGTTTGCGCACATTCGTCATACTTCGCGATGTCGTGCCCGCCATAAAAGCATTTCGTCACTTCTTGAACTTGATAATATCACCGATTGTAAGCCCTTCGCTATTGGATGATGTTGTGGGAGCACCTGCGGTTTGCGGCACTTCATCTACCAAATGGATATGCAATGCCTGCTCAAGCTTCTTTGCAAGAGCAATTGGAGGCGACATGTGATTCGTCTCAAGCTTGTGGATAATAGACTCCTTCTCCCCAATCTTTGACGCGAGCTGGGCGTGCGAGAGCCCCAGACGTTCGCGACTGACTTTGATGATGGAGGCGTAATCCTCCACAACCTCGGGAAGGACTTCGATTCTGACTGGCTGGGAAGCAGGAGACTCTTGTTTTCGTTGCACTGGCTGGGTACTGACACGACGCATCGGCCGCCCGACATTTGCGCAGGACTTGCACGCATTCATCATGGCACCCTCCACAGATATCTGCACCACTGCATCAGGTTTACCACACAAGTCACAGTCCATTGCAGAGAGTGGGGAAGATCGATATAAAATCATTGTGAGAAAAGGGGGCTTTGCCCCCTTTTAACCCACATTTTTATAGTAGCCAAGGACTGAATGCAACATGACCCCTGAGGTAAAGGAAGCCCTTGTAGACCCAGCACTGCTTGCAGCGTGCTACGAAGCATTACACGCAAGCGGGTGGAGCGATGAGATCCTGCGCCCATACCTGTACCATGAGACCGACACAATCCTGCGCACGCGCGGCCTATCCAAACGGTACGGCACCGCTACCATACTTACGAACCTTGATCTTGACATCCACAGAGGTGTGATCCTCGGCATCACTGCAGGCACAGCACACGGCAAGACCATACTGTGCAATCTCCTATGCGGCATCATCAAGCCGGACGCAGGCACAATCGAGATCGCCGAGACAAACACATACAACCCCCTTGTCCCATCCCTTATACCAACACTCATCGGATATTCGATGCAACACCCCTCATTCTACCCAGAACTCACGATCAAAGACAATCTTAAACACTACCTCTCCATCTTCGGACGAGAAGCGGAACTCACAAGACTCGCAGAGTCGCTGGACCTCATACGCTTCCAAAACATCATCGCAGACAATATCTCGCCAGGCGTCCAGCGACGCTTGGACATCGCGCTTGCCATCGCGAACCACCCACGCCTCCTCATCCTTGACGAACCATTCACAGAACTTGACAATACCGAGATCCATACCATCTGGAACATCCTTACTGACCTGCGAACCACAGGCACAACCATCGTCGTCACAACAAAACACCCCGAAACACTGCTCCACTGCGACCGCATAATCACGCTATGATCCCAACGACATTTATCACAACGCCCTTGCGCAGAATCATCACGACACGCTCCACGCTCATCGCCATCATCCTTGGCCCATTCTTGATCTTCCTGCTTGCCGCATTTGCATTCGAGAACCCTGAACTGCAACAGATCCCTATCACAACGTCCATCGAGGAAGAAGGAAGCTTTAGCAGATCATTTGTGGCGACACTTGAGAGTAAAAACTTCAGAATTAGACCAAGCACGGATCAAAACACCTGCATCGAGAGCGTACAATCAGGTGACACACGCGCCTGCGTACGCATCGACTCATCACAACACGTCACACTCTTTGTCGACCCAACAAACACTAACATCATCGCCCAAATACACAACGCCTTTGGCGACGCAACCGACGACTACACCACACGCGCAGGACTCAACTACACCACTCAACTGCTCGAAAAACTCAAGGATGCCCGAGCTCACGTTGACGCGAGCAGGCCCATCATCACGACATTCGCCACCCAGCAAGAACATGTCAATAGACAACTCGACGAGATCACAGGAAACCTGCAAACACTCACAGTTGATTTGGACGAAAGCCTTCCATCAGAAGTCACTAAGAATCTCAACCAGACCAATGTCCTAGCGATGTACCGCAGTGTGCAAGACCTGCGCAATAGCATCGACGCACAGTTCCGCGAGACTACAGAGAATGTCAGCAGACAACTCGACCAAAGCGCCATCTCAGAAATCGACAAACAACGCATCAAACAAATCCTCGCAGACTCAAAGGAGGGACTACGAACCACAGGAGACCAATTCCGAATCAGCAGCGAACTCACGCAACACGACCTTGAAGCGTTCAAAACAAGCACGGACTCGCTTGTCCGCAACATCCAAGAAGCCAACGCACAACTCGAACGCCTTGACACACTCAAAGCTGAAGCACGCTCAAACATCCGCACACTCCAAACCGAGATGAACACCAACCTTCTCCAACTCATCCTGATGCAAAACGCGCTTAATCGCATCTCCAGCATCACTGATGACACCCTCGCAGCCAATCCCACAGGAGCGCTCGGAGTCTACCAACCTGTCCCCACACGCATCGAAGCGGTGATCCACACGAAATCCCCCAGGCTCCACAGCACCTACCCAGCGCTCCTTGCCCTCATCATTCTCCTTGCCGGCAGCACACTCGCATGCACGATGGCCCTCCTGGAATCACAAAGCCCTGCGACTGCGAGGAATCGCATGATTCCTGCAAGCAAACTCAGCCGATATGTTGGCATCTTTTGCGCAACAATGATCATCCTCATCGCCCAAACAAGCATCATCCTTGTCCTCGCAGCTCTCTTTGTCGGCATCCCAAGCATCACAGCGCTGATGGGCGGTATCATCAGCATCCTTCTTATAGCGGCGCTTGCAACAATCGTCGGATTTGCTATCGCAGCCGCTACAACATCCGAAACTGCAGGAATTCTCACCTGCATCGTCGTGACGATGTCGCTTTTCTTGATCTCCGACTCCTTTGTCCCTATCGAAGCACTGCCTACAGGACTCGCAAGCGCTACGCACTACAATCCCTACTTTGCCGCAACACAGATGCTCAAACACACGCTTCTCTTGGGCGCGCCACTAAGCACCGAGTGGGCAAGCATGCTCACCCTCACAGGATACTGCATCATATTAATCGGATTCTCCAGCCGCAAAACAATATAAACTGAAGTTCTTGTTGTGACCTATGAAGACACAATTAAGCGGACCAGACATCCAATTCGTATGCACAGAACTGCAAGGAATCATCGGATCAAGGATTACCAGAATCACCCAACAAGGCAGCACATTCTGCATTGAGACATACAAAACCGGAGCTGGTGCGCAACACATCATCGTGGCACTCCCACGCTGGGTCTATCTGTCTACAACAAAAGCAGCGTCAGGAACAGCAGGAGCATTCTGCCTGTACCTGCGCAAACACCTTGAAGGCGGAAAGATCTTGAGCATCACGCAACCGGGCCTTGAACGCATCATCCAGATAGCAATTTCCACCAAGGAAGACCGGTACACACTCATTATTGAGCTCTTTTCTCGGGGCAACTTAATCGTGATTGACCACGACCAAGTTATCAGGGGAGTACTTACCGAACAGACATTCAAGGACCGATCCATTGTGCGAGGCGGGACTTATCGACTCCCACCAGGCGGCATCGACGCAAGCACGCTTGACCTTGGAGCTGTGAAAGACATCGTGCGGACGAGTTCTCGCGAGACAATCTCACAGACCATTGCAATGGACCTCGGCCTTGGAGGCTCGTGGGCAATGGAAGTCTGCGCAAGGGCTCACGTGAATCCAAAAGCGGCAACAGGCGACCCTCGCGCAGTGTATGATGCCCTCCAATCCGTATTCACAGCACCACCGGAAGCTTGGCTTGTGCTCTCTAAAGATGAAGTTGTTGACTGCACACCGATCCGCTTCAACTCCCATGCCGATGCGCCACTACGCAAACTTAGCAGCTTCTCCGAAGGCATCGCCATCCTGCAACGCCTCGCATCGGCGCCAAAAACCACGGCAATAGACACACAGATCAACACCACACAAATCATCATTGACAAACAAGAAGAGCACCGCAGGGAACTTGTGCAAGAAATCGCCGATACCACCCGCAAAGGAGAACTCATCTATGAACACTACCAGAACATACAAACTATCTTCACGGGATTGCGCGAGGCACGAAAAACAATGAGCTGGCAAGAGATCAAGAAAAAACTACACAATCAGACGATCGTTGATGTGAACGAAGCCAAAGGCACGATCACAATAGAATTGTGAGCATTTTAATAGTCCAGCACGTGTGTGCCCCCTATGAAATGTGAGACCTGCAAGGAAACCATCAAAACACAGTTCTTAGGCAAGATCCTTGGCACATACATCAAGGATGGGAAGAAGGGGAAAACCCTCATATGTTCCGAATGCCAGAAAAAAATCAGGTAGAACAACTCACTCCGAACCCCGCTTCCCTGGCCTGCGAGATCTTGATTCCAACACATCCAACACACGCTGCGTCATCTCATTATTGCGCTGCAGTTCATCGTGAATGATGACGATCTCCTTCTCAGCCTTCAGATTCACATGGTAGTCGAGTTCTGCTCGCAGTTCACTGCGCTTTGATTGGACATTCTGCGACACCATCACAAGAGTCGTGAGAAAAATCGCCTCCAAAGAGACGATCATCGTGAGAAGACCAAAGGGATAAGGATCAAAGACATTCCCTACAAAGATATACTCTGTGTTGATTCCAATCCAAAACACGAACCAGACCACATGCATGTAGAGAAACACCATATTCCCCACAAATTCGGTGATAGCGTCAGCAAACTTGAGATGCAAACTTGTTATCCTATCAAACTCGCGATTGAGATTCTTTGTCACAAAACTAAGGATCGTACCAGTCGGAACCCACTTATGCGCATCGTGCGCGTTCTCGCATGATGGAAAGAATTCATTGCGCACAAAGACCCCTATCTCGTCACACTCTGAGCACTGATATTTCTGCGACGCAGGGACGCGTTCTTTAGGAGCATACGAATCAAGGCGACGATACAACAAATTCAACACCATAACCGCAAGACATCACACAGAGTTAATAAAAACTCTGAAAGAAATGGGGGAAACCCCCTTTGACTCAATCCAGCCGTTGGCTGGATGAGCACAACTTTGTTGAACCCCTGAAAAGTGGGCTACGCCCCATTTTTAACCCCCTAAAAAAATAGCCAAACTACAGCCAGTTCAGTTTAATGAACTGACTATCTATCTCTAGCTGGTTCACTGCCAAATGCTCAAATGTCGCAAAGCGACTTTGAACACACAAAGGCCAAGGCCTTTGCTTTGTTCCACTATTTCGTGAACCGGCTATAGTTCCCAGCAGCCTTATTCAACTCGAAGAGTTCATTGGCCCACGCATCGAGGACCTTCGTGCGCGTCTGCCGTGTCGATGGACCAGGACCTGCAGCGTAGAGAATGCCTGCGTGATCGTCAGGATCAAGGTCCTTGCTCGCACAAAGGTCATTGCGACGACCATAGCTTGCGTGCAAGAGACGCTCGATATCAAATACGCCCAAGGGCACAAGATGCACCTTCCCATCCTCGTCCTGTCGCTCCTTGAGCGCCCGATGCCTTGCCTTGAGATATAGCTTCATCATCTCATCGCTTGGACTCGGAAACAAGTTTGGCAGCGTCAAACCATCTGGTCGAACTCGCCTTATCTTGTGATACACAGCAATCTTGTGGAAACACGCATTCTCCGCTCCTGATGTGGAACGACTGTATGCAGGCTTACCATCAAAAGGATCGATCGTGAGGGTCTCACGATCAGCAACCATGTTTATATTGCCGCTCTTTCCACAGTAATGTTCAGCAGTGAAATTTCTGGCTCTGATAACGGTGTCGCGACTGTGCCTCTTACCCATGAACGGCAAAAAGTGCACAGCCAAATCATAGTCAGGTCTATTGGAAAGGGAAGGAACACGGCTCGCGTCCAGGCTATGCCGCTCGCCACGACCATCACCACGGCCGCAATAGCGTTGGGAGAGGTGGATATATTCACTATCAAGCAACGCATCAATCGCCGATGCCCTGATCAGATCAACAATCTGTACACTATGACTCCTGTTTAGTTGATTCCCATCGTAGAGAAAACACACAATCGTATCTGCTAGTGTCAAATACTTTTGCACATCCTTAAGGTGTCCAAACGGCAGAAGGTTCAACGACCATTTCTTCCCCAAAGGATCCAGAGCATCGAGCGACTTCATCCGCAACCCTGTAAGCTTCTTTGCAAAACGCCAGGGTTCCTCAAGACACACGTCAGCGTCATATGGAATAACAAGGAATTGCTCTTCCCGAAGAGTATCAATATGATCAAGCGTCACACTCGTTCTCACTTCGCGAGGCATTGATCTTGGATAGACAGCGTCCACACGAAGGCCGCGCCTTGCCAAGCCATCCATCACACCCTTTGCGTCTTTACGAAGCTCGCGATCAGAGATACCTGCAATGGACAGCGCTGGTGCCACAATACCCTTTGTGGTCGGCTTGGCAAGGATGGTGGTGATATCATTAGGTACGAGATTCCTTGGTTGTGACGCGATAAGCTGCATCGTGGCTTCAATGTCCATACGCTGCAGGACTTCTCACCGCTTAAAAAGATGACGTCAGCGGCGCTTTGTCCTGCGACGGTTGTAGAGGAGCAGGGTGATGATAAAATATAGGACCACGATGATACTGCTCACGACGATGATGAGGCTGTAATCCGGCGCAGGTGATGGTTTACAATCAGGATCAATGCCCCCAACGCAATCCGGATCACAAGCGTTATCAAATCGGGGAAGACATAAGAGATCTGGATTTGCAATGAGACAATCCTGCGGACACGTAATCGTGTTCTCGTACTTATCACATACATTGTCGCGATCACAGAGCTGCCGCAGGTCAAAAGACCACAGGACAAATGTGTTTGAGCCATTCTGATAGGTGATTCTCAACTTTCCAAAATTGCCACTATACGGAATGCGCTCGGTGATCAACACCTCATCGACATCCTCAAATGTGTCGATTCTTCGGAAATTGGCATTGAAATGCGTGAGGAAGAGCGTCTTATCACCATCAAGATGAAGGAGTTCGTAGGGGAAGTCGGCAGTGTCAGGATCATTCGGATCACCAAGTATCGCTCGAACGGTTTGTGTAGTGACTGTGTGGTTCTTAGCCACGAAGAAATTGACTTTGAGCGAGGACTGGGCGAGTACTGTAATGGAGATCAGGCTCACAATCAGGATCGTCATCAACATCCGCCGCTGCAGGCGGCTCGACTGCCTCATCTTGTCACCCCACAGATCTGGAGCCACCTGCACATATAACGCGCCATGAGAATCCCTGACTCATTGGAGATATGATACGTTACCGTGGACCCCACAGCGCCCATCACATTATACGCATTGTCTTCCTTTGTGTCAGCGTATTTGCCAATGCAACAGGCAGTGACATTGGAACAACAATTATTGCCACAGATGCTATTGTTCTCGTCTGGACGCACGTTCATGCAAGGAACATTACGCAGCCGCTGCAGCGCCGCACTCGTCTGCTCCCACGTGCAGGTATCATACTCATCACAAAGACCAAACGAATGGCCAAGCTCGTGGCTTAGCGCCTCGGGCTTTCGCGAACACTTGCCGCCACCTATGTAACTTGCCGGACCATAAATATCATTCGTGTACCCGCAACCACACGACGCAAGGGCACCTTGCCAACTATCAATGCCCACAACACGATGGCGGTGGGACGGGACTTTGCCATGCATCTCACGAGCAGGCAACGCAAGCCCGTAGGTGCGCTGATGCCAATCATCAGCGAAACTAAGAATCAGATTCGCATCCGGACATGCTGATCTTCCGTGATCGAATGCCTCAGGAATGATGTAAAACTGCCCCAAAGTGAGATTGGATTCTTCCATCGCAAATCCTATATAATCGGCGACACGATCCAAGAATTCAGGATCGTTGACCTCGTAATTGATCGGGACCAAGAAGACCTGCAAACGATTCACGCCAGGCACATACTTAAGATTGGAAACAATCGGCTTTTGCTTTTCTTGCGGAAGAGGAATAACTGGAGGTGATGGCGGTCCACCTGGCGGAGACTCAGGGGGAATGACTATTTCTGTTTGGGAAATTGTTGGAGGACGCATCTTCGTAAACGAAAGATAGGACCCCAACATCGTTACCAAAAGCACAATCACCGCGATGATCAGATAAAAGCTCAACTGGCCGCGCATAGGTAAATCATCGTCGAGAGATTATTTAAGCCTTTAGGAAAAAGGGAGCTACGCCCCCTTTGAAACCCCGGCAAAGGGAGCTACGCCCCCTTTGAAACCCCGGCAAAGGGAGC
>JACQSU010000076.1 GCA_016211165.1 Candidatus Woesearchaeota archaeon | reverse complement strand
CTTTTTGGCTGTCGCGAAAGACCCCGTAGGGGGTCGGAGCGACAGCCTGCCATTAGGGATTTCCCGCAGGAAATCCCCTACTAAAGAATTCTCATGCCGTCGTTTAAGATCCCGCAGGGATCATGAAACGTTTTTCTGTAACGTTTATATAGTGCGGCAGAGAGTGTCCTATGATGGCAGATCCATGGAAGGATGAGTCTCGTTCGCATCACGCAAGCAAGGTGCCTCGGTTTCATTTGCAGGTGATCAACTTCCTATTGATTGTGATTGTCATCCTCATTGGCCTATACCTGTACAAAAGCTATGTGTACAACAAGCTTCGGGCAGATACGACTGATGTGCAGGAGAAGCTTGACGCAAAAGACGCAGAGATGCAGTCCTTGGTCTTGGAGGTGAGTAAGCAAAAGGAGGTCCTTGCGCGTGAACAGCAAAAAGTGCCTGGTCTGCTCGCCGAGATCAACAAGTTCAATGTGTCTCTTAGCCAGCTCAATAAGTCAATGGCGGCCTTTGAAGAGGGTCAGCGCGCAGTGAAATATGCCTGTATCTCGTCGCTAGAGTGTCGTGATATCTATCTGAATCTGTCGATTAACATCTTCCTTACGCAAAAGAGCTTCAGCACGCAATTAGTCAATGTCGAAAAGGGTCTTGATTACAACCAACTCTTCCTCAGTCCAGTCGAGACGACAAATCTCACTTTTGTCCAGCGTGATTTCATCAAGGGCAACTGTCTCAATAAATGGTATGAGATTCCAGGGCTTGCGGTCTCACGGTACACGTTCCGCTTGACAACCGATGTCAACAAGCTCATTCAGATCATCATGAACGAGAAGTCTGCGGATATTCTGTGTGCATGGATGCTTGATGAGCCCAGCAAGGCGCATACGCTTGTTGCGTGAGTTATAGCTGGTTCACTTACTAATGTTCCACTATTTCGTGAACCAGCTATAAGTCAATTGTAGCGCCCGCGTGATAAGCGAGAGAGTTTTTCCGTTTTCATCGGTCCGACAAAGAACTCGAATTCTCCTGCTCGTAGGAGCGGATTATTTAAGACGCTTGCGGAGACGTGGAAAGTTTCCAAGAAGTCGAGTGTGCACCCCAGATTCCAAGACGAGACGCTGGAAAGGTTTCAGCACTCGACACAGTGGACAGCTGTGCGCAAGGTAGAATTGGCAGTGAGCAGTTCACAACTGACAACGTAATCGACACCTATAAACTGTGAACAGCAAACTCAAGTGCGTCTACCGGGAATCCCAGAACTGGTTCTGGGTCCCGCCAATGGGAAGCATTGGCGCGGACGTTCGATTCCCGGGTTTGAGGTGGGGATTCACGATATGGTATAGTAGACACTGCGCCTACCGGGAATCGAACCCGGATCCCAAGCTTGGGAAGCTCGTATCATACCACTAGACCATAGACGCGTATATGTGAGAGAGTCAGTCTCGTTTTTAAGAGTTTGCGAACCGTCTAATTTTTATACTCGATTGGCTGGTCGGCAGGTAATGTACCGCTCATATAAGCAAAGGTGCATGACCTGTAAGAAGAACATGGTCATTATCCGCAGCTTTAAGCAGCGGCCGGTGTGTTCTGAGTGTCAGATGCGATCCTTATCAGGCCCAGTTTCTGATAAGAAATTCAAGAAGCTCTTTGATATTGATCCAAAGTTTTATGAAACATCGGCATTTCTTCGGGATATTCGGTACCAGTACTCATTGTACCAGAACCTCACGGAAAAACAGATTGCCGCGTTTAAGCGTGTTGTTGACGAGTTTAAGAATCCAAAGAAAAAGCAAATTAATGCAATCGTGCCTAAGGCTCCGACTAAAGAAGAGCAAGCAGAGCATAAGCAAAAGCGGGCAAAGGGACTCTTTCAAAGTGAGCGTAGTACCCTGCGAGCCTTGCGGACCAAATGAGCACGAATGGAGGATTGAGAATTATGAAAACCGTAACATCAGCTAAAAGGACTTTGAAAACCGGCCACAGGGAGGTTATTCAAAGTTCTCAAATGATCAAAGCAACTCTGGTCGCATTCCTCGTCCTTGCCGCTCTTGGATTCTTTGCCTTTGGTGTTGTGCTTGCGGATACATGGGATTCCATGATGGCAAGCGGGGTCTTGCGCACAGAAGGGAGTGAAGCTGTGGCAATGTCATTTTGGATGTTTACACTGCTCCTCACAGCGCATTTGATGGGGCATCTGATGACTGGCTTTTGGTTTGAGAGAAAGCATGATCTTACCAAGTATGCATGGCAAATTGGTCTGGTCACAGGTCTTCTGTGGGTTCTGCCACAGCTTGGCGCGTATTTTTTCTACAATATCCCGTCGATGGTGCCTCTGGTTCAACTCGTGTACGCTGTGATTGCCTTCCCCCTCGCAGGGATGGCCTTTGCAAGGATGTATCGGTAGCTAGCAGGCGTTTCTTCCATCGTGTCTAAAACTTATCGTCTTGTCTGGTTGTCCTGTGCCCGTGTGGCATTGAGAAGTGCCTCATAGGGTGAAGGTCCGCTGCTGGAACTGCTGCCCGAGCTCCCAATGGGTTGGCTTTTGTTCGTTAGTTTGAGATTAATGGTTCCTTTAGGATATGTGGGTTCTCCTTTGAATCCTTTCTTGGATTCAACAATGATGCTGCCATCAGATCTAACTTCAGGTTCATTTGTGGCTGAGCTTTTCTTGGCAAGCTCGATTGTTCCTTTGACCGCAGCGAGTCCTCCAGGTTTGCCCGTGGTTGTGTTTGTCTTCTTGGGTGCAACCGCAGGTTTCTCTTCGATCACATTGCTCTCTTGGAGCATTTCTTTGATTTCGCGCTCAAGTTCATCGTCTTCTGGTGTGACATTAAGGTCTTGAGCTGGCGTTTCTGTGGCGGGTGTCGCGGCGCTCACATTGGTGGCATTCTTCTCTTCGATTCTGCCTACATTGGGCGGTGCTGCGCAGGACGCAAGCACAAGTAAGAGTACAGCAGGTAGGATGAGGTTGTGCCGCATGCGTATTCTCGTGTCATGTGATTTAAGAAGCTTATGTACCTGAAAACTTTGAATAACCCCTCTTTGGTCGGTTGTCAAAGTTCTCACTTGGCAATTCCTCCAAACAGTCTTTGAGTGTCAGAACATATGGGGATGATGTCTTGGCGAGTTTGACATCAGAAGTGATGAGTTTCACCCGCTCTTGTTGGGCAAGGGCAAGAAATGAAGCATCATAAAGTGTTACATGTGCATCAAAGGCTATTCGGATGGCGTCTTCCATGAGTCCAATCCGAGGACTGACAATTCGTAGTCCACTTGCCCAAAGGCTTGCAAGGACCAAGAAGACATCATTGCGGGAGAATTGTTTGTTCCAACGGAGTGCATTGCACAGTTCATATAGAATAAGGTCTGGTGCGATAAGAGTGATTGTCCGGTTCATAAGAAAGGATCTTAGTCGCAAGGCAGAGGAGGTATCAGCTTCTTGCGTGTACCATTTAATCGCAATGGAGGAATCTATGACATACGTCTGTGTCGCCATTTGCGTATCTCCTCTGATCCTGACCACTTACCGCTTTTAGCGCGAAGACGATCCATTGCAGCAAATGCTTCTTGTTGGGTAAGCGATTCGTCAGCCATATGCTTTTGGAGGAGCATTCCAAAGAAGTCGCCCATGGTCGCTCCGTGTTTCGCTGCTTCAGTCTTAAATGTTTTCCAAGTCTCTTCATCGATTCCTTTGATGGTAGTTACGCTGGACATAAGGGAAGACAAGTAATACTAGTATTTATAGCTTACGAAGAATCTTGTTGGTTGCTACACTCACATAGCCGAGGAGACCTTCTGCTCACAGAAGATGAGCATCACGTCGCTTGGCTGTCTGGCGACATTGTGGACTTTGTGCCCCCGTCCTTTGGGCATCAGTTCCGTACCTCCTGCATCGATAATGACGGTCTTCTTGTCTTCATATTCGACTTCCACCTGTCCTCTAAGGACTATGAGAAGTTCGTCTTTGGGATGGTTTGAGAATTCTGGGAATGGCCATCGTGAGACTACGCGACTCACTCCAATGATGATATCTTTTCCCGAGAAGATTGGATTAAATCCATTCGGTGTTCCCCTCTCCATCATCTTGTAGATATCCATTGCTTGGGGGAGTGTGATCAGGGTTTTATGCGTTTCTACTTGTGTCCTTCACAACGACGGCATCAGTGTGACTTTGCCGCGGAGGAGTTGCGGTGTCGCGCCGATACCAAGCGTGGTAGTCGCCTCGCCAATGGATTCTACGCTTGCAGTGAGCACAATGGTAAAGAGGATGGCAAGAGTGAAGATCCAAAGTGGACGCATGATTATTGCTTTGGAAGCCTCTTAAAATAACTTCCTCTGCACAAATCATTTAAATGAATCCTGCACCGTGTTGCAAATGCTCCGTGATACGATGATTGTTGTGAGGGGTCTATCAAAGATGCACAACAAGTTCACTGCTGTGGATAGAGTCTCCTTCTGCGTCGATGAAGGTGAGATATATGGCTTGCTTGGTCCCAATGGCGCAGGCAAGTCGACGCTTATTAAGATGCTTGCGTGTTTTTGGCCTCCAAGCGCAGGCGAGGCGACCATTGATGGCATCTCTGTCCACGAGCCAGGCAAGGTCAAGCAACTTATTGGTTGGGCGCCGCAGGAGGATTCGTTTTATGGCAAGCTCACAGTTGAGGAGAACTTGAGATATTTTGGCTCGCTTTATAGGGTGCCAAAGGAGCGTCTCAATGCACGAATCGATGAACTTCTTGATTTGATTGGTCTTGAGTCCAAGCGAGGTGCGCTCGCCGAATCTCTGAGTGGGGGGATGAAGAAGCGCCTCAATATTGCCATCGGCCTTATCCATTCGCCAAAGGTGCTCTTCCTTGACGAGCCGACCGTCGGTGTCGATCCTATCTCCCGCAATCAGCTATGGAAGGTGATTGATCGGATCAAGCAACAAAAGGTCACGATCGTCTACACAACGCATTATATGGCAGAGGTCGAGCGTCTCTGTGATCGTGTCGCTATCATCCAGGGCGGACGTCTTGTAACAATAGACACGCCAGCGAATCTCAAGAGAAAATACGGCCGCACGTTAGAGGAAGCGTTTGTCAATCTGCTTGCAAGGCATTAACCGATGAGGAACTAATAATGGGGCTTATCACAGGCATTGGAAAGGACGCGAAGATCTTCGCGCGTGACGCAAAGAATGTGGTCCTTATTTTTCTCACGCCGATCATTATTATGTGGGTCTTGGGCAATGTGTTTGCTGATACGCCGCAAGAGGAAGTGCTTGGCAACATCCGGCTAGGATTCTGCAATCACGAGCCTTCATTCAAGCTCGTGTACCCACTTAAGACGTACACGCCTGCGAACTGCGAACAGCAGACTGCGCAGCTCGTCAATAAAGGGGAGTTGCGGGGCTCCCTTATAGTTCCAAAGTCTTTTTTTAGCGACATCAAAGAAGGTCATGGCACATCGCTTAATCTCTTTTTGGATAATAGCAAGGCTCAGACGTCCTTTGCCTTGCAGACGTCTTTTGAGGCGATGGTCAATAAGCTTAATGAGGAGATCGGTGTGACCTTCATTAGTGAGGCATGGGAGAATTTGCGTGAGCTTAATGGCAAGCTTCGTTTTGCGGCGGATAATCTTGAAGAGGCAAGGCTCGCGTCATTGCGGCTCAAGGGTGAGACTGCCCGCGCGCAGGCGATCCTTGAACAATTCCAAGTGCATGAGGAGTATGTGCAAGAGGCGAATGCATCAATAGCTGATGTGCGGTTGGGAATTGATGCCGCAAAAGCAGGTCTCGCATTGGTTCCAGATCTTCAATCCATAGATCTTGGTCTTCAGGAGACCGCGGGTCTCTCAAAAGATTTGCAGTCACAATTCGATAGCGGGTGCGTCAATTGCGTCGAGAACCAGTCCTGCCTCACTCCCAGCGCGTGTGATTCTCTTAACAAGACGATAGCTGATCTCATCCGCATGGAAGAGCAGCAGGAGCGTGCGGAAGAAGCGCTTCAAAATATGTCGCAAGCAGGCGCTGCTGCTGCGCAAAGTGAGCGTGCGAAAAAAGCAAGGGAGCGTCTTATGCAGGTGGACATCGCTCGTCTTGAGCAGTCGATCGATGACGCCGCGGCCAATGTGCGTAAAATCGAAGAGTCCCGTAAGGAAGCGCTTGGCCAGATCAAGGATTTGCATCGGATGGTGACGGATTTCTCATCGCAGATCATCACATTGCAAAGTGATTTGCGCAAAAGCGCGGAGTTCCTTGAGAAGTACACGGACAAAGACCCTAAGAACATCGTGCGTCCGGTAACGCTCAATACCAAGAAGGCATTTGGTGAGAAAAAGAAGTTTGATTTTGTCGCTCCTGGTGTGATGATGATCGCCCTTATGTTGGTGACGCTTCTGATCGCCGCGTCGAGCTTGGTCGCTGAGCGCAGGGGCGGGACGATGGTGCGTACCGTGCTCTCGCCAAGGCCGCTGGTCTTTTTCATCATTGAGAAGATGATCTTTCTTCTCGCGTTATGCGCAGTCGAGATCGCTTTGATGCTCATCGTTGCCGCGTTCTTTGGCGTGTTCTTCCCTTTCAATCCGTCATTCGTCATCGCGCTCTGTATCGCGTCAATCACCTTTGTGAGCATGGGAATTCTTATTGGCGCCATTTCAAAAACCGAGAACACGGCGCTCTTGACCAGTCTCGTCCTTGCGATTCCGATGATGTTCCTCTCCGGCGTCTTTTTCCAGTTCGAGGCAATGCCAAAGTTCATGAATTTCATTGGCAATATATCGCCGCTTACATTGACGATAAATCTTCTAGAAGACGCGATGACGTATCAGGTCGGTATTGATGGCGGGATCCTCTTTGCGCTTATCTCATTGTCGATTGTCTGTATAGGTATCGCGATTCCTTTACTGCGAAGAAGTGCTGTGGTATTATAGGTTACATACGCGTTTCACCTACGGGCTAAAGCCCGTAGCTATCGCGCTGATCATTTTGTATCCATCATCAAGGTCAGTGAGAACGCATTCCACCGCGCATGGTCGCTCTTTACAAAATATGAGGACATATAGCAAGTTGAGTTAATGTTGGAACTTTTCTCGACTCAACTTGGACGCAAAAGTTCATATAATTCGTCAACTGCCTATAAGTTTCACTGACTGTACAACAGTTGCTATCATGGAGCAATTCCAAATCAAAGATATCGCAACATTCGATGATGGATTCCGGTCTGTGAAGGGCGTTCGCGCTGTGGATACATAAGATTTTTACGCACACAAAGGTGAACATTAAGCGATTTCACCCAATCGCCCTTCGTACATCCGTACACTCAACGGAGTTCACGCCAGGAATCTTCGCAAGGTCCGCTTCGAGTGCATCTGTTGTGCCGCGGTTCTCATCCATTACAAACATAATATTAAGTGACTTCAAGCCAAAAGCTACGGGAACCACATCAACTTTGCCGACTTCACAGCCAAAGTCTTTGACTTTGTCCTTGATCTCGGCTTGCAAAAGGTTCAAGTCAATGTCCGGTGATTCCGGCATGATTTTGAGTGTGACGACGCAGTTTGCCATGATCTTATCCTCAAAGACCTTTATATCCCGAAGGGACAATAAAGGTTTTTAGTTGGGGCCTTCGAATCCGCATCCGTGGCACAGGTATTTGACTGCAAGGTGTCTGCAGTCGCGGCATCGGATGATAGTCTCTTTTGTACAGGATGGGCAGGCCATGCGTACGGCGCCTGGTTCTGTGACTCGTTTCTTGCACGATGAGCAGTAGGCAGCATCCATTAGTTTTCACCTGGTGAGAATGTTTAAAACCCGGGCGCAGCGAGGGTTATTAAACATTCTCCTCGATGGATTTAGGTGTGGTTTTTAAATGTATGGCTCGCAAGTGACATCCAATGGTGTGAGTGAAATTTGGGTTTTCCATCGGAAACATATCCCTCAAGGTAGGGGTGTTGTGAGTGATTGGTATTTTTAAGGAGGGGCTGGTGCGTTTTTGGGCGGGTGGGGTAGTTTTGGGGTGTGTTTGTGGAGAGCTGGCGCTATTCTCAAGGCTTGGTGAAGGTAGACGGGTCGTGGGTTTATGT
>JACQSU010000074.1 GCA_016211165.1 Candidatus Woesearchaeota archaeon | reverse complement strand
GTGCTCACGGATGGAACGTGGTCTACAAGATTTCGTACGAGTGATGAAGTGCATAGGCAATACAATGCGCGAGATTTGATGAAGCTGGTGAGCGAAGCTGCGTGGGCATGCGCAGATCCTGGTGTGCAATTTCACACCACAGTAAACAAGTGGCACACATGCGCGAATACTGCCCCGATTCGCGCGAGCAATCCATGTTCAGAGTATATGTTTCTTGATGACACGGCATGTAACCTTTCATCGATCAACCTCGTCAAATTCATGGATGCACAAGAGTCCTTTGACATTGAAGGGTATCGTCAGGCGATTCGCGTGATGTTTGTGGCGCAAGAGATTCTCGTGGATTTCTCATCATATCCGACAATGGAGATCGCCAAGAATTCGCATGATTATCGGCCGCTTGGGCTAGGCTATGCCAATTTGGGGACGCTCTTGATGATTCAGGGTGTTCCCTATGATAGTGATCGTGCGTTTGGCATTGCAGGCGCCTTGACAGCGATTCTCACAGGTCATGCATATAAGGTATCTGCCGAGATGGCTTCTGTGCAAGGCGCGTTCTCTGGTTTTGCAAAGAATCGCGAGCCGATGTTGCGTGTGATGAATCTGCATCGTGACGCAGCGTACAAGATCGATGTCCGGCACTGTCCTAAGGATCTTCTGAATGCTGCTCGTGAGGATTGGGATGAGGCGATCAAGTTTGGTGAGCAGTTTGGGTATCGTAATGCGCAGGCGACCGTGCTTGCGCCAACAGGGACGATCGGACTCCTGATGGACTGTGATACAACTGGTGTCGAGCCGGATTTCTCACTTGTCAAGTACAAGAAGCTTGCTGGCGGAGGGTATTTTAAGATCGTGAATCAGAGTGTGCAGCGCGCGCTCAAGCGCCTTGGGTACAGTCCGCAGGAAGTCAATGGAATTATTGATTACATGATAGGTAGGGGAACGCTTAAGGGAGCGCCGCACATTGGAAAAGAGCGTCTTGCAAGTTTGGGTTATACTCAAGCACAGATCGATGAGGCAGAGACCCAGATCAAGGCAACGACATCATTTAATGATTGGATCCCACATATCAATCCAAAGGCGCTTCGGGCAAAGGGGATCTCTGATGCGCAAGTGCGTGAGATAACCCTCTATGTTGAAGGAGCGCAGACCATTGAGGGCGCTCCTCATCTCAAAGAGGAGCATGTGCCGATCTTTGATTGCGCAAATAAGTGCGGTATCGGCAAGCGTTTCATTGATCCTATGGGGCATATCAAGATGATGGCTGCTGTTCAGCCGTTCATCTCCGGTGCGATCTCAAAGACCGTGAATCTGCCTGCCGAGATGTCTGTTGAGGACATCGAGCGTATCTATGTTGAAGGTTGGAAGCTTGGTCTTAAGGCAGTTGCATTGTATCGTGATGGGTGCAAGGCGTCCCAGCCGCTTAGTTCAGGATCATCAACAGCATCAGGAGATGCCGAAGCTGTCTTGGTTTCGCTAGAACAGCAGCGAGGGTATTGCAAGAATCTGCCGCAACGCCGAAAGGGCATCACGTGGAAGTCCAATGTTGGTGGCCAGAAGATCTACCTGCGCACAGGCGAGTACGCCGATGGTTCCCTTGGTGAGATCTTTATTGATTTACACAAGCAGGGCGCAGCGTATCGGTCGATGATGGGTTGTTTTGCAATGGCTGTCTCTCTTGGCTTGCAGTATGGTGTTCCCTTGGAGAAGTATGTCGAGGCGTTCACATTCACGCGCTTTGAGCCAAATGGGATGACAGATCATCCTAATGTGCGTACGTGCACGTCCGTGATTGACTTTATCTTCCGAGTGCTTGGCATGGAGTACCTTGGGCGTACAGACTTTTTGCATGTGAAGCCAGAGCATTTGGATGAGGTCAAAGAAGCAGATGCAACAATCCAGCCCCACATTCCAACCGTCGGGAAGACGTCATCAGCAATCGATTCTCATCTTGAGAATATGATGGGTGATGCTCCTGCATGCAGTGAGTGCGGCCACGTCACTGTCAGAAACGGCTCGTGCTACAAATGTCTCAATTGTGGCGCGAGCATGGGGTGTAGTTAGCTCCATCCGAACAGTGCAAGCAGCTTGCGCACGATTCTTGCAATAAATCCTGGCCGCTCTTCTGCAGCAGATGTGCTAAGAGCAAGCACAACCACCAGCAACGCAAGGATGATTTCGGCATCCCGATGCCTTTATAAAGAGTCCGGGGCTCTCGAGGAGGAATGGCGAAGAAAAGGGCAGAGTCTACAAAAGCAGTTGAAAAGGTTGAGAAGCCAAAAGCAGATGTATCCCAAACAGAACATTCGCCAAGTGGTCAGCCCCAAATCAATATTGGTATGTTTGGTCACGTGGATCACGGGAAGACCACCTTGGTTCGCTCGCTAAGCGGCAAGTGGACAGATACGCATTCTGAAGAGATCAAGAGGGGGATTACCATCCGCCTTGGCTATGCTGATGTGGATTTCTACAGATGTGGTTCATGCAAGGGATATGACGCGTATGGAACAACCGAGGGTTGCAAAGGGTGTATGGGCAAGGCCCAGTTCCTAAGAAAAGTATCCCTTGTCGATGCTCCTGGGCATGAGTCCTTGATGGCGACGATGCTTGCTGGCGCGACGATTATCGATTGCGCGCTCCTGTTGGTATCTGCGGCAGAGGAATGTCCACAGCCGCAGACAAGAGAACATCTCATGGCGCTCCAGATCCTTGGTGTGAAGAAGGTTATTGTTGTGCAAAACAAGATCGATCTTGTCAATGAAGAGAAAGCCACCAAGAATTATGAGCAGATCAAAGCATTTCTAAAAGGCAGCGAATTCGAGAATGCGCCAATCATTCCGGTTTCTGGGCAACACGGGGTGAATGTGGATATTCTTATCGGCACAATTGAACAGGTGGTTTCTACTCCTGCAAGAAAGCTTGATGCAGATCCCTTGATGTTTGTCGCAAGGTCGTTTGATATCAATAAGCCAGGTACCAAGATCGGGAAGCTTGTCGGTGGTGTTCTGGGAGGTTCGATGACCCAAGGCCAGCTCAAGGTTGGTGATGATATTACAATCGCTCCGGGCTATGAGGTTGAGGAGAAGAACAAGAAGGTGTGGAAGCCATTGCAGGCAAAGGTCGAGGGCTTGATGACTGGTGGCCACAAGGTGGATGTCCTCACGCCGGGCGGCAGTGCCGCGGTGTTGACAACCCTTGATCCAAGCGTTGTGAAATCAGACAAGTTGACAGGCGCTGTGGTGGGGCATCCGGACAAGTTGCCCCCTGTGTGGTACGGGCTCAAGCTTGAGACGCATCTTTTGGAACGCGTAGTTGGCACAAAAGAAGACATTGTTGTTGAGGCGCTCAAGCCGGCCGAGCCCCTGATGCTGAACGTGAATTGTGCCGCTACTGTGGGCATTATTACTGAACTTGGTCGTGGGACTATTAGTTGCACATTGAAGCTTCCCGTGTGCGCTACCAAGGGATCTCGAGTGACAATCTCACGACGGGTAGGCAACCGTTTTAGGCTCATTGGCTATGGAATAATCAAGGAATAAAAATTGTTTAATCACCCTCGCCTTCGGCTCAGGTGTTAAACGAGTTTTGGATATGCTCAACAACGTGTTTCATCGCCTGGCAGTCGTCTTCATTGTAGTGCAGGAGCGCCTCTTTGATGCTGGCATCGCCTGTCTTTGCCCATATCGCGTACCAATAGAGGCTTTGCGCTCCTCCTGGTGTATCTGATCGCCAGCAAAATCCGATGCTCTTGGCAAGGTCCTTAATCGAGTATGAGTGGATGGGGAATGCAATGGAGTCTTTGACTAGTTTAAAGAGGTCTGTCATGTGGGAACTTATCGTTTTGTAGAGTTCGTCAGGGCATCCGTACTTGCGACGAAGGCCTGCGAGGGCATATTTTTCGTAGTTGTGGTAATGGATGATGTGAAAGTCAGGGATGGTCTTGATCCATGTGAGGAATGCGTTCCACATCTGTCGCTCGTCTGATGGTTTCTCAGCAAAGAATGGGTGATATGTCGTGACTCCGTCTTGCACAAGCAGGCATCCAAGCAGGTAGTAGATCTTTTGTTCTGTCTCTCCTTCGATATCAAAGTAGATGATGGACTGGGATGAAGGAAGCTCGATCTTGTGGATCAAGACAGGCGAGTGTTCGATTAGCGAGCGTGCTTGCACTCTGAAATTGTCAGCGACTCGCTGGGAGATGCGGGACGGTTTGACCGCGCTCTGTGAAAGTTCTGTGATGTCTTTTATGCCGATGTTATAATAGGCTGCACGGTACTCGCGAGAAAGTCCATTGATAAGGGAGAGATCACCGGATCCGAGGAGTTCCTCTTTGCATACCGCTCTCCACCCGCATTCCTTGCACGCGGCGCACAAGTGTGGATGGTCCTTTACTCCATCGCGGATTGAAGTAATGTGTTGTTTTGCTTCTTCAAATCGTTGTCTTACTCTCAAAAGATCGACGCGTCTTTCTTTGCCATCGTGCAAGATGACGCCTGCTCGTGTGGGGACCGTGCCCTGTGTCTTTCCAAGAAGATCGCTGTAGAACGCGACTTGTAATTGATATGCGAACTTGACGCTTCTGCCGCTTTTGATGTCGCATGCGTAGTATTGGTAGGGGCCAAAGATCGAGACGCCTTCGTCTCGAATGAGGAGATCCGGCCTTCCGACCATTCCTTCGTGCACCAGAACGCCTTGGCTGATGATGCTTGCTCCTGCTCTCATCGCGTCGAGTGTTTTGTGCAGGCCTTCCTGGTCGGTTTCGTAGTCAATGTGGGTTAGATCAGGCAGTCCTGATAGTACACTTCGTTCGTGCTCGACGCCTTCTGCGATCTTTTGGCGCAGGAATTCCGAGAGTGGTAATCGTTTGTAGTGATCGCCATGCATGTCAAGGTAGACGCGTGTAGGGCATGAGTGGAGATTGTAAAAGTGCGTGGCCGTGATAGGGGGGAGTCGTCGGGCAAGTTTGTCTCGGTCCATTTGGGGAAAATCGTTTATTGTCCATTTGTCTTCAGCTCGGGAAACAAATGATTTTTTGGGCATAGCCCTCTTTGTTGGTGAAGCTTTATTAAACTGGGCTAAAAAGAATGGTACATGCAAGAATGTGCTGAATCATCCCGTGATCATGTGACTCCTCATCAGCTTGCAAGGTATTTCGACGTGACAAGAAGGGCTTTGGCCAAGGTCAAAATCGCTGCCCCATCAAGACTCAACATCGATGCGGCAGCGAAGGACTTTCTGGATATGGCAACACGATATTTCGAAGACGCCAAGTTCTTTGAGAAGCAAGGGAACGTCGTCACTGCCTTTGCAGCCCTTAATTACGCCCACGGTTGGCTTGATGCAGGTGCGAGGCTTGGATTGTTCGATGTTGGCAAGGACAATGTGTTGTTCACTGTGGATGGGCCATGAAGGTGTCGACTTCAACAATGTTTTTATACCAAGTACTCCTTCAAGGCTATATGACAGAGATAATCTTGACTTGTGTTATCACCAAAGAAGAAGGTAGGTATGCGTCGGTGTGCCCAGAACTTGATGTCGCGAGCATGGGCGATACCCCTGAAGAAGCGCAGGAGAATCTTCAGGAAGCAGTGAGTGGCCACCTTGCCATTGCTGGGGAAGAAGGATTGTTGCAGGACATTTACCAGTGACATTTTCTTTCTCAATAAGTGTTCCGTTGCCTGTATCATGACAAAACTGCCACGAATTTCCGGCAAAGAAGTAGTGCTTCCAAAGACATTGTCGTCCATCTTAAAACAGGCAGGATTGTCAAGAGAAGAATTCGTGAACCTGTTATCCTAAGGGTACAAGAGATTCAAAAGCCTTTTATGATGTGTAGCAAGATCATTCTTATGCTTGGCCTCATCGAGAAGTTCGTCACATTGGTCCGTGATCAGATTCTCTCAGCGCCCCAAGAATCCAAGGTGTCTCACATTGACAGCAAAGTCCTCAGAATCGAGTCCATCCTCGAAGACATTGAGACAATAAACAATGAGCTTAAGCCATTTAAGAAGCGTCTGGTTCTCGTAAGCGAAGGACAAGACCTTGCTTCCCCTGCGCCAAGGGTCGCAAATGATCATCAGTTTACCAAAGCTCTCGGGCAACGTATCGCAACTCACTACAAGGGGTTTCTCATCGATGTCAAGGATTCAAATAGTATGGATCCGTGGATTGATGCTGGTCATAAGGCAGTGATGATTCCTTTCCAAACTAATTCCCCATTTCGTACCAAAGATCTTGTTGTTGGTGATATTGTGATGTTCGATAGGTCGATCGACGGCGCAAAGAATGTGCTTCATCGAATAGTGGCGATCGATAAGGCAGGATTCGTGCTCACGCAGGGTGATAATACAGTCGTGGTGGATGGCAAGACGGTTTCTTCTGATCTCAAGTATTTGTGTGTTGGTGTGCTCTACTAAACAGGTACAGCGAGTGCGTAGACTTGCACGATGCATGGATCGACAATGGCATTAAGCGAACTTGCCGAGTGCATATAGCAGTCTACAAGGGGTTTGCCGCGCGCGTGTTCTTGGCGATTCCTGCTTTGCATGAGGAGTCGTCCTGATGCTTGCATAAGTGCATAAAAAAAGATAGGGGATGGTCTTTGGAACGAAGTCCCGTCAAAGGCGCCAACGCAGGTGTTGTTGTGATCATAACAAAGCTCCTCAAGTGTGTTGAACGCATTGCCATAGCAGTATTCGGTCTTCGGGTAAACTTCCTCTTCTCGATGCATCTGCATGTAGCAGCGGACTGCGGGGTTTACCTCAACGAGAACTGCCTGTGGTGAGATGGCGGTTCTGGGCCAATAGGGTGCGATGATCGCTCCAAAGTACAGATGGTCTGACCGATCAGGTGAATACTGGTCCGGTGCAAGTTTCCTGTCTGTTGCAGGGATTGCTCCGATGGTCCAGTTCTCCGCTTCTTTGGTCAGGATATGGAATGGTTGCTGTGCTGGAAGTGAGAATCCGACAAGGTCGCTTGCGATGTATGTTGAAGTTTGTGAGAATTGCAGGAGTCTATGCCAGCCGAAATATGAAGAATTGCCAGATAGTAGATCGGTCTGTGTGGCAAGGTTTCTTGCAAGGTCTTCTCGTGCTGATCCCACGCACAAGGGTGCAGTCTCTTCGATTTCGGCGAAGAAGGGAGCAAGCTCAGATGACGTGGATTGGATTCTGTATGCTTGGCTAAGTGGAGTTCCTGCAGGGATTAGTTGTTCTCGTACAATGGGGTAGTAGGCGAGGTATTTGGTTCCAAGCATGTCGGCAGGTGTCAGTTTGCGCAGGTCGCTATGGAATGTGATGGCGTATGCTTCTGTTGACAGGTTGTTCACGTATTCACCCCAGGATGTGGTAGAAG
>JACQSU010000075.1 GCA_016211165.1 Candidatus Woesearchaeota archaeon | reverse complement strand
ATGATCCTTTTGTAGTCGCAATCTCTTCGTATACGCCCATCGTTATTGAGCCGCTCCCTGCGAAGTTGCCTGGGCGTGAAGTGCGTCGCACAACACCAATCTCCGATAAGCTTGGCGATAGCGGATTTTCCATCCAGAAGTTTCTTCCGCAAAGCAATAATGATATCAACATCTCAAGCGCCGCAGGCGATCAGCGTGTTCCGAATGTTGTGTATAATCATCCGAATAATACCTTCCTCGTCTTTTGGCAGGATCAGAGGGTGGGGTCTGATACAGACATCTTTGGCCAGATTGTGAATGGAACCACTGGGAATATCACGCTTGATATGAGGCAGAATGAAACGCATATCACAGATACGGACTCGAATCAGGAGCTTCCGGCTGCGGCATTTAGCAATACCTCGATGCGTTATCTTGTGGCGTATCATAACAGGACAACAGAGGCAGTTGGTCCCCAGCTTCTTGTTACGATCCTTAATGAGTCCGGTGGTCGGGTGACGAATAGTCTTAATGTTTCCATCGAGACGTCTCGGTTGCAGACTCATCCTGCGCTCGCGTATAATCCGCGGAACAACACGTTCATGGTGATCTGGGTCAATGATTCGCTCACATTCGGGGTTGGCGTGTTCACCGACGGACACAACGATACCCTGATGGGTCAGGTGGTGAATGTCACTGGAGGTACTGTGGGGCTTCCATTCACCATCGCTTCCTCTCCAGGGGACTTCGTGCTCTCGAATATAACTGGTGCTGGTTCGCAAGCGTTTGCGGACTTTGATATCTTCCAATTCCCCGTGCTTGCATACAATCTCAAGAATGACACGCTTCTTGCTGTGTATGCGGATAATCGTTCAACAGATGGGTGGGATCTTTTTGGAGTGATCCTCAATACCAATGGAACCCGCAACACAAGCGAGTTTATCATCGCAGCAGGGCCCAAGCAGCAGTTGGCGCCGGCGCTTGTCTATAATGAGATCGATAACGAATTTCTCGTTGCCTTTGACAATTGTACAACTGTGGAGTTCAATGGAACAGCGGACTGTGATACCTCGGCGCAGCGCATCAGCTCCCAAGGAGCGCTGCTCGGACCGCAGATTGAGATTACGCGTGGGGCTAATGATTCCGGCTTTCCAGGTGTGGCATTCTCAACAAATCAGTCGCAATACTTGGTGACGTTCACGGAGTGCACTGCCGCAAGCGCAGTCTGTTACGCTGCAGGGCAACTCATCAACAGGACAGGAGACAAGATTGGCACTCCAATCACGTTCCGCAGGCAGGGAGGCACGTTCCAGATCAATGTTCGTCCTGCGTTCAATAGCAGGGAGAATCGCTTTGTGGTCGTGTATGAGGATGATCGTACTGGCACGTTTAACATCGTTGCCCAGCTCGTCCAGCGTTTCGAGCCATCTGCCTCGAATTTTAGCAATGCAAATGGAACCACTGCGTTTAATGTCTCACCTGATCTGACCAATGTGACGGATGTAGTTGTGGCCAATGCTCTTGGTCGTATTCAATGGAATGAATCCGTGAATGTGTCAAATGCGAATCTTGATCTTGGCATTCGAATCGGGCAGAGGTTCATCTCCTTAAACAGTACGCTGCTTGATCGAAGTTTTAATCGCACGGCGAACATCACGCTTAACGTCTCAAGTTGCGCACAGGACATTCTCTTTGCTCCAGGCCACTTCATGACATTGGACGCGATAGTTGCCGTCGGTCGGGTCTGCCACAGCGGCACGGATCCTTCGTGCACAAGGATCGCGTGTGATGGCAGCAGTCTGAATGTGACTGTTTCGCATTTTTCTGGTTTCGCGTCCGGTGAGAATGCGAACCTCTCTGTCTTTGATGATAACGACACTGAGCGCGGCTCGCAGACACGGTTCACGTTCAATAATACAGGCTTTTTTGCCAACTATACGAATCAGACTGGTGGCAATGTCACAGGCGGGATCTGCGAGATTTTTGTCAATACATCAGCGCCCCTAATCACCAATATGACGTTCAACGCCTCGCAGGGGCTATACGTATTTAACACGACGCAGATCTCGCAAGGTGGTTTCATTTATTGGAATGCGACCTGCAATGGCACGGATGTGGGATTTGTCAAGCTCACTGCTGCAGATAACATTACCATCGTGTCAAACAACACCGCTCCTCTTGTGACGAATGTCACGCCCGTTAACCAGACCAATTTCAGTGTGGGTGGGCAGGTGCGCATTGCTGCTAATGTAACAGACACGGATACTATAGTGCTAGTGAGTGGTAATGTGACTCGGCCTGACAATGTAGTCGATTCTCTCATCCTTATTAGCGGGGCTGCCAACATCTTCAATGCGACCTTCATGAACACGACGCTCGAAGGGCGCTATATCGTGCGTTTTGATGCAGTCGATGAACACGGAAACCACAATGCCACAATCACGACGCAATTCAATGTGACGTCTTTGGTCGTGGATAATTGTTCGATAACTGGAGTGTCTTTTGCGGTCAATACCTCTTGCGTGAACTCCTTTAAGATCAGTATCAATGAGACAGGGAGCAATAATACGAATTCTACAGTCGTCAACTCCACAGTGAATTTTAGCATTATCAATAGCAGCGCCCTCCAGAATTCTCAGCTCGCTTTTAGCAATAAGACCTCGTCGCTTGTGGTTAATTCAAGTAATATCAATTCCTCGGCGCATGCGAGCACGGAGATTGGCTGTTCGCTGATTCGTTCAGTCCTCACATCCACGACCTGTATCAATTCAACAAAAGAGGGCGTGATCGCTATTGGCTCTCTTAATAACAACACAATCGTCAATGGCACGGCCGAGGAGAATTGTCGCGTCCAGTTTGGCAGTGCAACAGGGGGCAACTGCACAAACACTACCCTTGTTGCATCGATTCTTCTGCAGTCCAACTTAACGAACTCCTCGACGTTCAACTCCACATTCCAGGACTGTTTTATTAGAAACTCCATTGTCCATAACTCGGTGTGCCGCAATTCATCAAAGCTTGAGTCCACGGTGCATAATTCGACAAACATCAATTCCACCTACGCCAACGGCACGGAGATTAACTGTACGTTAGTCAATGTGGTGTTCGCAGGTCAGGACTGTCTTAACACCGTGCTCAATGGCAGTCGTCTTGATAACTGTGTGTTCACCAACAGCTCGCTTATCAATAGTGTATGCTTTAATTCGACGATCATCAATTCCCAGAAGACTAATTCCGTAGACAACAATTCCATCATCAATAACAGCATCGAGCAGAGTTGCAATGCGCAGAGTTCGCAGATATTCATAAGCAATTGCACGAATTCAACAAAGCTGGCTGTGAATGCCTCGGGGAGTTTTAATAACAACTCCGTCCTTATGCGTTCAAACGAGTCGTCGTGCACCGTTCTCTCCTCCACAGTCGTGAATTCATCCTGTTTTAACTCAACCATTGTGGGGTCTACAAAGACTGGCTCGGTGAACAACCTCTCCACGCTCAATTTGTCGACAGAGACGAATTGTTTCCTCATCAGTTCAAACCTGCAGTCATCAACGTGCACAAATAGCACAAAAACCAGCGTCGTCTCGGTCTCAAGCAATCAGAACAGCTCCGTGGCAATCCGCTCCAATGAGTCGTCGTGCGTCATCCTCTCAAGCGCGCTTACAAACACGAACTGTATCTCATCAACGAAGCAAAATGTCACATCGCAAAACTCTCTTAATAACAACTCCATTATCAACAGCACGTCGGAATCCGACTGCCGAGTGCAGTCCTCGCATCTGGCTGGAGGTTCATGTGTTAATGGCACGTTTAACTCATCCGTTGTCTTGGAGACATCGACTATCAACAGCACGCTTATCAATGCGACGTCCATCTCCTGCGTCATCCGCAATAGCACCTTGCAAAACACAGTCTGCGTCAACAGCACACTTGCCCAGGTTAACAGCACGAATTCAACAAACATCAATAGCACGCACATCAATGGCACCCAATTCAACTGCACACTGGTGAGCACAAGCATCGCGAATCAGGACTGTGTCAATCTGGTTCTCAATACCACGCGACTTGATAATTGCCTTATCATCAACTCCACGCTTATCAACAGCACGTGCTTTAATTCAACGATCATCGACTCGGTAAAGATCAATAGCGTGGACAACAGCAGTTTGGTTAATAGGACCGCAGAAAACGGATGTCAGGCCCAGAACCTCACGGCGCAGGGATCGAATTGCACCAATGCGACAGCCCAGAATGGATTCCTGCTCGCCTCGACGCTCAATAGCTCTGTCTTTACAAGCTCCAATGCAACGGCTTGCGTGATCTTCTCAAGTTCCCTTGACGCGAGCTTCTGTATCCGATCAAATAAGACCACGACGACTGCCATTCGCAGTAACAACACCAATAGCACTGCGCTCAACTCTTCGGAAATCGACTGCGCCCTTGTGAATTCCATCTTGCTCAACTCCGCATGCATCAATTCCACCAAAGTGAATTCCATAATCAACAACTCGCGCAATGATCGCGCGAATGTGAGCAATGTGACAGAGCAGGGCTGTGGGCTCTTTAATGTGACGCTCACAAATATCGTGTGCATCAACAACACCTTCGTTAACTTCGTGCCAAATGCCACTGTGGAGAATTCCACAGTCAACAACAGTCCAAACATCAATGGGTGCACGATATTCAACTCCATCGTCATCAACTCATCATGTCTCAACTCCACGATCGTAAACTCCACTAAGGTCGACAGCCAGGATACCAATGCCACGACAAACAACAGCGTCGAGTCAAACTGCATTCTCTTTAATGTCATCTTCCAGAATAGCAGTTGCATAAACTCGACAAAGCTTTTCCTCAACGCTTCGCAATCAATAAACCGCAACTCAACAATCAATCTCACAAACGAGGTGTCGTGCACGGTGATTAATTCAGTCCTCGTGAATGGCTCTTGCGTGAATAGCACCGTGAACGCCACGAATCAGGACCGATGCAGGGACGCTAATGCATTTGTCGGTGGCGGATTTTGCGTGAATTCTACAAAGCTTAATTCCAGCGTGTTATTCTCAAACAATACCAACAGCACGGCGAATGCCTCGGTCGAGAGCTTCTGTCAGCTTATCAATGCAAGATTCCAGAATTCGACCTGCATTAACACCACGATTATCAATACGCCGACGCAGAGCTCGAATCTAAGCAATGTGACTGCCAACAACTCTGTGATCACCGGCTGCAATCTGAACAACTCTATTCTGCAGTCGTTCATCTGTTTAGGCAATGTGCTCACGCCAATCACGCCGCCCAAGGTGCTGATACGCTCGCCTGCCAATGGATCCTTGGTCAATGAGAGTCAGAGTGTCAATATCACAGTCAACGTCACTGACCCAGATGGGGTGGATACAGTGCGCGCGCAGATCACGATGCCTGACGGCGTTGTTGTGACGCATACGCTCGCCGCGACTGGCACCGACCACTTCACCACGTTCTTTAACGGCACAAACCACTCCGGCGTGTTTGTCGTGGCATTCCTCACCAATGACTCGACTGGTTCAAGTAACAACACGGAGTTTACGAACTTCTCGATTAATGCCAACCTGACGATCTTTGATGATACTGACCCGCAACGGGGCAATCTGCGTCCACGGGTGAATCAGTCATTCACCTTCTTTGCAAATTATAGTAATATTACAGGGGATCGAGTCCAGGGAACAGGTGTGTTCTGTGAGCTGCGCATCAACATCACTGGATCTGTTTTGCTCACGAATATGACTCTTAATACAACCTCATCCTTTTTCGAGGTCAATCATACCATTCCGCAGAATGGGACCTTCCTCTACAATGTGACGTGCGATGGATCCTCGCAAGGTTATAGCAGGATCTTTGAGAATGAGACAGTATTGGTGAACTCGAACATCATCAATAGCACGCTTAACAATTGCGCCGTTGACTCCCTCTCACTAGTCATTGGCTCAAACTGCACAGATTCGACGATTCTTAACTCTACCAAATTCTTCTCGATTAACCTGAATGCCACAGTGAATAACTCTGACGAGCGCAATTGTATTGCAAACTCCAGCAGCCTCCAGTCCTCGAATTGCACAAACTCGACAAAGGCTTTCTCTATTGTCATCAGCAGTTTTGACAACGATTCAGTTGTCATTGTCTCAAATGAGTCAGACTGCCGGGTCATTGGAAGCTTCCTTAATAATACGAACTGCATCGGCTCGAATAAGACAGACGTGTTCTCGCAGAACTCCTTTAATAACCGCAGCGTCATCGTGAATTCAACAGAAGTGAACAGCACCAAGTCTCAGGCGATCGTTATTAATTCGACCGATATCAATAGTAATGTGACGCAGTCTAATGAGACGAGCTGTTTCATCCAGGGAAGTGTAGTGACAGGCTCGATTTGCCTTAATTCAACCATTCTTAACTCGACAAAGACATCAAGCCTTGACAACAACACGATAGTGAACAATTCCGTAGAAAATCAGTGCACGCTGCAAGGGGGCCAGATCCAGCTCTCGACGTGCATCAATTCGACAAAGCAAGGATCAGTCAATGTTAACAGTACCATCCTGAATTCCTCCGAGGTCGCCTGCGTTGTCACATCCAGCACGCTTAACAACACTGCATGCGTGAACTCAACCAAGACAGGAGTCTTTGCGATCAATTCAAGCAACAATGACAGCGTCATTATTCAGTCCAATGAGACGAATTGTGCGATCTTCACATCAAACATTCAGGGCGGTTTCTGCCTGAACTCCACGAAGATCCAGGTGACCAGTGTGAACAGCACGAATAATAACAGCGTCCTTGTCAGGAGCAATGAGACCAACAGTTCCAAGACGTCAAGCAATGCCATCACTTCCACAAATGTCAACTCAAGCGTGGATCGCTCAAACGAGACTGGATGTGTTGTCCTCAACAGCCGGCTTGTCGGACTTTCCTGCGCCAATGCAAGTTTCCTAAATGCGACATTTGTCGGTGGATTGCAAAATGTGTCAAACATCACAAGCTCTGTTGGCACTGACTGTAATCTCATCGCGTCCAATCTATCATCAAGCAACTGCACCAACTCTACAAAGACCAATAGCGTCGTGTTGCGAAGCAACAACACGCGATCAGTCACTGTGTCTACCAACGAGACCGGATGTTCTGTTCTTGGTTCTAGCCTTACGGCAGTCGCCTGCAACAACGCCTCATCGGACGCTTCGGTCCTCATCGACACGCGCCTTAATCTCTCATTTGTCAATGCCACAAGCGCTGTTGGCTGCGTCATCATCCAGTCGACGCTTATCGATGTCAACTGCACCAATTCAACCCTTATCAATATCACTTCAACGAACTCGACGTTCATTGACTCATTTAAGGTGAACACCTCCGTAGTGAACAGCACTGATAGGAACAGCAGGGTTAATCACTCCCTTGAACTCGCGTCGCTTCTTGTCAACTCAACAGTAATCGCAAGCAGCATCAATGCATCAGACATCTTAGGATCATTAATCGCCCCGTCCGTGGTAGTCAACTCGTCCGTGATCTTCTCGACTATTATCAATAGCAGCGTTCGTGATAGCAACATCTCCCGCTCCAATCTCACGGATGCAAGCGTCAATTCATCCAATGTATCCCTTACGCGTTTGCAGAACCGCTCGACGCTCGTGCGCTCGCTCTACATTGATACGACTTCTGGCAACAGCTCATCAATTGCAAGCATCAAGATCAATGTCTCATTGGTCAATTCCAACAATACAAATTCCACATTGTTCAATTCCACTGAAATCAATGCCACGCTTTGCGCCACGCAGGTCAATCACTCAACGCAAAATAACAGCAATACCTGTGATCTTCCGGCGCCAATTGGTGCGACGAGTAGTGGCGGTACCAGGTATATCATACCGATCACCAAGCTGCCCGTGCCGCGCCAGGAGATCGTAGAGACTCGGCCATCGGTTCCAATCGCAACAGGTATCTTTGGCGATCTTGGAGGAGCCCGCCCCGAGGTCGCCGAGCCAGTTCCCGTGCAGCCTTCAAGGCCATCTCCGCCCTTGATCACTACGGTTCCGCTTATTGAGCGTCCTGCCGTGCCTGCGGAGCCGGTCAGCTGGTGGTGGTATCTTTTGCTTGCGCTCATCCTTGCGCTTGGCGCCTATGATTTCTACACATACGAGAAGCGCAAGCATCAGGCAATAATGCGTCCAAAATGAAAAGATGAGTCGGCGCGGGACGCATCCGACCAAATGTTCAATAGGTTCGCTTGAGCAAGGAGTTACCCTGCTTGGGTTTCGGGTGCACTATCATCACAAAACTCCCAGGCCAAGAAACCTACGAAAAATCAGATATAGGCTCACCGAGCTCCTTGACTCCTATCAAACCACTAATCTGGAATCATGGAAAGTCCTTGAATCGCTGAGTGGCTGGTGTGGATATGCCATGCATGCAAACACCCGGCTGGTTTAAAAGGGGGTCTCTCCTTTTTAGGGGGTTTAAAAGGGGGCGTAGCCCCCTTTTTCCAGACAACATTTAAATATCCGCCGTCGGTTGCCTCGCGTATGACAGACATCACCGTCATGCTTCCAGATGAAAGCAAGCATCAGCATCCAAAGGGGTGCACCGGCCTTGACATTGCGAGGTCCATCGGGCCGAGGCTTGCTAAGGACGCTCTTGCGATCAAGGTGAATGGCGAACTTGTCGATGTCTGGAAGCCAATCAATGAAGACGCGAAGATTGAGGTTGTCACATTCAAGAGTCCAGAGGGTAAGGATGTGTTCCGACACAGTACAGCACACGTCTTTGCCTACGCAATCCAAGAGCTCTATCCCGAGGCCAAGAACACGATCGGTCCTGCTGTGGAGGAAGGATTCTATTACGATTTCGATGACCTTCCCATTACAGAGGCTGATTTTCCTAAGATTGAAGCAAGGATGAAGGAGATTGTGGCAAGGGATGAGAGATGCTTGCGGCATGAACTTACGCTTGATGAGGTTAAGCAGAAGTTTCTGCATAACAAGTACAAAGTCGAGATGGCTTCCGAGTTCGCATTGGCAGGCGGCAAGCTTTCGGCATACCAGATCGGCGAGAAGTTTATGGATTTGTGCAGGGGTCCTCACGTGCCAAGCACTGGCTGTATCAAGGCGTTTAAGCTCACGATGGTCGCGAAGGCCTATTGGCGTGGCGATGCAAAGAACAGACAGCTTACGAGGGTGTATGGCATCTCATTCCCGAGTCAGAAAGAGCTCGACGAATATATTAAACAACGTGAGGAAGCAGAGAAGCGTGATCATCGAAGGATTGGGCGTGAGCTTGATCTTTTTATGATGCATGAGTTTTCTCCTGGTTCTGCGTTCTTCTTTGCCAATGGGGTGGTGATGTTCAATGAGCTTGTCTCATTTCTTCGTGATGAGTACTTCCAAAGGGGTTATGAAGAGGTGATGACGCCAGTGGTGTTTGACAAACAGCTTTGGGAGTTGTCCGGCCACTGGGAGCATTATCGGCAGAATATGTTTCTTACAACTGTGGAGGGTAGGGAGTTTTCGCTTAAGCCTATGAACTGCCCATCTCACGCATTGATGTTTAAGGCGCATGCGCATTCGTACCGTGAACTTCCTATTAGGATGGCAGACTTTGGCGTCCTCCATCGAAACGAGCTTTCCGGTGTTCTTGGGGGTCTTACGCGAGTTCGCAAGCTTACACAGGATGATGCTCATCTGTACTGTAGGCTGGATCAAGTTGAGGAGGAGATCAATGGTATTCTTGATCTTCTTAAGAAACTCTATGTTGACACATTTGGATTCACGTACAGGATGGAGCTTTCGACTCGGCCGGATAGCTTCCTTGGTGACGTCAAGGTTTGGGATCAGGCAGAGGTGACGCTTCAAAAGGTATTGGAGAAAAACAAGATCGAGTACAGGATCAATCCTGGCGATGGCGCATTCTATGGTCCAAAGATCGACGTGCACGTAAGGGATTCGATTGGTAGATCCTGGCAGTTGGCGACAGTTCAGCTTGATTTTAATCAGGCGGAGCGTTTCGACTTGTTATATGAAGGTCAGGACGGTAAAAAACATCGTCCGGTGGTGATACACCGCGCGATTCTTGGTTCGCTTGAGCGATTCATTGGAATCCTTATTGAGCACTTCGCTGGCAAATTCCCACTCTGGATTTCTCCTAGGCAAGTCAAGGTGCTTTCAGTGTCTGAAAAGACGGCGCATTACGCTGATGAGATTGTGCGCATCCTTCGGGAGGATCGTGTCAGGGCGCAAACAGACACGCGCGCCGAGACCATTGGCAAGAAGATTCGCGAGGCGCAGCTTGAGCAGTGGAATTACATCATCGTTGTCGGCGATCAGGAAGTCGCGAACAAATCAGTGAATGTCCGCACGCGTGATAATGTTATCCATGGCGAATGGAAGATCGAGCAGCTGCTAAAGACCCTGCGCGCAGAGATTGATGGAAGAAAGTGAAGCTCTCTGATTCCTTTGACTCACTACCTCCTCCATTGTGGTATTCCCTTGTACGCGACAATTGCAATGATGATGAGGATGATCCAGAACATAAGCCGAGAGATGATGCCAAGAATCATTAAAATAATGTGTACGATCAAGTATACAATGAGGAGTACAGCTATCCATTGCACAGGACTAAGATTGGAAATTTTCATGCGTTGCGGGTATTCACATTGCTTTTAACCCTTTTGCAACCAGCTTTATTAACGTCCATACGAGTGCGGGTCGATGGACCGTGTTCGGCTCTTTGACGCCCATTGCCATATCGGCGCCTTTGGGACCCAGCATCTCAAAGGAAATGATATTCACATCTTTAGCAGCAGGGAAGTCCCAGATGGTCGAGCCCAAGCCGAGCATATGCAGCAGCGAGGCATCACTGCGTGCGTTGCCGTCCCCCACTATACCCCTGATCCGTTCTATCCGTTCACAACGCTCAATCCCGTCGTCTTGGAAGCGGTCGAGTTCCATCCACAGATCCTCGGCGGTCTCTGGGTGAATCCAATGCCAGAATGCTCCAAGCACACGCAGCAGGTCCTCGAGTCCTTGCGCTCTCACAAGCCAAAGGGGATCGTCGCCCTCAAGATGAGTCCGAATGCGTGGCAGGTCTCCTACTCGCCAAATCCTGATTCCTGGACTGGTGAGTTTCGAAAGAACATGCACAAGATCCTCACGACAGCCCAAGACCTCGACATGGTTCTCCACATGCACACGGGAGATGGGAGGTCTTCAATTTCAAAGTATGAAAAGTTCGTCCAGCACTACGGGAAGGATATTCGAGTTCAGCTTGTTCATATGGGCGGCACAGCAGCAGGTATCTTCTGGCTTGTGCCAAGATTCGCAGAATGGGTGAGACAGGGTTACAAGATATACACCGACACGAGTTGGTGTGTTGACTTTGGCCCGAACTTCATGGTGGATTACCTCTGTAAGCACAATCTTGAGGCTCTGTCACATCTCTTGTTTGCATCCGACCATCCGTGGGGTTCAGTAGAGGCACAAGTGGCTAAGATTCAGTCCATTCCATGCGAAGATGCTATCAAGCGCAAGATCTTTTGGGAGAATGCTGCTGTGCTCTACAATGTTAAAGGATTTTGAAAATCGTTCAATATCCTCCAGAAAGGAATAAATACGACCCTGCAAACCCCCACACATGGTCAAACTCCTCATCGACACTGCGGATCTTGATGCCATTGCAAAGGCCAAAGAGACAGGGCTTCTTGATGGCGTGACGACAAATCCGTCCTTGGTTAAGGCCCAGATGCAGAAGATGGCCAAGGCAGGAGAAGACACTTCCTTGTCAAACCTGTGGAAGGGAAGATAACGCGTGATGCAGCTCGAGACTTCCTCTATCACCCCGTGACGGTGAATGGGATGAACGGTTTTCTTGCCGACATGAGACAAGTTGAGCGTGAATACCGGGACTTTATTGCAGGCAAATAAACAAAGAGTGGGCTTTGCCCCCTCTTTGAAGCTCCTCCTATAAAGACAGTCAAGTTATGACCAAAAAGATCGTTTATGTCCCGAGCCGAAGGGACAATAAACGATTTTCCGGTACGCTTATATCTCCTTTCTGCTATGGTTTTTCGCATGAACATCAAGTCCATTGCGGCGCGGGAAATCCTTGATAGCAGGGGAAACCCCACTATCGAAGTATACCTCACTACCGAAGATGGAATCTGCTCTTATCAATCCGTGCCAAGCGGTGCTTCAACTGGCATTCACGAAGCACAAGAACTTCGCGATGGCGGCACGCGTTATCATGGTCTCGGCGTGCAAAAGGCAGTTAACAATGTCAGTAAGATCATCGCCAAACGCCTCAAGGGTCTTGACGTTGCGAATCAAGAGCTCATTGACAAGACGCTCATCAAACTCGATGGCACCAAGGACAAGCGGCGATTAGGCGCTAATGCGATTCTTGGAGTCTCGCTTGCCGCTGCAAGAGCAGCAGCATACACCCAAGACATTCCCACGTTTCAATACATTGCAAGACTCGCTGGCGTCAAAAAACCCTGTCTCCCACTACCATGTGCCAATGTCATTAATGGCGGTAGGCACGCCGGCAACGGTCTTGATTTCCAAGAATATATGATCATCCCCACAGGAGCCAAATCATTTGCGCAGGCCACGCAGATGGTCGCAGAGACGTATCGCTCATTAAAGCAGCTTCTTCTTGAACAATACGGCATGCAATCCACAAATGTAGGCGATGAGGGAGGTTTTGCTCCTGTGATGAAGCATTATCTTGAGCCGATCAAGGTACTGCAAAACGCAATCGAGCAGGCTGGCTACGACGGAAAGATCAAGCTTGCCCTGGACTGTGCGGCAAGTGAGTTCTACAATGCCAAAGACAGGTCCTACGATTTTGAAGGTGTGTCCGTGTCAACAAAGGAGATGCGTGATCGCTACATTGATCTTATTGACGAATTTCCTATCATAAGCATCGAGGATCCATTCCATCAAGAGGACTTCACGTCGTTTGCAGAGTTCGCAAAAATGGTAGGGAGGCGTTGTCAGATCGTCGGTGATGATCTGCTCACGACAAACCCTGCGCGCATCAGAGAGGCGATCTCGAAACGCTCGTGCTCTGTCCTGTTGCTCAAACCCAATCAGATTGGTACACTAACAGAGTCCATTGCATCATGGCGCCTCGCATCCAATGCAGGATGGCGTACGATGGTGAGCCACAGATCTGGTGAGACGACTGACACCTTCATCGCAGACCTTGCTGTGGGTCTTGGTACTGGCCAAATCAAGCTCGGCGCTCCTGCGCGGGGCGAGCGCGTTGCAAAGTACAATGAGCTTCTGCGTCTCGAAGAAGAGCACAAGCT
>JACQSU010000072.1 GCA_016211165.1 Candidatus Woesearchaeota archaeon | reverse complement strand
TATATATATATTCTAGTTTTCTGGGGAAATGCTCACCAATAGTCGAAGGTGAGACCATGAAACGATTAATGACCCTATTCTCGTTCACGTTATTGATGATGATTTTGCTTGCAGGATGCACCTCAACGCCCGGATCGAACCCTCCTTGGAGTCAACGCTCCTTAGACAAAGCGACTGGACTGCAGATCGCAAACACAGACGCATCAGATATCCAAGTGAACACCCCTGAATCCACACTTGATGTCCGGGGAAACATACAAATCCTGCCATCCTCACGAAGGAGAACCGAATACGGCCTCAATGTTCCACAAGGAATCAAAACCGGAAGCCTCGTCGTTTCTGGAGGACCGGTGGATATCATCGGAGCCACAACCATCCAAGCCCCGCCTGGAGCAGAATTTGGGCTCATGGTACCCGGCAGGTTCAGAACCAACGTGGTCCATACATCCGAACTGTGCCTACAGAATGGATGCCGGCAAGACTGGCCTATAGGAAACGGCACCCAGGGCAACTTCTTCGATTCGTTGTCCGCAAATAATCTCAAGACCGGAAGCCTCGTCGTTTCTGGAGGACCTGTTAATATTTCTGGGGGCCCTGTTGAAATCTCTGGAGTGACCACCATCCGAGCCCTGCCTGGAGTAGAATATGGACTTTCCGTACTCTCCAAAGTCAAAACGGCAGGCCTTGTGACATCTGAACTATGCCTGCAGAACGGCTGCAAGAAGGAATGGCCTGCTGAAGTGAACAGAGAGGTATTTCCGAGCGGGACGGTGGTATTCACGAATCAACCAACGTGCCCTGCTGGATGGAACTTGGCGTATGTCCAGACCTTTTTTCCTGGCATGCCCCCTTACAGCTGCACAAAGAGATGAACCTTCTGATGGTTTTTTCTTTCTTTTTTGAGCTTGCTGCTGCAAACCCAGCACGGGACATTCGCCCGGCTCATCACCCCAATGGGGCTGGCCGGATTCGAACCGGCGATCTCCTGGTCCCGAACCAGATATCATACCAAGCTAGACCACAGCCCCGAAAAAGGGGGTTTCGCCCCCTTTTAAACCCCAAAAGAAGCAGCGGGTTTGTTTTAAAGGTTTGGGGGGCTCAATCATATAAATCAAACGCTCCCTCCACAGGCTGTGGCCTCGCTTCTTGAACAAACCATCCGGACGTACTCCCAGAATGCAGCACATTTTGCAGAACACCACACCAATACCGAAAACTGGCAACCGATGTTTGACCGATTCCGGACGTATCTCCCATCCGGCCGCGTCTTGGATCTTGGATCAGCTCATTGCAGAGATGGGCAGCTGTTCGTACCAGCAGGCTATGAATACATCGCACTGGATGCCTGCAAAGAACTTCTTGACCTTGCCACAACTCCAGTACAACGAGTGCAAGGCAATATCCTTTCACTGCCCTTTGCCAATCAGACATTTGATGGTGTCTGGGCCTGCGCATCGCTTCTGCATATACCAAAAAAAGACCTTAGACAATCACTTGCGGAAATCAAGCGAGTGAGCGCATCGAATTCTTGTTATTTTATCTCCATAAAGGCTGGAATGCACGAGAAACCCGTCAGAGGCGCATACGCCACGCCCCGATTCTTCGCATTTTACACACACGATGAATTCAGCAACCAGCTTGGAATGGCAGGTATGACCATCCTTGAACACTACAACGCATACTTTGATTTGCGCCCGCCAGATAATTTCACAGTCTGGCTCTGCTACCTTTGTCGACCAGCCTGACGCTCCCTGCGAAGGAAATCTCCTCGGTCCAGAAGATTCTTGATAAACACTCGAGCCCCATTCTCAAGACGACCATATCCCAAACATTCATTCCTTGTGTTCTGGATGATCACGAAATCGCCTTGGAATGCATTGCACGACACCACCCCTTCCTTGAACACGTCCCGACCACAAATAAAGAGCCACTCTGCCTTTTCACTGAGGATGGCTTTCTTGACGTCTCGCGCTGCGATCTCATCTAGGAGAACAAAGCTTGGCACAAATTGACCCCGACGAATACCGCCCAATGGCAGGCCAATTGAGAAGATGTCGCGCGGGATTTGCGTGAGCCGCTCTCGCTGTTCTTTGCTTGCAAGAAAGACATTCTGCGATGATTCTATAAGTTCCTCCCTTGCATACGGAAACTCTATTCCCCACTTGGCGACGAATGATTGCAACTGCTTCATTGCTTCGTCACCTTGGCGATGAAAAATCCTTGCGTCTGCGACTTCCACGGCCACAGACGACGACACTTTGCCATATCAGGATGGAAGGATTGACCGAATGCCTTGGGAAGACCATGATCACCGATGGGCAGATCAATCAGAGCGAGACTAAGGGAATTGTCCTTTTTGAGAATGAAATCAATCACTTCTTCGTTCTCTTCAGGTTCTAGCGAGCAGGTGCTATAGATAAGTATGCCACCTGGCTTGAGCACTTTTGCAGCTGCTTTGATCAGCTCCTTTTGCAACCTTGCGCGAACCTTCATGTCATCAAACGTGCGCTTCTCAAACCATTCACGATCCCCAACAAAATTCCCACTGCACGGAGCATCTAAGAGGATCTTGTCGAATTGAAGCTTGAAATCAGTCACGAATCTAGCATCTTTTTTGTACACCATAACATTGGATGCACCCATACGCTCAATATTGTTCTTGAGACTATACAACCTGTTGGAAAGATCCAGTGCAATAATCGTTCCCTTGTTTTGCATCAGTTGACTCATCTGCGTGGTCTTGCCACCAGGAGCGGCGGTCATGTCTAAAATCATGTCGCCGGGTTTTGGATCAAGAACATGGACCGGAAGCTGGGCCGCAGCTTCTTGCGTGTAATAATGACCAAGCAGGTATTCTGTCGTTGATCCGATCGACTGCTTAGACTTCTTGACTGCGAAACCATCCTGCAACCACGGGATGCGCTCAAGCTTGAAATTGTTACGCTCAAGACGATCCTTAAGCAGTTGGTGAGTCGTCTTTAACGTATTGACCCGAATCGTTTGGTGGACCCGCACATCACGAGGCGACTCACCAAGATCGGCGTACCTTTGAAAGAACAGTTCCTTACTACCCATCTTACTCGATCCTTCTTGGCCTTGGCCCTTGAGGCAAATCCTCGACATACCACCCCTTTACCTTTAGCTGGTCACGGATCGCGTCAGATTCTTTCCAGACCTTTGCTTTTCTTGCCATTTCTCTCTTTGCAACCAGATCCAAGATGTCTTTTGGAGCTTCATCTTTATGTTCTGACATGACTCCCAGGACGGTGTTGATGCGGAGCATAAAGTCCTTGATTTCTTTTGTGTCTTTTTTGGATAGCTTGGCACGCAGCTTGTTGATCTGCGACATGAAGTTGTGCAGATGCGCAAGAGCCTCGGAGATGTTCAGATCATTATCCATCGCCTTTTGAAAGGACTTCTCGGTCTTTGCGATTAACCTTGGAAGCTTGGGATTGTCATTTTCAGCTGCCGCGTCCTGGAGGTGAATAAGAAACTCATCAAAGGTCTTAACTGCAACTTCGGCTGAGTGCAGAGCTTCCATTGACAAATTGAATTTCTGCCGATAATGCGTTGAGATGAAGAGATAACGAATCGCCAATGGCTTGTGACCCTTTGCCAAGAGATCCCGCAGGGTATAGAAATTACCCAGGGACTTTGACATCTTCTTGCCATCAACAAGCAAATGCTCATTATGCAGCCAATACGTTGTAAAACGCTTCTTTGAGACAGGCTCAATTTGCGCAATCTCATTTTCGTGATGCGGAAAAATCAGATCAACACCACCCATATGCACATCAAGCTGATCGCCTAGGAGACGCCGTGCCATCGCAGAACACTCGATATGCCACCCAGGACGACCCTTGCCAAAGGGCGCATCCCACATCACATCACCATCAGCAGGAACGTGGAACTTCCATAACGCGAAGTCCTGGACACTGGACTTGTCATACTCGTCGGCAGTGAGCCGACCAGAGCCGCCTGCAAGCAACTGCTCTTGGTCGATTCCGGAGAGCTTTCCGTAGGATTTGAACGCAGACACCCTGAAATAGACCCCCTCATCGGCGCGATACGCAAACCCTTTATCCATAAGGGATTGGATAAGACTAATCATATCACCAACATACTCTGTTGCCCTGGGCATGTGATCTGGGGACAGGATTCCGATGGTCTTCTCATCTTCAAGGAACAGGTCGGTATATTTCTTTGTGAACGCTTCCCGGGACAGCCCTGTTTTTTGACAATCACGGATGATCTTATCATCAACATCCGTAATATTCATCACGTGCGTTACTTTGAATCCGCGATATGACAGATACCGTTTGAAGAGATCATAGAAGAGAAAGGCACGCCAATTACCCACATGCGCGACATTATACACTGTGGGACCACACGTGTAGAGCTTCACATTCTTGTCATCAAGCGGCTTGAAGGACTCAAGCTTGCGGGACAGCGTATTATGGACTCGAAGGGCCATAGCATGGTCAGGGACCTGTCGTCCTTAAAAGGTTTATCGTCGGAGGGTAGGTCGGACCACGAATACCAGACGCCTTGAACTGCTGTGCCTTTGGCTCCGACACATTGATCAAAGGAGCCATGAGCGCCTTCTTCACGACAAAGAGCGCGTGATCTTTTTGAAATGGATCAAGCTCGCGATAATCTACTATAGTGAAGGATTTTTCGAGCTCTCTTCTGACATCAAGGAAGATCTGCTTGGGAGCCCTGGCAACATTGATCGAACGGGCCTTGATCGCAAGCACGCCGAATCCACCTGGCTTGAGAAAGGTATTGACATTCTTTTGGAAAATCCCCACTTGATCACGCTGCGCAATGTCTTGAAAAAGCCAATCAACTTGGCAAACAAACTTGGCAAGAAGATCGACACGATTAGCATCACAGAGGATGGGGGCGAGATTGTGGCGATCCTCCACGATGAAAATAAGTTCACGAAGCACCCGTGGCGCAAGGTCGACTGCGAAGACAAAACCAGCCTCGCCGACCAGGTCTGAAACATGAGACACTGTGGTACCAGTCGAGCAGCCAAGGTAGAGTGCGACATCGCCTGGCTTAAGGCCTATCTGCGAGAGGCCATTGTGCAATGCCGCACAGATCTTTGATGACTCCGGATCCCATTCACGATACTCGATTCCATCGATATGGAAGAGACGCTCGCCATAGACTTGACGGCCTGGGACGAGATTCCTCGTGAGCAGATTCCGGAACTTACCACGCTGCATCTCAAAGATACCCTGTAATCGTGACGGCTTGATCATATTCGACGCTCCAACCCGCTTAATCGGGATGTTTTTGATGCATTGAAATCCCCAAGAACCTTAGCTGCGATGCGCACATCAGAACCAGCATAACCAGCAACGAGGATTGCATAGGTGTTGTCTCCTGTTTTATACAGACGAATAAGTCCTTCGCCTTGCTTTTGTCCATCAAGACATTCTCCATTACTTAAAGGCAGGAGCAACTGGCGAGAGAACTTGTTATGACATGCATTGCCAATGAGAATCACATTCTTATTCTCTATGGATGAGACTTGCGTATCTAAAAGCGCATTCGTTGAATACCCTTCACCCGCTTGTTTAAAGACCAAGGGCCGCACGATGTCAATCCCTGCAACAACAAGCTCTGCACTTGCATTCGAGCCAACGACAATATTTGCATTGAAGTTAGGATATGACACAAATGGAAACGGATAGGATGCAAGCGTGATGTTCTTGTTGTCAGACGACGGACAATCGATGAGACACCGATCATCTTCACTTGATTCACACAGACTGTTGCCGCAGCAGGGAGTGATCTGTGTATACGCGCACTTTTGCGCAACTGGATCAAAGACATCCTTTGTGCACGCATTGCCATCACGACAATCAGGACAGTCTTGGCGACAGGACGCGAGCTCACCAGCTTCACACAAGCCATTGCCACAGATGCCTTCAACCTTTGTGAGCGCGCATTCACCAGATACACATTTCCATTGCGTGAGATTTGAGGCAAAACCTGCGCAACGACCACAGTCCTGCTCACATGAACACTTGTTCTCACCACGGCCACATGAACCATCACCACAACTTGACGCCTTTGCTTGCGCTTGGGAAATGACTAATGGCTCGCCGGTGATATCTTCTATCTCCTTTTGAAACTCATCAAAGTTCTCTATAGTCACAGGAGATTTCTTGCCGTCGGATTCGTCGACATCTTGACAGGACGCTAGGATGAGGAGCAGACAGGATACTGTAATGAGAATGGATTGGTTCATCTTCCCACCTTCTCTTCGACTTCCCGCTTGAGCCGATCACCACAAAATGATCCCTTGAAATAATCCACACGCGCAGCAATCGCAATCTTGTCCGCAAGAACTCGTGCTGCACGACCTTTATCTTTTGATAACGCCACAATGGGATGCTGGATAAGGAGCCCATGCTTTGGAGACTTCGCACCTGTTCTGATATGACGGAACAAGGCCTTCTCGGCGCCCAATAACTGGATGGTCGATGCTGGAAGCTTCGCAAAACGCTGCAACGAACCAGCATGCGCGATGAGCTTTGCGCCAATCCGATAACCAGCAAGCGCGGTGGTGTTCGGAGCGAGATCCTCCATCACTAGTTTGAGGGCTTCTTCCTGCAACTGACGATACGTATAGAGATTGATCACCATCAAGGCCGCGGACTTGAGGGTCTCATGATCTGTTTTCGAGAGATCAATACCCATCGAGACAGCGCGCCTTGCTTTTTTAAGGAAAGCTTCCCTTGGTTCAGCTAGGAGCGCTTTGGCAAACTCGAGATGATCACTGTACCCGCGCTCCTGCTCTGGCGTGTAATACGCAGCCCATTCTCGCAAGCGCTTGGAGAGATTATTAAGAGTCTTGTCCAGTTCATCGATATGCGAGATGAGCTGGATGATGAGCTGATCACGCTTGGTCGCGTTCTTTACATCACTTCTAACTTTCTTGAGAAGCTCCTCGTGGAAGGTCTTAAAGAACTTGGGATCCTTACATGGGATGAGGGCTTGGGGAATCAGTGAGATTGGAAGATCTTGGGCGTCCGATGTTGGCTTTGCTGGACGCAGATGCTCGTCAAGGAAATACTCCCCTGTCACGTGCGGAAAACGGTAGATCGCCATATCCCCAGATGGACTGGATGATTTATAAAGAGTGCCCAAAAAAGAGGCTTCGCCCCATTTTTACTCAGGTAGACTATCAGCTCCCAAAGCCAATGAGCGCAAGCCCAAGCACAATAAGACCGATACCCCACCACTTTCTTTTTGACATTCTCTCCCCTAACAGCTTCACTGCAAAGATGCATGCCCAGACATTGGATGTGCCGACGAGCGGATAGAGGACGGAAAGATCGCCACCGCTTAACGCCGGAATGAAGAGGATTGATGATAAACCATAAGCACCAACTGCGATGTAGATATCCTTTCCCTGAAGCAAGGCCATCACCGATCGGTGGGTAGACGCCTTTTTGAAAAACGAGGGACCTAAACCACCAAACATCGCTGCGATAATAACTGCGAGGATGCGCCAGAATTCCATTAGGCAACCCCCCTATGCGGCACGTGGCGCGACGCTCCAATAAGGACGACACCGCTCATCAAAACCAGGACACCAAGGATCTTGAGCATTGTAAGAGAAGTCCCAAAGAAATAGTATGACCCAATCGCGACCCACAGATAGGACGTTGCGATAATGGGAAAGAGCACGGTCACATCACCTCCCTTAAATGCGATGACTAGGAGCACAGCACCAATCGCATACAAGAAAAGACCAAGAACCACCCATGGATTGAGGAAGACTGCGAGCCCGGCACTGATGAGTCCTGCCTGCACCAACTCACCAAGCGAACCCAATTGCTGGACGCCATACTTATAGAGGAGCTGGGCAGATGTGGTAATCACTGTGATAAACACTATCAATGCGATTGCCCACGACTTGGTCTCCATAGAAAAAGGGGACAAGCCCCCTTTTTAAAACCCCTGAAAAAGGGAAAACCCCCTTTTTAACCCCCTAAAAAATAGTCAGATTGTATTACATACCAATAACATCAATACCAAAAAACGTTTATAGGCAGTTGACGAATTATATGAACTTTTGCGTCCAAGTTGAGTCGAGATGCACTTCGTGACAGCCCGACGCAAAAGTTCCAACATTAACTCAACTTGCTATAACATCCCG
>JACQSU010000009.1 GCA_016211165.1 Candidatus Woesearchaeota archaeon | reverse complement strand
ATAATCTTATCTTTCAAAGAGCTGATAGGATGGATGCAGTTGTGATGTCAACCATGAATAAAAATGAACATTTCATCGGAACGCAGACAGAACTCTTTAGCGGACATATTGCCCCATTAAAACATTTGTACAAATCAGAAGTTATTGACCTCGCCAAGGAAATGGGATTGACCCGGACTAGTGCATTCGGTGCAAGAACGGGCTGTGCTGATTACTGGTTTGACGATGAAATCTTCGGGGTCAATAACGAGATTGTGAGCGCGTTATTGTACCTCTTTTGTGAAAAAAGATACACCTCTGCTGAAATAAGTCGGAAATTTGCTATCCCAAACTCTAACTGGCTGAAACTATTTGAAAAAAGAGTTCATTTTCAAAAATACCGGCTTGATACGCAATCATTGGGCGTTTAGCAAAGTCAGAAAGACTGATTGTGTAATTCGTATCTATTAAGCTAAAGGTTGCCTGTAGTGTAGAGAACACGTCCTTATGCTGTTTTTCCCAAGTAGAGACCAGACTCATCAGCACTTCATGCGTTCTGATACCAGCATCGCTTCGTAAACAGCCCATAATCTTTTCCATCACCCGCCAAGGTCTAATGCTGCGCTCTGCTTCATTATTATCCAGAGGAACCTCTGGATGTAGCACCGCCGTGAACCAATCATTACCACCGTTCTCGATCTTCGTGGCGAGCTTTCGTAGGTCACGGCGCGTTTTCGCAGAAGCCATCCACAAAGCGAGCTGTGTCTTACACTTCTCGAACATTTTGAGCCTTCTTTTCTTCGCCATCTCGTAAATGTCGCAGTGCCACGTGTAGAGGTCTGGATGTTTTTCTTTGCATTCAAATTTCACCTCATTGTGCCCATGGCTCCAACAGCGTTGGAGAAGTACACCGTGATCGTTGCTGTTTTCTCCACTATGTCGCCGCCACGCTTCTCTTGAACTTTGAATAGTGACATGGCTGCATTGCAGAACACCCAGACCCAATGATTCACTCCATTCACGCTAGCATGCACGACGCCGCTCTTCTTGATGTCTGTTCGAGTTTCTTGCTTGCTCTCCGTGTGATTTCCATGGCAGTTGGTTCCGTCATCGGAACCCCGAAAATGTTGTTCATCACACCGACAAGCCGATTGTATGGCAGTCGAGCCCTGAAGCGGAAATAATTCACAAGGCTCTGGATTGTTTTGTCGTACAATCCTTTCTCTGGAATGTCTTGGTGGTTTGCGAGCGTTAGCGAGTTACAATCTTAAATTAGCTCCTGGGTGTTTGAATGGCGCGCCACGCCTGGCGCCCTTCACCGCCTTCAAGCCCACAGTTCTGGGCTTGATGTGCTTGTTTGCACTTGAAGGCGTATGAGCATCGCTCCGAAACCACTACTCCAGAATATGATTCAGCTTAATAGATACAAGCATCCCAATGGTTTTTATACCTGACGCGACAAGAGTATGGTGATGAGCGAGCAGTTTGTGCGCGGCGTGTTTGGTCGATATTCAGGTATCTTTGCGCTTCTTGGAGGGCTCACCGTGATTGATGGTATTCTTGTGCCGTACGATGTGGCCCTCTTTGCAGACATCCTTGGTGTAGTTGCTTTAGTGATGCTGCTTCCGTGCATCAAGTGCGTGGTTGTCTGGCGTAGGCATCAGCACAAAAAACGTTTAAGATTTCGGGTGAAGCGAGGAATCATTAAACGTTTTTTCTGATTTTGCACACAAAGAATCCTTCCGTGTCATTGTCCTGTGGCCAGATGCGTAGGGCTTCACAAATTCTGGGATCGTATGTTTTTCCCTCATATGAAAGCGCTGCCGGCGATCTTTTGATGGGCAGGTCAATCTTCTCAATGGTGGCCTTCGGGTGTCGTGAGAGCAACGAGTCAACAACGCCTTCGTTTTCTTCAGGTTCAAGTGAGCATGTCGAATACACCAGCGTTCCATAATCACGCAGCACAGAATATGCCGTGTAAATGAGTTGTTTTTGAGCCGTGGACAATCTCGTGATCATTGTGGGATTCCAGATGCGCAGTGTCTTAAGCGATTTCCGAATTGTTCCTGTGCCTGAGCATGGTGCGTCGCACAGCACGCGATCATAGCATTGTGGTGTCTTTCCAAAGCGATGTCCTTGCATCTGCGTCACGGTTGTATTGAGTGCGCCGCATCGTTGCAAATTGATGCCGAGCGCCGCGATGCGGTCTCCTTTGAAGTCATTGGCAACAAGAACGCCGGTGTTCTGCATTGCGGCGGCGATCTGGGATGTTTTTGATCCTGGTGCCGCGCACATGTCAAGCACGATCTCTCCAGGTTGTGCGCCAAGCACAATTGGTGGTATCATGCTCGCCGCTTCTTGGATATAGATGTACCCTAAACTATGTTCAATCAAATTGCCAACATCTCGTCTGCCTTGTTTATGTGTGATCCAAAATCCTTCTGAGCACCACGGGATGGGTGTAAGATTCCAATCCCTTGAGAGCCTCTTGACAAGGTCAGGAACACTGATCTTAAGGGTGTTGACACGAATCGATCGTCGGAGATACGTTGCGCACACGTCCTTAAACACATTCCAATCAGTGAGCGATGTGTATCGTTCTTCAAATGCTGGTTTGAATGTGAGTTCGGTGTTCATCATAATAGGAACAGTGCCGAGCCTTATAAGGTTTCTAGGCAGCGTCAGGGGTTTCAAAGGGGGCTATGTCCCCTTTGTAGCACGATCTGCGATGTATCCAATGGCAGCGCATATGCCTATAAGAAGCGCATACGTCAACAATCTCCAGAAGTCTTCGCCAAGTTCTGTGCCAAAGAATGCGCGAAGGCCTCCTCCGATCCAGCTTGCGGCGTTGTACATCAAATCAATAAGGGGTCGAAGAAGGACCACGATCACGATTGCGAGTCCTACCTTAGTGCCAATCCACGTAAACGATTGTTTCATTGTGTTTCTTGGGGGGTTACAAAGTGGGCTTGCCCCCTTTGATGGTATTTATGGGTTCCTTTTTCCGGTATGCCTCGATGTTTGATGCAGTCGCCTCAAGAATCCGGGTAAGTGCTTCGGTGGTGTTGAATGCATTGTGCGGTGTGATGAGGACATTATCTCGTTTCAAAAGCAAGTGGTCCCCAAGGATGGTTCTAAGATCGCAGGTTTCGCCAAAGTGGGTAGAGATGAGTTCTTTTTCCTCTCGGACAAAGCATTCTCCTTCAAGGACGTCAAGTCCCGCGTATGCCACAGTGCCTTTGTCCAGCGCGTGCAGCAATGCTTCAGTCTCGATGATGCTGCCGCGTGCCGTATTGATGATGACACATCCTTTCTTGAGTAGTCGGATGTTTTTCTCATTGAGCATGTGTTCTGTCTCGGCTGTGGCTGGAACGTGGAATGTGATAATATCAGAGTTTTGTAGCAACGTGTCAAATGGCGTGTATGAAAAGCCCAGCTTCCGCGCGAGTTTCTTGTCTGGGTGGCATGAGTAGCCAAGCACGTTCATCTCAAATCCCTTGGCCATCTTGATGATATGTGTGCCGATGCGTCCAACGCCAACCACGCCGATGGTCTTGCCTGCGAGGTCAAAGCCGCGGAGTCCATCTAGTGAGAAGTCCCCGCGTCGGGTCCTCTCGACCGAGGGCACGATCTTCCGTGAGATCGCAAGCAGTAATGCCATTGCGTGTTCTGCGACGGTGTTTTCGCCGTACGATGGCACATTGCACACAACCACGTCTCGTCGTCGGCACGCTTCAAGGTCGATATGGTCATATCCTGTGCTCATGGTGCAGATGAGTTTGAGTTTGGGCATCTTGTTGAGTATTGATTCGGTGATGGGTGAGTATACAAATACGGTTAGAACGTCGGTGTCGGCAAGCGCCTTGTGATCCTTTGGCATCATTCGTTTGCGTGAGACCAAAAAGTGCGCCTTGGGCAATCGGTTGCGCAGGAATTGCTCCTCCCACGCTTCAAGCTCGAAGCATGCGATCTTCATCGTCGGAAATTCACCGCGGTGGTATAAAAATCTTTATATACAAAGAGTGGGGGTTTAAACAAGGACGCAAGCCCCCTTTGTAGGAGTAATGCCATGACAATCCGTGTCGCAATCAATGGTTTTGGCCGTATTGGCCGGATGATGCTTCGTGCAGGTCTGCAGCATCCGGAGTTGGAGTTTGTTGCCATTAACAATCCTGGCGATCCGCAGATGTTTGCGTACCTCTTCAAGTATGATAGCATCCAGAGGGGTTTTGGGGGTGGAGTCAAAGCGCACGAAGACACCATAGAAATCGACGGTAAACGCATACCTCTTCTTGCACAGCGTGATCCGACTAAGCTTCCCTGGAAGCAGCTGCGTGTGGATCTCGTCCTCGAGTCAACTGGCGCATTTGTCACAAAGGAAGACGCGTCCCAGCATCTGCAGGCTGGCGCGAGGAAGGTTATTATCTCGGCTCCGTGTAAGGGTCCGGGGGGTGTGAAGACGATTGTGAAGGGTGTCAACGAGCACATTCTGGATAAGGATGATGTGATTATCAGCATTGGTTCGTGCACCACGAACTGTCTCACGCCCATGGTCAAGGTTCTCAATGATAATTATGGTGTCGAGCGTGCGTATTATACAACCATTCATGCCTACACTGCTGACCAGAATCTTGTGGATGGTTCTCACAAGGATTTTCGTAGGGGCAGAGCCGCTGCTCAAAACATCGTTCCTACATCAAGCGGTGCAGAGTTCGCTGTGGTCGAGGTTATTCCATCCCTTAAGAACAAGATTCATGGGATGGCGTTGCGCGTGCCGGTTGCTGCCGGATCAATAACAGACCTCACCGTTGAGCTAAGGAAGAACGTCACCAAGGAGCAGGTCAATGCGCTTCTCAAGAATTGTTCGCAATATCATCTCAAGGGAGTGTTAGAATACAGCGAGGATCCTCTTGTGTCTTCAGATATCGTTGGCAATCCGCACAGTGTCATAATTGACTCCGCTCTTACCTTAGTTGAAGACGGCAACCTCGTGAAAATCGTTGGCTGGTATGATAATGAGTGGGGTTTCTCAAATAGGATGGTTGAGATAGCCAAGCTCTTTGGTGGGTTGCGATGAGGACGCTTGCGTATCAGTTGGGTTTTGCGATGTTGCTTATTGGTATCTGTTCGATTTTCGTAGTTCTCTCATTGGGTGTTGTTATGCAGCCTACAGGTGCCTTGGTCAAGTCCGATGTTGCCTATACGTGCGTAAGGGAGTATCGTTCCTGTGGATGGGCTTGTCGCGAGCTGACCAGTGTCGCTCGGCGTGATTGTGTCGCTCCGTGTGTGTTCGAGTATAAGAAGTGTCGTGATGTGCCAAGGTATGTGGTGAGTTTCATTCAGGGTCCGCAGAGCTATAGGTAGGCCTCAGTTTTTTAAGCTGCGCATGATGAGAGTATGTATGGAGAACTTTGAGAAACTCGGCTTCGCCTCATTTTTTCAAAGTTTTCTTTTGCGAGCTCCGTCGCTATTAGTAGCGGGAAAGGACTTTGAAAACCGACCGAAGGGAGGTCATTCAAAGTCCTCTATGGAAATCATTGAGTCTGGCGCAGAGGCAATCATCAGTGGTGATGCCACGCTGATCCGCAAGGATCGCGTCAAAAAGTCTTATCGCCATCCGCAGATTGACAAGGCTCTTCGCCAAGCTCGCACGCGTCGCGAGGCGAAGATTCTTGAGGAGCTCAAGAAGGCAAACTTCCCAGCGCCCCGTCTGATGATGGTAGACGACAAATCAATGGTTATTGATATGCAGCGCATTGATGGCCAAAAGCTTCGCGACATTTTCGACAAAGACCATGTGGCATTCAGCCAAGAGATCGGCGCCAAACTGGCGAGACTCCATAGCCTGGGCATCATCCACGCAGATCTTACAACATCCAACATGATCCACAATAATCAGATCTATTTTATCGATTTTGGGCTAAGCTTTTTCTCAACAGAGCTTGAAGATAAGGCAGTGGATCTCCATCTCTTGAATCGCGCTCTCGAATCAAAACACCCGTCAGTTCACAAAGAGTCCTTTGATGCAGTGCAGCGAGCGTATCTTGCGCAGGATCCGGTCAACCAATCTGTTCTTGATAGGCTCAAGGTTGTCGAGCGCAGGGGGCGTTACAAGAACAAGGGTAGTTGATCATGGTGGGTATCTCTCTGATCGGTATCCAAGCCATGCTAAGGCATGTGATGGGTTTATACAGGTGTCGTCGCTGTGTGGGGTGTTGCATAATTAGACCGATTTTCTGATTATTACGTAGGCTTTCTTGCCTAAGTACTGTTTTGGGCAATCGAGTTTGGCCCCGTTGCCAAACTTGGTAACTGGTTTCTCAAAGATAGTTT
>JACQSU010000073.1 GCA_016211165.1 Candidatus Woesearchaeota archaeon | reverse complement strand
AGATACGTCAAGCCCGAACGCAATGAGGGCTTGACGAGGAGCGAGGCGGAACGGGGATCAAAAGGGGGCAGCAGCCCCCTTTTTTCATTCCGTCGCTATTCAGTCATTTCACTGGCTTGGGACATAATAACAGACTTCAGAAAAAGCGTTATTGCTACTGCTTAGTAACGAAACATTTATAAAGTCTCTCTCTCCCGGGTGTATGGCAAAAGAATCATACTCTGATGGTTTGGAGACAAGTACTCCTCAGACTCGATGGGGGTCGGTTAGCAGGTGTTGATGGGTTCTGGTACATTGAGTAGAATGTTCTGCTTTCTTTTGGTTCCAGCCCAAACGATTCGTCGTCCTCAATCGATATCGTATTTATAGAGTCGCAGATAGTGCCGTTGTCTTCTCCGATTAACTGCCAATCATTGCCTTTTCCCCGTTTGACAACGTACGTTTCTTTGCTCATTTCTTGTTCCCGTAGTAGAAGATTTTTCCGATGTCGACGTCCTGTGGTGTGTAGTTGCCTGCGCGCTGATTTGCTTCAGATCCCTTCTCTGGTTTGGGTTGGATTGTGCGGGAGCCATCATCGCGTGCTGGTTCGTTTGAAAATCTCTGTGGTTCTGGTGTAGGTCGAGAAGCGACGCCACCCGAGGACACCTTGACTGCGAGTGCTTTGTGTCCTACTTCAAGGTCATTGATTGCTTTGATCATCTCATTCATTTTTGCGACAACATTATTGAGTGTTTCTTTCATTTCATTCATTTGGTCTTGGGTCTTTTGGTCCATCGGCGTCCCTCCAGTAGTGGGTGGTGTCTGCGATTTGGGCGCAGCTTCGGTCATTCCGTGCGGTGCAAGGATTCGTTCTTGGAAGATGGCTTCGCTTTGTTTGATGGCTTCATCAGATGATGCGGCGAATCCGTGTCGTTTGAGCTCTGCGGAAAGTTTGGCTATCTTCTTGAGTTTCTCAATATCTTCCAATCATATCACCCATGTGCGGCGGGAAGGCAGGCCTGTATATAAGGGTTTTCCTCGGGAAAAACGTTTAATGATCCCTCGCTTTGCTCGGAATCTTAAACGTTTTTTGTTATATAGCAAGTTGAGTTATAGCTGGTTCACGAAATAATGGAACAAAGCAAAGGCCGAGGTCTTTGTGTGTTCAAAGTCGCTACGCGACTTGTCAAGAACCACTGGCGATCGCGATGTCGCTTCGCTCCACGTTCAACACCAGTGGCGTGCAGTGGTTCCCAAAACAGACCAAAGGTCTGTTTGGGCCCAGAAATGTTTTGCATTTCTTGGGCTTGAGCATGCTCAGGATGCCACCAGTATTAGAAGCAAAGAGACGCATTCGCTCACCACCAGTGAACACACTGGTGGCATCCTGACATGTCAAAATGGGCGGGCGGCGAGCGCAGCGAGCATGCGGGGGTTCAAAAGGGGGCCGTGCCCCTTTTTTTCATGGGTTGATGCCCCAGTAACAGTAGTAGAGGCAATTGTCGCGTTCTGCAGTGTTTTGGTCCAGGCTTAGTTTTTCTTTTGAGTGGATGTTGAATCGTTTGTTGCATGCTTGTGTGCAGCAGCCTCGGGTAACGGAATGAAAGCACACCTTTCGTTCATTCAGATACGGATTTGGATCGAATCTGACGAGCTTTTCTTGATAGTATGTGCCGCGTACGACTTGCGCTCCTGTAGGCGTGTGTTGGGTGATAAGGACAAGGCCAAGGATGGATACTGCGGCGAGCGCGAGAACTGCGATAGTTGCCTGATGCTTCATAGGGTTATAGCCAGTTCCTTGTATAAATAAACTTCTGTTTAATGAACCAGCTATACAAAATGATCAGCGCGATAGCTACTGGCTTTAGCCCGTAGGTGAAGCGCGTATGTAACCTATAGGCAGTTGACGAATTATATGAACTTTTGCGTCCAAGTTGAGTCGAGATGCACTGCTTGCCAGTCGAACGCAAAAGTTCCTTTACTAACTCAACTTGCTATAAGTCGCGCTGATCCTTTGTTCCAAAAGTCGCCTTCTATTCGATCGCCGTAAAGCCCCGGCCTTTAGGCCGGGAATAGGTGATCGCAAAATACACTAAAGGCGACTTTTGTTACCTTTGGGACACAGATAAAAAGAGAAGAAAAAGAGGGATTAAAAAAAAAGTTTACCAGACACCTGGTCGGCTGCGGGCAATGCTCTCTGCGCGTCCAGTGCAGTAGCCGTCACATCCTTCAGGTTGGCCAGCGCAGAGCACGCTGCAAACTTCCGCTGTGCAGCGTGTGAATTCGAGAGTGCCGCCGACACCGACTGTCATGCGGCTCACGTCAGCTCCTGCTGGTAGGTTGCCTGTTGTGCAAGCATTGTATGCCGCATCGCCCAGTTCTGAGTATGCGACTGCTGCGCCTCCTGCTGATCCGCCGCCGAAGTAGACCACCATTCCTACGATGGCCACGATGGCGACTATGGATGCGATGAGGACGCCGTAATTGCGTTCTTCTCCACGTCGAAACATTGATGTCACCTCCTTGTGGGTATACATTTTCCCCTACTGGTATTATTTAAATGTTTCTACGTCGGGCGCATCAAGGAAAATAGAAGTAGAAGAAGAAAAGAATCAGTACTGCAGTCCAGTCCCTGTGCCGAACTGATCTGTCTTGGGTAAGAGGAGGGTTTCTCGTCGGATCTGCTCTCGGCATCCGCTATTGCAGGATCGTGAGCATTCATTGACGAGTCGGAGACCCCACAGGTAGCTTTGTCCTAGGCATTTGTTGTTAGTGTTGCATTTGTTCTCGCAGCACATCCTAAATTCGTCTTGGAACATGCTCGCTGATCCTTCGAGCATGCACTCGTGGCCTGCGTCAAGCCCTAGTTCGAAGTAGTGTTGTGGTTCGCTAATCGGTCCTGGTCCGCCGTAGGTCACGACGGCTCCTGCACTGCTATTTGCATAGTACAGCACAAGTCCTGCGACTGCGACGAGCGCAACGACCGCTGCAGACAATACATTGTGATGGTCAGACATTCCATATCACCTCTGATAATGGTGTGCTTTCTATCCTGTTGACGTTATATAAATGTTGCCCAAAACCTTTATATAAACAGGAGTGGATGGTTTGCTCTGGTGGTAGTATGGCAAAGAAACTCAAATCCCAGCCTGTTGGCGTCCGCTCGTCATCGCTCACAAGTCATACGCACGCGCAGGTCCATTCTGTTGTGCAGAAGTTCTTCGCTGGACAGGATAATGAATTTCATTGCTGTGATGGCGCAAGGCTTTCCTCTGTGTGGCAGCTCGCCGAGCATTTGCGCTCGATGCATCAGGAGTCGTATGCCTATCACGCAAGTGATCACAAGAATGATTTTGCATCGTGGCTTCGTGACGTGCATGGCGAGCACGCGCTTGCGGATCGTTTGCTTTCTGCAAAAAGCAAGGAGCACGCGGCGAAACTGGTCGCTGGTCACATCGTGAATTGTTTGCACGACGCTGCGCATCGGTGATGATTGTGGTACAAGTGCATTCCGATCATATGTTCTTTGTCTGTGATGGTACGACTATCCGGAATCTCGAGGAGCTTGGCGCTCGTCTCAAGCGTATGTCGCCGCAGGCATTTGCGCATCATGTGACCTCGACGCGCAATGATTTTGCGATGTGGGTGCGGGATTGTATTGGTGACGCCGTACTCTCCTCGCGGCTTCTCTACTCAACTGACCAAAAGGAGATGTGTCAGATCATCGGCGCAGGCATAGCAAAACAGAAGGCGCGCGCAGGTGAGAGTAAGCGTCAGGAGCGCGTCGAGGCTTCCCGCAAGGCGCAAGAAGAGGCGCGTTCTGCGCGTCTACGATCAGCAAAGGCAGTCAGCCAGCCGATCCCCGTGGTGCAGCCAAGAGCGCCATCGCTCGACGTCGCGTCGTCTATTGAGCAGATGAGATTGTCAGTTCCTGTATCCTATGCTAGTCCCCGGGTTGATGCAGCAACGTATGCTCCAAAGCAGACACCTGTCCCTGTAGAGGACGCTCCATCGCCCCTTGAGGCGCGACTGCATGGTCTTGTGAAGGCTGCTCGTCAGGAAAAGATCGCGAAGGTGCGTGTGAATCATCCTAAAGAATCAGTCAAAGAACCCAAGCCAAGAAAATCAAAACCTTCAAAGCCTGTGCTTGCGCTTCCCTTTGAAGTGTACAAGTTTCCTGATTCGCCTGTCTACACCACTGCAAGTCAGGTCGCTCCCCCGCACGGCGCAAATTGTGTTAAGTGCGGTGTAATGGAGTTCGCCATCGGCCTCATTGTTGGTCTTGCAGTCGCACTTGTGCTGGCAAGAGGTTTCGCGTGGTTCTAAGAACATTTAATGATTCTTACGTTTTGGCGAGGTAGTCATAGCATCTCTCCGGGTCGATGGGGCGCACGTGGACCTTGACGAGGCTGCCGTCTTCGTCAGTGTAGGAGAAATCCGTGATGCCTTGCTCTTGGGCGATCTGCATTTTCCGGCACAGTTCGTCGTAGCTTTTCATCCGCATCCCCCGCATATGTCTCCCCTTCAACAGGGGGGCTTGCCCCCTTTTTCAAGAGGAAAAAAGACCAAGGGATCGCTTGCGCAATCCCCTGGCCGGTCTTGTGAGTGAAGACAGTTATCCGGCGTGCATGTCGAAGTAGTCTTCTTGGTAGCCGTCGAGGCGCAGGAATTCTGCGATCTGTGCTGCATCCTTAATGATTACTACGGGTTCTTTTCTCATATGTTCACCTCACATTGCTTGGTCCATGCCGTCCGTGAATGCGTCAAGCATGAATACCATGTCTTCGTCATCGCGTGCGTATGGTTCATCGCGTGCGTATCGGTTGTTGTCGTCATTCTCTGCCTTAAGGAGTCCCGCCTGCCATGGTGCCAGTTCGTCCGAGTCGACGTATTCGTCCCACGGCGCGTCGTCGAATATCTGGGTCTTGGTGTCGTCATCGAACCAATCTGCTGAATGAATTCTTCCCATATGCCACACCCCCGTGCGTTTTGTGGAAGGTCGTCGCTTGCACTCACGCTTGGCAGGCCCTCCAACATATCCGGATTATTTCCAGGGGGATATATATAATTTCCCATTATAGTTTATAAAATAATTATAAAGAATAAGGTAGTATATATTTCTTGGTGGATTTTGCAATTCCAAAGGTATTAATACGAGGTCAGGTTTGTGTGGGGATGGGGATGGGGGATGGCAGGGAGGTTGAAGCGAAGTTTATTCCGCGTGAAGCGCAGATTGATGCGTTGCGCAAGGAGCACGTCAAGGTTTCTGGATTTGAGATAAAGCTCTCGACAACCAAATATCAGAGGGATACGTATTACGACACGCCGCGCATGGAGCTTACTCCACTTGGCGCAGTCTGTCGCGTCCGGGAAATAGGGGGATGCGTTCTTGTTGCTTTCAAAGCAGATCTCGATGAGGGTCGTGACGGCATCGTCCATAAATGTCTTGAGGAGGAAGAAGAGATCGAATCAGACAAGGTGCGTGACTTTCTTGGTTATAAGATTCAAAACCGTCCGTATGCTGCATTGCGATCCTTTATGGAGCTGAATCGGTTGGAAGGGGCTCTCCAGGAGTTGTTGCGATGTGAGGACTATCGGAGGGATCAGAGAGTATACTCCGATGGGACAACGTTAGTAGAAGTGAGTGTCGACGAGCTGGTGTTTCAGCGCAATGATCGTCGCGTGCCTTCCATGTTTGTGGAGTCTGAGTTCAAGGGTGGAGACTATGAGCAGTTCAAGGGTTTTTGCTCGGGTCTAAAGATGCAGTTTGACCTGAAGATCTGCCAGCTAAATAAGGTCCAGATAGGCGTGATGCGCCTCATGACTCCGGACAGGAATGACTAAGAACAAGTCAGTTTAAGACGTACACTATTTAGTGGATGAGCTATAACGCTGTGAGCGTGTCTGCAAGAATCGGTAGATCTCGATAAGTGGGAGTTCGGTGCGACGTTCCCATTCGCGCAGCCTTATTGCGATTTCCATCTGTTTTTGTGCCGTGGCTCTATGCTCAATATTTGGGTCAGTGAGGTCCGGAGTCACGATGTGTGTGATGAATTCTTGCCATTCGCCGCCAGTGAGTGTGAGGACAAATACATCTTCTTTTGTGAGGTTGCGCACGTACGTGATGGCGTCAGTTGCAGTCGAAAGGAAGTCAGTGAATCGGTTGCCATCGAAATCCTGGAGTGGTCGCACCTGGTTTGCAAGTGCGAAGAATTCGATGATGCTTTGCGGGTCCTTGTCAGTGTCCACCAGGTGGTATGGGATCGCCGCGAGACTCTTATCTGATTCGTAGTATGTGCAGAGGTAGATACCTGTCTGGCTGTGGCGCTGTATCCTCTCGAGTGAGTATCTGGTGTATGCATGCGTGACCTCAAGGGGAAGATCCAATATGACGAGTTCGTTATAGATGCGGGCTGGGAGTTCATCGCCAATGCGCGTTTGCATCAGGGCCTCGATTCCTTGAAGATGGTGAACGATGTCCACTGCGCGCGGGTCATATGCGTCTTTGGTGAAACGGTACGGCACATGGCGCAGTGCCTGTTTGCTTGTTGGGTACGGTTTCATAGGCTTTTCACTCTGGAGTGACTATCATTTTAAAAGGTTATGTGGTGAACATATTTAAACAACGTTGGGCTCCCCAGGTCATGGATGCTGGCAAGCCACGGAGTTCCCAACCGCGGGTGATGTTATTCTCCCCTCCATTTGTGTGTTTATCAAAGGATGGTTTTGACCTTGAGGCTCGGCTTGCGAGTTCTTCTCAATACAAGGACTTCCAGTTGGTGGGCTCAGTTGATGATGTGATTCATCAGGCGCAAGGCAGCGAGCCCGTTGTCCTGCTCTATGATGCGCGGAACATCAATCCAAGAACTGCCTCTGCCCACATAGGGCAGATCGCAAAGCAGTGCAAGCAAAATGTCCAGGTGGTTCCTGTCGTGAACCAGGGTGATGCTCTGAAGTATAAGGAGTTTGCGGCCAGTCTTTCCAATGTGAAACTCGCTTGTGTGGAAGACTTCTTTGAGGTCCTTTCTTTGTATACAGCAGCAGTTCCGGATCGTGTCTGTGAGCGATCGGCGATCGTCGTCGTCCAAGACAAGGCAGCCCGGCAAAAGGTGGTTGAAGCATTGGGGAATCTTGATATGGAAGTCGAGCAGATACATGAGCCCGGGCCTGCGATCTCGCATGTATTTGCGAGAAAGCCTCGTGTTGTCGTGATGCAGACACCTCAGTGCAGGGGGTATCTTTCCGTGCTAAGGGATGCGGCGGAGTCGATCATTGTGACATACTACGATCATCATTCCCATAAGGATCTTCCTTCTGACGGAGATTCCCTTCTCCGTCATACTCAGAATGAGCAGCTGCGTGATGTCGAGGCCGGCGCGCATATGACGTTTGCCTACCCCTTGTCGCGTCATCTGTTCGAAGCGCATCTGCGAGTGGTCTTAAGCAGGAAGGAGACAGGGGGTGGTACAGAGCTTGTTCCAGCAGATTGCTCGCAGGTCCCGCAACCCAAGATCTATGTGTTCAAGGGGCCTTCGGCTGTTGGCAAGTCAACCTACATCCGAGAAATCGTGAGGTCGCTTGGGGGGACGGCGCGTGAGGTGCTCAAGGCCACAAGCCGTCCTCTTCGCCCGTACGAGAAGGATGGTAGGGATCTTATCGTGCTTGCGCCGGAAATCATCAAAAAGAATATCGAGAAAGAGCTCTATATTGACGTCACGCCCTCAAGCAGCGGTCATTTGTATGCCATAGATCGGAGTCTTGAGAAGTATCTGCGGCAGGGAAGGGATGTTTTTATTCAAGGCCATGTCAAGGATGATTTTTCAAAGCTCGAGATGATCTTTCCAGGATCCGTGGTCCAGGTGCTCTTGGTTGCTGATGAAGATGTGCTGCGAAATAGGATTATGCACCGGCCTGATTATAGTGAGGAGAAGGCAAGGAGAATAGCGCTTAACAAAGGTGAGCTATTCGCGGCGATGTGCGCCTTGAACACAGGGAGTCATATACGGTATGTAATTGACACGTGCCGTGCAGGATTATCGATGGCAAAGATTGAAGATAACGGCGAGGCGATTAACGAGACGCTTCGTAAACTTATTAACATAGTTGAGTGGGAGCGTCATTATGGGGGTCGTGATTATGTGAGATCACTTCTGGATCGTCTCACAGGGTTTGGCCCCGGGGATCTTGTTCGCGTTGTTGCCAAAAGCGCGTTAAGTGTTGACTTGAGCGGTTCGATTCCTGATTACAAAAGGGCGGGCGGGTCCATCCTGTATCCTCGATGGTTGGAATCGGGCTCACGTGCGCGCCTCGTGGGATATGAGGTAAATGGGGATAACTGCAATGTCTACATGCAGACGCCTCGCGCATTACATGGTCCGGAAGTGCTACGGGACCTCGTGCAGACTGCCCTTGCGCCCTTCGGCAGGCCACTATGGGTTGCACAGGAGGAGGATCTTAAGAATGCCGACCTCAAGATGTATGGTATCGATGATCTGTGGTCCCTGAGATATGTGATTCGTTATTCTCTGTCAGATCGCGTAGTCGGGGCGGAGCATGCCAAGTTCTTAGATGGTTTGGGGGATGGAATATTGGGGATCAATGTGTGTATCGCAAGAAAGACTGCAAAGAATGGAGTCACAGCGCTGTAGGGGTAAAGGGTTTAAAGACTTCCATCGCGACACGCACCTCGACCATTCCACGGTACAACTCAAGGCTTGCTTGTAGTGTGTTGATGATGACGGCCTCTTCTCTGCTTATCTTTGTAAGGTTCTCAAGAAGCTTCTCGATGACGTCTTCCTTGGTTTGGCTCAATGCATTGATTATGCCATAGTCAACTTTGACGTGGAGTTTTTGGTAAAGTGCCGAAGAGAGGTGGACCTGCTCCATGATAGCAAGGGCTTCGGGTCGTATTCTTTTATGGTTCTTTATCATAAGACGTGCTGCATTCTTGATGTTGTCAGTGATCTTGTCAAGCAAGGAGATGATAATCATAAGGGAGGATTGGTGTTCTGGCGGGTGCTTATAGAGGAGTCGTTGGCAGTAGGATGTGAATTTGGTAATCGTGTCATGCTTCTCTTCGACGGTCTCAAGTAGTGTCTTGTCAAATTTTTTTCCTGCGTCGATGAGGTCCCGGCTTACATCATTGATAAGGAGGAGAACTCTCCTAATCACAGTATCAAGATCTTTGGGCGTTGGTTCCGAGATGGCTTTGATGACGCAGTAGTTCTCACGTTGTTGGATAACCTCCATTCCCGGGAGGCGATTGACTTCTGAGTGGACGACATTAAGAAAGGTCCGCTTCTCCCCTGTGCGATAGTGTGGGAGCACGGGATTATTGCAGATAATCTTGATCTGCGTGTATCCTTTTTTGTACAGTCCGCGTAAGAGCAGTACGATGCTGGTCCTATCAAGCCCAGTGGCATCGATCTCAGCAGCTTGGTCGGTTGCTTGGCCAGGTCCATTGATGATAAGTTTTCCGCCGGATTCATCGATCTCAAGCTCGTCGCCTTTCTTGATGCCGTGGAGCTTTGCCCACGCGCGAGGCAACGACACGAGTTGCGTTGAATTGGCGATCTGGATGACTTTTCGTTTCATATGGTCTCCTATAAGTGAGATTATACGTATGGTCTGATTTATATAAATGTGACGAAGCCTGACTCTTCGTCGATGACCTCGAAACAATTATAAACCATCGTCGTGAACCCTGTGTGATGTCCAAGGCGCAGGAGACGGCACAACCACGAGTGACTGCCCCAGGAGACCGCCCAGTCCACGTCCTTATCAAGGATCGTCTTGATAAGCTTGCGTGGATCAAGAGTCAAGGCATTGATCCATATCCATACTCATTCAATAAGACCTGGTATTGCGGTGATCTTCAGCGCGGATTCGAATCACTCAAGCCAGAAGAGAAGCGCAGCGAGCACGTGCGCATCGCAGGGCGCATTATGTCGTTTCGCAAGATGGGCAAGGTGAGCTTTTGTACTGTGCAGGATCAGTCCGGTCGGGTTCAGGCCTTCTTTCGGTATGATGATCTTGGCGAGAAGCCCTATGAGCTGATGTCCAAGTGTGATATTGGGGATGTTGTTGGTGTGGTGGGCGAGCCATTTAAGACAAAGTCAGGGGAACTCTCTGTTCATGCAAAGGAATTTCATCTCCTTAGCAAGTCCATTCGTCCCTTACCAGAGAAGTTTCATGGTCTTGTTGATACTGAGACGCGGTATCGCAAGCGGTATCTTGATCTTATTATGAATCCAGAGGTTAAGGGGGTTTTTGTGAAGCGTTCTAGGATTATTGATGCAATCCGTAATCATCTTAATGGGCATGGGTTCCTTGAGGTGGATACGCCGATTCTGCACCATAATTATGGGGGAGCGAACGCGCGGCCATTTAAATCAAAGCTTAACGCGCTTGATATGGATGTCTATCTGCGTATCGCTGACGAGCTGCATCTTAAGCGTCTGCAGGTTGGGGGTTTTGAGAAGATCTATGAGTTTGCAAAGGATTTCCGCAATGAGGGGATTGATCGGACGCATAATCCGGAGTTTATGCAAATTGAGATCTACCAAGCGTGGGTTGATTACACTCTTATCATGCAGCTCATCGAGCATCTCTTTCGTGCCGCGTGTCGTGCCGTGAATGGGACGGAACACTGCACGTATGGAGATCATCACATCGATTTCTCACAGCCATTCCGCCGCATCACGATGCGTGATGCTATCAAGGAGTATGCCAATATTGATGTTGATAAGCTCACGGATGAGGAGCTTTTTGATCTGCGCATCACCTACAATCTTGAGATCAAATGCGATCTTTCGCGAGGTGTGCTTATCATGGCGCTCTTTGAGGAACTTGTTGAGGATAAGCTTATTTCGCCAACGTATGTGATCGAGCATCCAGTGGAGTCCACGCCCTTGTGCAAGCCATCGCGCGCGCACAAAGGGTTTGTTGAACGCGCCGAGCTCTTTGTTGCTGGTTTCGAGTGCGCGAATATCTATTCCGAACTTAATGATCCGCTGCTTCAGCGAAAGCTCCTTGAGGATCAGGCAACAAAGCTACGCGCAGGTTCCGAGGAGGCGCATCCAATGGATGAGGATTTCATTGAAGCTATCGAGTATGGCATGCCGCCGATGGGTGGCGTCGGCTTTGGTATCGATCGTCTGACTATGCTTCTGACTAACAGTCACACAATCAAGGATGTTATTTTGTTTCCGTTCATGAAGCCTGAAGAGAAGTGATGAGCTTGGGTTTGTTCTGTCATTACCGCAGGTTCTTAAGGACGCAGCATGTTCTAGCGCCATGGTACGCGCGCAGATCGCAACAGTGGCAGCAGTCGTGATCAGTCTCTTGTGGATATTCTCCATCCTGTTCATTCCCCTGGTGATGATCGCACTCAATGGACTTCTTATCTATGTCCTTGGTTTGCGTTCTCTTGTTGAGATCAATCTCGGATCGGGTGAGAAGTATGCGATCTTTGCGCTCATCGCCCTTTTGATCGTGCTCATCGCGCCTTTTGAGTATGGTTTGCTCTTGCCCTTCACGCTCTTCCTCTTGCTGACAATCGCGATGGTCAAGGTCTTCGAGGCGGTGATACCGGTACTGGTGCCTGCCTAGTTCGCCCGAGGCGAACATTCAGCGATTTTTTACTTGGCAACGCCGCTCTCCAATTTCCTCATCGCTGCATCAAGTGCAACAAAGAGGTTGACATCAACTGCCAAAGAAACTGATGTTCTGCCGCTGTCGATGAGTTTCCCGTGTAATTCAAAGCGTCCGGGGTGATCCTTGCTATTGTGGACGTTCTTGAGCGTGACCTTGAGGCCTTGGAAGTCGTCGCAGTGGTCTTGGAGCTTGCGAGCATAGCCATCCACCATGCGTCGGACAGTGTCCATCGAATTTTTGTCGACGTCGCCAAATCCGCTTAATTCAACCAATTCGGTCATGTGCATCACCAGGAAGCGTTACGGATCTTCGTGCATATATACATATCGGCTAAAAACGTGACCGCCAATCTTGTAAGTGATGGGAGCCTGTTCTTTTCCATGTGAAATAAAGGTT
>JACQSU010000071.1 GCA_016211165.1 Candidatus Woesearchaeota archaeon | reverse complement strand
TCGGTCTCAAGCCGATAGTTAGGTGCTCTTGTCGACATGTCATTTGCGGTCGTCATCGCTGTCAAGGATGCTCAGAACACCCTCCGAAAAGTACGCCTGCCGGAAACTAATAGAATTCGCGATGAGAGTGAAATAGCGAGAACCGACGAGCGGGTCCGGATCAATGATCATGCATGACTTCTGGGCTGTCAGCTTCGGGTAGAGTCCCGAACGCAGGAGGGTTCTGGCCTGAAGGTCGTCGGCTGGGAGGGAGTAGCCAATGATTATGACGGGTCCGGCCTCAACGAGGGCGGCAAATGCCTCGCGCCACAGATGTTCGAGAAATGGGGCAGTCGGTGGTCTCTTTGAAATCACGGGAGGTACGATGAAAGGTGACTGATCCAAAGGATCCCAAACATCGTAATAAGTATGATTCTTCGTGCAACAGACTCGGTCGGACAACCAATCGACGTCTGATGGATCCGCAAGACGAACGCCCTCGGGAACCAGAACCCAGCTAAGACTTCCGTGGAGCTTGAGAATGGTTACCCGGTCTTGCCTTCTCTCTTTCAGATCGAAAGGGCGATCCAGCGCGAGCAGGGCTCTCTCAATGAGAGGGTCCCAGTTGAACGTGATGATGATATCGCCTAGCCTCAACTGTTCGACGAATTGCCTCAGCAGCGGTGACTTTTCCGCATCTGCGGATTTCGCTGCTAGGCAACCGGTCAAGAGACGTAGCGCACTGGTGGTCTTGGCTGGCCAGTAGTGCTCGTCAAAGCAGGATAGATCTTGCGCTGTTACAGCTAGGCTCAAGAACTCCTCGAATGGTGGATAAGATGGGGGACTCAGTGCACGATCGAAATGCGGATACAGGACTACAAGAGCATTCAGCACCTCATTCCGATCGTCATATCCCGGACGGTCAGGCGTGTTCATCATCTCGGCGAACAGGGTGCGGAGCATAGGCAGCCCCATCGAGGCCGAAAATCCGCTACCCAAGACAAAGACTCTCGAAGGCGGCAACGTTACCCCCCGGACGGCCCCTAACGCTTTGCCGCTGAGCCGCTACGAGAGAAATGATGATTCATTACCATCCTGTAGAAAACACTCCCTACCCTTTTTTTTCTCCCCCCAGTGCAAAAGCCGCATAGAAAGCTAGCCGTGGAAAGAGTCCTTTGATCCACGAAAACCAGAGATAACCCATACCGCTGAGACCCCGAGTAAATAAACAATGCCGACCGGGACACCCCAAAGTCCTAACCCATACAAGATGGTTTTGTATTGATTACGTGCCAAATCCCTTGTGTTATCTCGATATTCCCTCTCAATCGAATTGAAGTCGATCTTGCCCTGGAATTTACCGTGGACTTCCACCAGCCATTGATCGGCACCCTGCTGAATGATCGAATCTACGACCTTGTATGTCCACGACTCATCAAAGTAGTTGGGATGTTGCCCCTTGATCAAATTCACAGTACTAAACAGACGGTCTCTTTGATACTCTTCGGCAGTTGGCACTGCTATTGCTGTTAACCAAGCTACAGGAACAAACCATAAAACGGCAAGCACAAGAAAAAGTCTATTCCATCCGGACAATCTAACGGGTGTGCCCATGCCTTAACTCCTAGCTGCGTCATTGTTCGTCACAAAAGCCTGACGAACTAGCTGAGGCCGAGGCGAAAAGATAGCACAGAAAACAGTCCCATTAGCAATGACGGTCGAGAAAGCATCGTTAATTCAATTAGCGCAGATGTTTCGCCGATGGCCTCAAGCGCCTCAGTTAGGTGCAGCAACGTCCACGAATGTGTCGATGAACTCCTTTATTCGATATACCTTCACCCCGGAAGCCTTTGCCGCCTTATATTGGTTGTTGTCTTCTGTTACGAGTATAGCGTCATCACCTCTAGCCATGGCAACAAATACGAGGTCGCCAGCCTTTAGATAGGGGATCGACGGATCGAAGTACTTGTTAAAGAAACCCATGTCCATAGGGACGTAGTCGATGACTAGCGGGCTGCCCTCCGTCAAAGCTTGATTGCCCTTCAGCGACTTCTTCTGACTTACGGCTCTGATTTTCTCCTGCCTTGCCGCAGCCGTTATCTCAAACAGGGCATAAATGGGAACCTTGGGGCGTATTCTCTGCTGCTGAATGAAATCACATAGACGCTTCGCGTCCGGATGTCTGTCTCGTGAAGCGAGTGTCATGTCAAGAATGACGCAGGTGTCGATAACTAGAAGCATCGGCTTGATCGGTTCGGGTGGCACCTAACTATGATTCTACTGGTCTTTATACCAGGCTAATGCCAGGTAACCGGACGGCTCTTGAGATCAACCTGCTAATGGTGATTTTATTGCTATTCCGTTGGCTTAGCAAGAAAATTTTGCCAGGTTGCCCTAATTAGGCGCGGGGCAATAGCGGGGAGGACGAGTCGGAGAGATCAATGAAGACAAGAGGGCTAGGAGGCTTCTCCTTGGTTAATTACGCCCCCTTTTTGGTGACGTTATTTGCCTTCTCCTCGAT
>JACQSU010000068.1 GCA_016211165.1 Candidatus Woesearchaeota archaeon | reverse complement strand
GTGCATCAAACTGCGAAAACCGAGGATATGAGAGCGGACGCATCACGAACCTTGCCTGTTCTGGAAATGAAGCGCCAGTCACTGCATTCATGAGCGACGTGCCTGAAGGAAAACGATGCTGTTGTGTGCCAAAAATCGTTTAACACCCGAGCGCGAAGCGCGAGGGTGATTAAACGATTTTACGCAATCATTAAATAGCGAATTACCGACGGGAATCAGATGGCAGAAGCTGTGGGCAGCACGATACAGTATTTGATTTATCTTACGCTTGCGGCTGTGATCGTGATCGTAGTCTCCTACATCATCTTCTATATCGTTTTGCCCAAGATGCTTGGAGGATAAGATGCGCGCACAAGTCACCGGACCACTTTTAGAAGTGATCGTAGCTGCATTTGTTATCATATCAGTTCTGTGGATTGCAGTTTCCTATCAGGGAAGTATCCAAGCAGACAGCGCCAGAGCAACGTGCAAACTGACCATACAGACCAAAAATATGTACCTTGAACAAACCCAAGGAGTGAAGGAAAAAGCAGAAGCAGCGCTTCTTGCAATCAAGGATACACAGCTCAAATGCCCCATGGCAGTTGAGAACATCGAGACCGAAAATGTACGCGAAGCAGACGCGCGCATCGCAGAACACCTCTACCAATGCTGGGACAAGACCCTGGGAAATTCAAACAAGATGTCATATCAAACTGAAGGACTGATTCCGCCCACATTCTGCATCGTATGTAGCCGTATCACTCCAATCATTGATGTGCCGACTGATACCATTAGAAATTATATCACCGGAGCATACCTCCCTGGACAAAGTGAGAAGAAATACCGAGATGTCTTAGTAACTGCCTGGGGAGCACAATCCCCCATCAGATACTTTATCACTGCAGAGAAACCGGACACGATCCCCCTGCCATTTCAACCCGAACTTGGAGGAACACTCCCTCGCCTTTCCAAGGAAATATCATACGATGTTATCTCAATGAATCTGAAGAATAAAGAAGAATTCCAATCACACGTCTTTATCATACCAACATCGCACGTCCAGAACCTTGCCTGCGCAGAACTCCACCAAGAAAAAGCAGGTTTCACCCCTGTTTAAACCACCAGAATATGAAACAAGGAACCCTAGTTACGGAAAGCATCGTGGTCGTCACGATTGGACTGTGCGTCCTCTTGCTTCTTTTGTATTGGTCAGGCACATTATTCTCGAACGTCACATCAGGAATTCCCTCTCAAATCTGCAAAGACAGCGTGCTACGCGCAGCGGCACTCAACACACGATACACAGATTTTGGCGCGAGCATCGACTGCGAAACTGATAACATTGTTGTAGAGGACTTGACTTCGAAGCAGGCACAAGAAGAAGCAAAGATACGAATAGCTGACACGCTTACTGACTGCTGGGATCGATTCGGCAAAGGCACCTTAAATCTCTTTGGTGGAGAAGGAGTCTACTGCCACATCTGCAGTTATGTGGAACTTACGGATCATTCTGCGAAACTCGAAGGACTCAATATGTATCTTCATACAGGATTTATGCCCGGAACAACAACAACGTATGCCTCCTATCTGACAGCGGAGACCACCACTCCAGAGGTATCACGCGACGCGCTTGACGCATTTCGACTTAGCAACCAGAACGATGTAATCGATCCACAAGCCAAGGACTTGTACGCAACAGTGTTTTACTATGTCAAAGGAAAGGACCCACACGCAGAAGCTCTCAACAGCTTGGCAAGCGGAGGATATGTTCTGGGGACCGTGGTGGTAGGATTTGTCGTTGTCAAAGTTGGCGCGATTGTGGGAGCGGCAGTCGCAACCTACACTGGCATCTCTACATTTGTCGGATGGGTAACAACAGGCACCGCGAACCTTGCCGCAATGGCACGCGTTCCCACATTCTATCGAATCTCCCAAGGACTACTTAGCTTTGTTAACCCCGTAGGAGTTGGAGGAAGAGCAATGGTAGCGACAAGCACCGTAGGGCTATCAAGCACTGCGGCATATCTTAACAAGAACCCATACGATCACTATGCGTCTGTTTGGTTTGTACCATTAGAATCAGAACGATTACAAGCAATGGGATGCACAGAACTCATCAGAAAAGGGGACTCTCGCCCCCTTTAAACCCCCTGAAAAAAGGGAGACCCTCTTTTAAACTCCTCCCATACATTTAGAAACACATAATAAATGATATATGATGCATATCGCTATGAACAAACGAGGCGACTTTCTTGCAGATCACATGGGCGAGATTGCACTGATGATCATCGTCTTGCTTGTCATCCTCGCCCTGCTATACCTGATTGGAGGAGGATTCAAGAATGTGTTTTCAGGGATGAGGTTCCTGCCATGAACAAGAGAGCACAACTACCCAATATTATCGTCGTCCTGATCATCATGCTTGTCACGCTCGCCGTAATGATACTCTTTGCTCGATACATCTTTACCACTGGATCAGAGATCGTGGGAACTGTGGCTCCTGCTACCTGCAATGGACGAAGCGCAGAAGACTACTACAATGCGATAAGCCAAAACCTGGAGGCTAGACGTATTGCTCAATCAAGAGAAGAACTTGAGGCATACGCCGCGTGCAAGGAATTCAAGGGAAAACGCATTCCCGAGGAGCTTGAAGATGAAATCTTTGCCGTAGCCAAAGCAGACTGGGAATCTGACTTTTCACGCAAGGACTATACTGAAAGCAAGGTCCTGCTTGCGTACTATATTTCTCAATTTCCGGACTCCCCAAGGACAGACCAAACCCTTGCCATGATCAAACGAAGCGAAGACGCGGAAGCAGGACGACTCTCGATGCCTGTGCCTCCCACTGAAGTCATCGCATAGAAACCGCTGAATAACCCCCGGGTTTTCTGACACAAGTTTAATATACGGGAAATAGCGAGACGGGATGATGAAATTGACACGTACCAAACGCGGGCAAGAGCTTGCGCTTAGCACCATCATTATCGCAGTTCTTGTGCTGTTGATTCTTTTGGTACTTGGTATCATCCTTACCAGACAAACAGGAAAATTCTCAACAGGAGTCAGCTCTTGTGAAGCCAGAGGAGGAACATGCATAGAGGAATCCGCCTATACTACCTGTCAAATCAAAGCACCACAGTATACCTGCGCAGAGGTTGAACCTGCTGCCTCATCCAAGAAATGCTGTCTTGATGCATCATGAATACACGCGCTCAAGTGGATGTGCCTTCTGTAACAATCGCGCTCATCATCGCAGTGGTCATCCTTATCATCATGACATACTTTATCCGGACATATATCGGCGCACCAGTAACTCTCACATTCAACTCCGAAGCAATCCACATCCAATACAGCAGATGCGTCATCGGCGGCAGACTTCTTGGCACTGGCACGTCGTGTCCCATCAGCACAACGGACGCTGATGGCGATTGCGCTCCAGATTACTGTGATCCCTGCATCCTTATCACCGAAGGAAAAGGAAAAATCGGACTTGAGCTTGAAGCCCATCGCGGATCAAATCTCTGCGACGCCGACGGAGACAACATGCCGGACGCGTGCGATACCCAACCCGCAAATCCACTTGTGATCACATGCGCCTCAACGAGCTCCGATGGCAGATGCAACAAAATCTCCGAAGCATTCAAGTTCGCACCACCCAAGTGCGTGAAAAAACAATTCTCACCTGTGTAAAAAGAGGGGCGTAGCCCCTCTTTTGAACGTTTTTCCACCAGCATAATTTATAAACACTCTCGACGGAGAAAAGACCTATGGGAAGGGGGATGGAACGACGCGCGCAACTTAGCATGAGCCTCTACGAACTCGCAGCACTCGTGGTGGCTGCCGGATTGCTTATCCTGCTGTTGACAAAAGGGGCTGAATTCTTAGGCATCTTTTATGGAGAAGAAGGACAGAGCAGCCTTGCGAACCTGCGCACGCTTGGCGTGACTGTAGGAGAACTCCTGCTTGATCCGGATCCTGTGGAAGCGAAAATGATCCCATATTTTCTTGATCCTACGCGCGCAGTAATCGCATTCTCCAAAGGAAAACCTGATGTGAAAGGCACCTGCGGCATTGAACGCACGATTGTCCGACCAACCACATGTCCACTTGATGCAAGTTGTCTATGCCTTTATGAGTACGACGCCTCAGCATCCTCACTTAGCGACGCATTCACAGACCCTACCTGCCTACCGCCATTCAAAACCATTGATATTATCCACTCACCTGCATACCAGCACGGCACAGCAGCTGGCCTGGTGTCCACAGAGCAGACCTATGCCAACAATTTCATCGGCAATCCAGACCTTGATCTCTTCCCCCACAATGCTGGAGGATACTTTCTTGCAAGCGCATCCACAATCCTTGTGGGATACTGCCAACCCTCCATCGTCCTTGATGATCCGCAAGGACCACATATCGTGCGCGCAGACGCACCATTTGCCACACGACCATTGTATGTCGAGAAAACACACATCAAGGACAACACCTATATCCTTGTGGGAATCGATCGCACGCAAGAACGCGAACGCCTCAAGGATCTACGCGTCCTGTATCAGCTTGACATACCGGACTACGAGACCTTCCTTGCGCACAAGCAATACGAGACGTTGTTTGAGAACGCCAACCGATTCTTTGAGCTCCGCAAAGACGAGAACGAGAATGTCGCTGCAGTCCATATCATCCTTGCACGAGCACTTAGCCAGATCGCGACGCAACCAGGACCAGTCATCCTCGATTTATATCCAAAAATCGGCAAACTATCACCAGCATCACTCGAGCGCGACAACCTTGCCGCACTTGCCATGGAGAATGCTCTTTACGAACTTAAGGATGTCTACGAATATGGCAGTCCTGTGCAACAAAGCACCGCACTTCTCCTTGCGCTTGATATCATCGCAAAGACACCACGACGACCGGAAACACCTGCAGTACAACGCATCAAAATCCACGAAGCAGAACTGCAGAAGCGAATTGGCAATCTCAAAGGAGGATCAGAAGCCGCAGACTACCTGCTTGCCACGTTCTCATTTGATAAGAAACAATGGAAGGACGCGACGACGCGACTTTCGGCATTCGTGAGCGCGTATCCTCGAAGCAAGCACCGCACCGACGCACACTTCCGACTAGGACACGCGAGATCGATGATAGGAAATCACCTTGGCGCCATCGAAGCATTTGGCGTTGTCGCGCGAGAAGCACCAACTGCCACCCTTCGACTTGACGAAGAAATTCTGCAGATCATTGACATTACTGAACGCACATGCGATACGCATGTCTTGGAGGATGACGTTTTCTTGGCCTGCCACTCCCTTGCAAAGGATCAACGCATCAGCAAGGAATCCATCCAATGCCCCACACCACGAACAGTGCCCCTCTCTGATGTGACCTGCATCGCAGATCGATGCGAGGCAACATCAGACCTTATCGGCGCCCTTGCAAAAGCCAAGAATGAAGCTGCAGCACTTGGCGACTTGATGCACGCAAACGCGAACGCATACAAACTCCTTGTTACGGAAGCACTTCACAGCTACAATCGCGAGGACCAGAGTTTTAGAGCTGGGCGAGGAGAGCTGGGAACGCAGCCGACGTGCACGAATGGCCATGTTGCGGGAATGGCAGTTGATGTTGTCTTGAAAGGAAAGGATCTTGAAACCGGAGGAGAGGAAACCAGGAATCAGGCACTCTTGCGCTCTATCATGTGCAAGGCAGGATTCTTGACCTATGATGAGGCACCAACACATTTTGAATACAGTACGCCTGCGTGGCAAAGAGCAGGAGGCAAAGTTTGTTAAGATGCGACGCGGACAAATCGAGACCACGAGCCTCATCTTCATCCTCTTTGAGGTAACTTTAGCCCTCTCGGTAGGAGCAGTACTTCAGACATACTTTCTCAAACCACTTGATGAGAATACGCTCTTTACGAAAACAGCCATCGTCACCGACCTTGCACTCCAACTTGATACGATTCTTGCTGTTCCATCCAATGGACGATTCACCTATCAACATGATTCCGTCTCGAAATTTGATTACCGATTCGCAGGCGATGTCGCTGTTGTGGACAGCGTGAAAGGGCCACTTGGCAAGAAAAGCTTCTTTTTGGATCCAAAACGAACCACCATCGCTCCTGGCATGAGCAAGCCAACCAGCATCACGCTCCACAAACACAATGGGGAATTGCGCATTATTCCAACGAGCCCACTTGAGGGCACACTGCTGCTTGGACGTACGCGCTGTCCGACTCTTCCTTCCAGGATGAAATTCATTATCGACGCAGGACACGGGGGACTGCCTGGGAATCCAAACGGGGTTGATACTGGAATAACCCATGGCGGACTATCAGAAGCAGATATCACGAGGCGAATTGTCGCTGAAGGAGGATTTGGAGGATTTGCAATGACGCGGAGCGCGACAATCGACCAATACCTCACTGCGGATGCCAGAGAACGCGCCATCACACAATCCAGATCGATTCTTGTCAGTATCCACGCCGGAAATCGCCAGTCGGCTGATCTCAAACAGGTTGTTGCGTATATCGATGGCACTGCAGAGCACGCATCAACAAGCGCCTCGCTTGCATGTCACATCCTTGACGAACTTATCCAGACCAAAGCAGTCACTTCCACAGCGATTGTCCCAATCGCCCCCACTGTATTGGATCGTGACGATACCCGACGCATCTTAAGCACAGGATCTGGCGGGGTCTATCTTGAAGTTGGCAGCATGGCAACACCTGAAGAAGCAATTACCCTGGCACGAAACACAGGCACACTGGGCACAGGAATCCGACGCATCCTGGAGGCGGCACGATGAGGAAACTGGGGGGCAATGTAAATACAACACCCAGTTTCTGGGCTCAATACCTCCATAAGCAAGCACCAGTTGAAATTAGAATTCGGATGGTAGCGGGGCGAGACATAAGCGATTATAGGGATCGTGGCGAATGGATGTCCTGGGACCGACGTGGTCAAGTCAGCAACCAAACCATACGCTTCATCATGGGCATTATCTACCTCATCGCAGTGCTCACAGCCATAACAGGCTTGATCATTATGAATACCCCCACAGAAGTCAAAACTGGTGAGGCGGAGATGCGCTTGCTTGTGTTGCGATTGCTTAATGATCCAGCGATCGCATGGGTCGATCCCCTGACACATCATCAACGCACATTAGTGCTTGACGGACAGAAGCTGTCGCGCACAGAACTGCTTGACGCAGTGACATACCCCCGCGGACTCCTTGCGGCAAAAATCAAACTTGACACAACCACACTCTTCTATGACAGAGACACATTCCGACGACACATCGAACAGATTGCCATCAAAGGAGGACCAATCTACGCGAAGTTTGAGCTTCCCCTCATTATACGTGATGGCATGACGGACCGGATCGTCCTCACAGAAATCGAAGTGGTGCGATCATGAGATCGATGCTTGCGTCGAAACGAGGAATCGCTGAATGGCTTGTTGACTACTGGGCCATCTTTGCAACCATCATCGTCATTGTGATCGCCGCGGGCTTGTTTGCGACTTTGTCACTTGCCATTGTCAAACCCAACACGCTCACAACCACGATGCAATCCTGGGAGGCACATGCAACACTTCTTGCATACCTGCGCACACCACTACCAGAGAACCTGCCGGACCTCCTCCGCACATCTGCTTCCACAGACGCGTTGGACATCATCGAATCACGACCAGAACTGTGGGAGGGCAAGACACTTGCTGGCGCAATCGGCGCAATCGGCGCGGCATACAACAATGACGCCTCAACAGCACAATACCTGTTGGAACCCATCATCCAAGCAATCATCCCAACACCGACCGGATACCTCTTTGTCGACTACCCACCACACCAGGAAGCACTTCCTGTCCTCATCTTGGAATCAGACATTGGAGGACCCTTAGTGCCCACGCGTGCACTTGAAGGCAATAGATACGATCTGTACATCCGCCTTCGCGGCTTTGAACCACGAGAAGACACACCCTTTGCGCAAGCAATTCTTCCCATGGCTAGCGGAGAAACTGTACGCGTGGCGTATAGTTCCGAGGTGAACTAATGGCACGCGGCATGCTCTTTACACTCACCATCTTCTTTGTCACGGTCTTTATCCTCATCCAAGGCTACATCATCCTCCTTGACAAACACGCAGAAATCCAAGGAAGCAAACGCGAGATCGGATCAGAACAAGGAGCACTACTTGCGACACAAGCCGTTGTGGATGTATCGATGCTATACCTTGATGAAGCAGTGACGCTGTCTGTTTGGGATGCTGTTTACGATCTTGGCCGCATTGGATTTCCAACTCGGTGCGGACGCGATAATGGCATACCATTACTATCCACACCCACACAGAGTGTAGCATCGTGCGCGGCATCTGCAAGCGAGAAACTATCAGAGCTCACTCGCACCAAACTCAACAAACTTCTGTCACTACATCCTTCACACATGCTCATCGATTATGTGAGTGTCGTGCCTTTCTTGGAAGGCATCGATGTGTATGGAACTTCGAGTGCACTTCTTGAGATTCCCTTTAGTGAAAACCGGGGGCGACTTTCGGAGAAACCTCGCTTCCATATCTTTGTTCCGTATCGCCTTAACGATTACACACAGATTACATCAACACTAACAGGGCTTGTTGATGCATGTTCCGGCATTGACCCAGAACCATGCATCCGCCAGCAATTGCGGGATCTGCGCACCCCAGAAATTACATGGACCATGGGCAGTTGTGGAGAAAGCGCACCTGCTACAGAACGCACCTACGCATTCTGCATCCGCAGTGCGACGACGCATGGACACTATCGGGACGGGGAAGTTGCGTTGGAACCAGTCATGTATTCTGTTGCAGCGCACTTCCCTGCACGCGTCCCGTTAGCAGTTACTGCGTTGCGTGCTAATGGACTGCCACAAAGCGGATCTGTGTTTGATGCTGCAACGCTTGCACTTCGCAAGGGCGATGCGATTGCATATGAAGGCACACTACGCTCGCCGAGCACTACCGGATTACAAGCGCAGATGTGTTTGGGAGACACTTGTGAGCACGTCGATACCCTGACCCCTCTGGATGCGACGACGTATCGCTTCTCTGGAAGGATGGAGAGCCTGCAAGGACCGTATGCTGTTGTCATGAAGGCCTCTGTAGGATCAGAACACATCGAAGCTGGAATGATCAATGTTCTTAAAATCGTTTAATACCCTGAGCACAGCGAAGGCGTGATTAAACGTTTTTCTACCAGTATCTTGCTTGCACAGGTGGGACTCCTGAAGGATTACCACACCGCGGCTGGCCTGATTCGGGAATCACACATCCATCACTACAATACTTCGCCAGTGACGGCTCGTCTGGATTGAGGCAGTCCTCCATCAAAATGTTTGTGCCTTCACAACGAAAACGCTGGGCGCCAGAAAGACAACCACCAGGACCTGCGGACTGCTTGTCAATGAGCGTTGTTCGCAAATGCATCGCAACTGCCTCGGCAGCGGTCAAACTTGGAGTTGCAAATGAGATAACAAGAGCGATGAGTGCAACAGCACCAAGAACGCTTAAGGAGTCAGTGAAATCCATACGATGAACTCCGCATTGCCCCTATATAAGCATTGTCTTGCTCTCCTCGTCTAGAACACATTCACATAGATCCCAAAGAGCGCTGCCCAAAAGAGAAGTGTTTCCATCCATGTTCCTGTTGTGATAGGCCCGACTAACTTTTGATCAGAGAATGGATGCAACCAATTGACACCCAACTTTGTGCAGGAATCAGAGGCGAGGTGCGAAAGATAACCGATAAGGACGAACCAACCATATTCAGCTTGCGTGAGGGTACTGATGACAAACGCGATTGCCATCGGAGCAAAGATCGTATGAAAGATACCCCTATGCGTCACAAGCTTGGCTGCATAATGCGTCAATGGAACGATATTATTGATTGTTGAACCTTCATGATCGATATCTGGTAAGATACTGCCAATAAGCACCAGAAGATAATACGCAATCCTATTGATCGGACTGATGAAACTATCAAGCGCAAGTGCTGTGAGCAGTCCAATAGCAAGATGGGTGCGGCCGAGCATAGAGATGAGAAGGTCATCTCTTTGCCTTAAACGTATCGAAATCTCACATCTCGATGTACTCAGACTTGTCTAGTGCGAATTACTACCTTAGCAATTCTGCCTCAAGATTCGGGTTGAGAAATACTAACTGCGAGACAAACTCCAAATCAGCAGTCATCGAATTTCTTTGGACTCTGCCTGTGACCTTGATAAGATTGCCTAACAAGTCTGTTTTGACATCCTCAAAAGCCGCAGGGTTTTCCTTATAGAAGAGCATCTGCTCGTGAGATTTGTTTGTAAGACGCTGCGCTTGATTTCTGAAGAACACTGCTCGGATCCGCCCGGTGTTATCGTCAATGATAATATTGGTTACGTATGAGAAATCAGGAATTGCGATGGGACCGTGCTCTTGACAAGTCATCGTGCCATCCAATGCCTTCACTCGTTTTTGACACATGGCGCAGACCTCAAAAAAACGTGGATCAAAGATCTGGGTGATGGTTCCCAAGAGTTCTGCGTTTGCGTCATTCTCAGTAAGCTCATTGATTTTCTTGCGCGCCGCCTCTATGCGTTGAGAAACTTTGACCTCACCCACAACTTCACCCGCAGGATTTGGCAACAACTGTGTCCGATCATTGCAATGAATCTCGACTCGTCCTTGATTCTCACGCACATACGCCGACCCAATCTTGACAATCATCCCCTCGGTGAGTTCCGCAATGGCGTCTGCTTTCCCACCCCAACATACAATACGGATACTCCCTGTTTCATCAGCCAACATAAAATTTCCCACCTTACCAGACCCCTCGGCGCGAGAGAACTCCCTTACTTCATACACAGCAGTCACCTTGCCCACAACTTCCACGTCACGCATGCCTGCAAGCACTTCACTAATCTTGACCCGGCCACCGGACTTGGGCATCACCCTGACACCAAGCTCATTAGCCACAATATGAGCAGCACCTTCCCTGCTGATAAGACCTGCAAGCTGCTCAAGCTTTACCTTGATTCTAGACTCAATCTCCGCATCATCAAGACCCTTCTCATCCTTGATCTTTTGCACGATGACGTCAATTGGAACATTGAGCATACACGCAGGACGGGCGGGTTCTATATAAGCGTTTAGAAAATCGTTTAATGTCCTTTGAGACTTAAACGATTTTTGGATTCGACACCCCCCGGCGAGCTTGAACAAATTCCGCACTCGACACACTCGACACGCGTGCCGGGCGCATATAAACAAGCTATGCTCAAGAGCTTCTAGAAAAAGAAGGGCGAGGCCCCTCTTTTGAACTCCCCGGAACAAGGCATTTGTCCCCGGTTGAAACAAAACGCGACAAGCAAGGAGGAATGAGAACCATGGAAAAAAACCAACCCCTAAAGAAAATCCGCGCAGGCGCCATCTGCGCAACGATCTGGCAAAACAAACAAAACAAAGACGGCAAGGAATTTACCGTCCCGAGCATCTCGCTTGACCGCCGCTACACCGACAAAAGCGGCGCATGGCAGAGCACAAACAGCATGCGCGCAAGCGACCTACCCAAAGCAGCACTGGTCCTTACCAAGGCGTATGAGTTTCTCACGCTTGAGAAAGAGGGGACAAGCCCCCTCTTTCCAACCCCTCCTTATGCAGGGCTACGCAGTGAACAATCCGTGACTCCGACACTGCCCACGACAGGGATGGCATAATGCCATCCCTTTACGCCATCGCATACTATAAGAACACACAGGTGATACCCATGAAAAAAGACAAACACATCGAAACCGAACAAGTCCTCATCGACCCAATCCCCATGCCTGAAGACACCGACATCCCGCAAGCGCTTGCCGCAAAAGTCAGGCCCAATGAAAGCGTCAAAGGAAAAACCATCCGCGACCTTCCCGGAGTCGGACCAGCGACTGCAGAGAAACTTGAGAGCGTTGGATTTAGCGACCTGATGACAGTCGCTGTGGCCACGCCCGGGGAGCTTATCGATGCTACCGGCATGACGGAAGCCACTGCAAAAAAACTCATTGCTGTTGCACGAAGCTCTCTTGAGATGGGCTTTGAAAGCGGGGAGGACCTCTTGAAGAGACGGTCACGGGTCGTCAAGATCCAAACCGGCGTCAAAACATTCGATGAATTACTCGGAGGAGGATTCGAGACCGGCGCCATCATCGAATGCTTCGGAACCTATGGATCATCAAAAACCCAAGTCGCACACCAACTTGCCGTCAACTCACAATTACCCCTAGAGAAAGGCGGGGCTGATGGCATGGTCGTCTACATTGACACAGAAAACACCTTTCGACCAGAGCGCATCACGCAAATGGCCAAGGCAAAAGGCCTTGACCCAGCAACAGTCCTCAAAAACATCAAAGTCGCACGAGCATATAACAGCGATCATCAAATGCTTCTTGCAGAGAAAATTGAGGACCTCCTCAAAAAAGACGGACTGCCCATCAAGCTTGTGATCGTCGACTCACTCACTGCACACTTTCGGGCAGAATTCGTTGGACGAGGAACACTTGCCGAAAGACAGCAAAAACTCAACAAACACATGCACATCCTCTCCAAACTTGCTGACATCCACAACCTGTGCGTCTATGTCACCAACCAAGTCATGGCAAAACCAGACCAATTCTTTGGCGATCCAACAGAAGCCATCGGAGGAAACATCGTCGGCCACAACAGCACCTTTAGGATCTACCTGCGCAAAGGCAAGAAAGGATCCAGGGTCGCAAAACTCGTTGACTCACCAAACCTGCCTGATGGCGAATGCGGTTTTATGGTTGAAGAAGGAGGACTCCGGGATCTCGAATGAAAAGGAGGCAAGCCACCTTTTTACCCCATAAAAATATCGTGAACGCATATCCACAGAAAAACGTTTAACATCCCTGAGCGAAGCGAAGGGATGATTAAACGTTTTCCCCCAGATATGTTTATAAACTAACCTTGCATCGCAGCACTATTCATACCAGACCAGGCATAGCGTGGAATTCTGGAGTTACATATAGCAATAGGTGAACACCACTATGTACGGAAATTACGGAGATCGAGGAAGAGGAGATAGAGGAGATCGCGGAGGATACGGCGGAGGATACGGTGGCGGCGGTGGATTCCGCAGCGGCGGACGCGGCAGCTTTGGCCCATCAACAGCGCCAGTCAAAGTCGGCGAAGAACTTGACGTCACCATCGAAGCAGTCGGAGAAAAAGGAGATGGGATTGCCAAAAAAAGCGGATTCGTCATCTTCATCCCCGGCGTCAAACAAGGACAAACCGTCCGCATCAGGATTACTAAAGTGCTCTCAAAAGTCGGATTCGCCGAAGTAGTCGGCGAAGCAGGCGCAGCACCATCTGAACCATCTGATGAAGGCGGCGAAACATCAGAAGAACCTGCTGAAGCACTGCCTGCTGACAGCGACGACTTCTGAAATAAATCCGGGAACTCGTCCCTTATTTTTTTACTTTCGAGGACTTTGAATAACCTCCCTTTGGTCGGTTTTCAAAGTCCTTCCTGAAAAGCCCGAGCACTCAAAGTTCTCTTTCCTTTATCCACAGTCTGGATAACGCCAGAAATGCCCTCGTAACATTTTTATAGCACATCCGGAACGGATGAGATCACAAACCTTAACACAGGTGATCTTAATGGAAGCAGTAAAGTCATATGCAACCATCACGGGCTGGATACTGCTCGTGCTGGGAGTCGTTGGATTCCTCTGGGGCGGAGTCCCCGGATTCCTGGAATTCGACACAGTACATAACGTCGTGCACCTCCTCTTGGGCGCAATCCTCCTCTGGGTAGCCTATGGCGCAGACGAAGAAATGGGAGTAAGCGTTGTCAAAGTCCTCTCCGTAGTCTACATTCTCCTCGCCGTCCTCGGCTTTGCACTCGGCGGCATGGGATCAGCAGACGTCTGGGGACTTCTCCAACTCGAACTCGGAGAGAACCTCGTGCACCTCGTGCTTGGCATCTGGGGAGCATGGGCAGCCTGGTCGGCGTAAAGGATTAGACATTCTTTTCTTTTTCTTCTTTTTTCACTAGGCAGATTTTTATATTCTCACAAGACCAAACACCCCATGCATTCCCTAGGACAAATCACCTATGCACCGCACTTCAACCATCACTACCTCTGCCTACACCACGACCCTCTGTGACAGTATTCTCGACACCCACCATTCTTATCCTCCTTATCAACGCTTGCGCGCTCATTGCGTGGATGTGGAAGCGAATTGATAAATAGGTGGTCAGTACAACCTGACCTATGCGCCTCTTTATCGCCCTTGACTTGGACCCCCCAGAGTATTTTGCAGGATTACAAGAGAAGATCACGATTCCGACAGTACGTTTGAGCATGGCGCGAAGCTTTCATCTCACACTCAAGTTCTTAGGAGATGTAGATTCGAAACGCAAGGATCAGATTATCCAGGCCCTGCGCAAGGTGCAGTTTTCACCTTTAGAGCTTCGAGCAGAACACATCGGCGCCTTTCCTGAATCAGGCGACCCCCGCGTTGTCTGGATTGGAGTGGATGGAAACCCTGCACTGCAACGATTGCAAGCAGACATTGATACAGCGTTATCTGCCTGGTTTCCCATAGAGAAAGACTGGGTTGCGCACATTACCCTAGCACGGGTCAAAGATCTTGGGAATGCGCGATCGTATCGAGACAAGGTCGTGAAGATTCCCGTACCTCCGCAGAAGTTTGCAGTCAACAGTTTTTTGCTCGTTGCAAGCGTACTGACACGCGAAGGAGCGGTGTATGAGATTGTTGCCGAGTATTTGCCGAAAAGTATATAAACGGGTTATACTCTTTTCCTACTTATGGTTATACTCAAAGAACGCATGACCATCGGACCAAAAGGTCAAGTAGTTATCCCTATCACCATGCGCAAACGCTACGACCTCTCTCCAGGTGATGATGTCATCTTTGAAGAAACACCCACCGGACTCCTGCTTGAAAAGCCCTCGGTAGACATAGTCCAAATCGCTATGGCGGCTGCCCAACGAATCCATCGAAAGGGGTCTGCAGTCAGTACGCATCATGAGCAGATCCGCAATCGATTTAAGCGGGTAGGAATCCAATGACGTACTACATTGACTCAACTGTCTTCTTTTTGGCTTTTACCAATGCAGACGCCATTGGTGCGCAGGCTAGGGATGTCCTAGACTCCATTGTGAAGGGCAAGATTACTGCTACCACATCTTACGTCACCTTTGATGAACTCTTTTGGGAACTCAAACGAAAGACAACTCGCGAGCACGTCATCGAATACACAAAACACTTCCTTCATATCCCAAAACTCACATTAGTCCCCCTTGACCGTGAAGTAACACTCACAGCACATAAGCTCCTTACCACGTACCCCCTTGATCCCCGAGATGCACTGCACGCGGCAAGCGCCATCGTCTCTGGGGCATCGCACATTATTTCAGAAGACTCTGATTTTGGAACGCTCAAAGAGATCGGATGGAAACGCATCAATGCGATTGGCAGATCTGTGGGGCTTGACATCCTGTAATAGATCCTCTTGACGGTCTGTGTGCCATTAAACATCTTATAGCGAATCTCATTAATTATTGAACAAAACATGACTCCTTTCTCACTAAGGAACACCTCATCGCCATCGAAGCATGCAAGCTCCACTACCAGACAGTCTCCCATCTTGACATTCGCACTCAAAGCGAACTGCATACCCACTTTGCCATCGAATTTGCCTACAACTCCACATCACTCGAAGGCAACACTATCACCCTTAAGGAAGCATCTCAACTCATCACCGAGAACCTCACACCCAAGAACCGCACACTCCGAGAAGCATTCGATGTCAAAAACACAGTCACCACATACCTTGAGATATTACGCACTCAACCCGGACTCACTCATCAGACTATACAAGATATCCACGCATCACTTATGAGCAATATTGACCCACGTATTGGGTATAGGACTCTTGATGTTCGCGTCTTCCGAGTACGATTTGAAACTACGCCTGCACCCTATGTCAAAACCGATATGGGGATCCTGCTTGACTTTTATCGATCAAACCTTGGACGCATCCACCCACTTACTTTGGCCACGATCTTTTATCACAAATTCGAGAAGATCCACCCATTCGCCGATGGCAATGGACGCACTGGCAGAATGCTCCTCAATCTTATCCTTCTTCGCGCAAGATACCCACCAGCAATCATCTTCCGAAGAATCCTACTGGAACAACTTCCTCTAGACATCCAAGAAACCCTTAAATAGTATATCTCGACGAATATCGTATGCGTCTTGGACAGATATCGGCATTTGTGATTCTTGCATTGGTGATTGTGGTTTTAGTCTACATCACACAACCGGGAATGCTCACTCGGCCTGCGGAACACGCAATCCTTGCGCCATCAGGCGCGTCCATCACACTTCGCACGTACGCCGAGAATTGCCTTTCCCAAACAAGCATCGAAGGGGTCCGAGAATTCGGCCTCACTGGTGGCCTGCCTCAACCATCTCTTTATGCGCCGTCCGTATTTGTTAATGGCAGGTTCGTCGCAACATATCGACAAGGACCGATGCTCTTAAAACTCCTGCTTAGCACGTATGAAGGATATCTTGCTGAATACATCGCTCTGAACTTTGTTGATTGCATCGAATCCTACCCCAACACAGCATTTGTGAACCTTCCCTTACCCGACGTCAGCGTAGACATTGACACAGGGATTCGCATCAGGGCAGTCATGCCTCTCCAGATTACTGACGATACACGCACATTTGTCCTATCTGATCCGTATGAAGAACGCATCAATCTCGACGTCAGACCCTTTATCATTGCGGCACAAACCTGGGCGGCTGACGAACAAGAACATGGCAACCCCGACCTCTTCATGCTTGCAGACTATGAATCGCAGGGCTGGATCCCCACCTTTATCAGATGGGACACTAAGAACCATGTCATCCTCATCCAAGACCCAAGCCGCCTGCTTAATGGAAAACCATTTGCCTTCCAATTCGCAACAACCGAGGAGCGCATATGAACCGCACTATTTGTATCCTCGCCTTGCTCCTCTTGTGTAGCACAGCAGCACTGGCACGGCCAATCCCCAAAGAAGGAGCCATACTTGACCAATACATTGCAGCACTCGCAGAAGACAAGCAACTCGACGTCCGAGACCTTACCAATGCCCGCGCCGTTGTGCACGGCGTCGACCTCACCTTTTCTGGCATCAAAGAAGGCACATTCAGAAAAGACGAATTCGACGTCACACTTAGTAAACTACAACCACAGCTCACACTCGCAGGCAGAAGCGCGACCAATATCCCCGCAGGATCGCAGATACGCTACAAAGAAGGCACACTCATCATCACCCCGCCCAAAGCCCGAGAACTATCGGACACTGTCCCGCCTATCACCTTACCGCGTCACACCACACTCTCCTACACCAATGGCGTCTTTAGCATCGACGCACCAAGAGAACCTGCAACCATCGGCGAATCTGCTGTAAACGGAAAAGCCACCATCGAAGATCGCCTTATCACCATCACGCACGGCAGCCTCATCCACAAAGACACCACATTCCGACCTGCTGATCAAACCACCTTTCAAATCAATGGAAACCTTGTCTTCTTCGATGGATCCACCTATGTGCGTGGCCATGCTGGAGGCGGCGAAGCATTGCTCGACGGCAGCGGCAATGTCGACACGACGGACCATTTTGTCTCCATGAACACCGGAACTGTTGTCGAGGGCCGCATGGGAATCATGCGAGACAGCGAGTTCCAAGTCGCGCTTGCTCCTACACAGAAACACATAACCAATGGAGTCACATTCACCTATGGCAAAGCAAAGCAGAAGTATCCATTTTCCATTGACACTGTCAGCGCCAAGCTTCATGGCCAAATCACTGGATACATCATCAACAATTACAACACCGACACACACCTTGCTGACACCTATGCATTCGTATCTGATAATGGAGCACTCCGCCTCAACCAACCCTCTCACATCAAGATTCCATACACTCCCACCGCGATCGATCATATTATGCGTGTTGAAGGACGAGGGGTTGCATACTTTGGCGTTCCAACCGACCTATTTCAACATGAAGGGGTGCACGACCCTATCATAATAACCTCCTCCGAGAAGACACCATTTGAAACCCTGACCACACGCGAAGCCATTGCAAGCTACACGCCAGCTATCGCAGCACGCGCAGCTGCAGCAAAAGGCTATGTGCTCGAACCATACTACCGATTCAGTCAACAACGGGACAGACCCACTACCTCAACATACGAACACATCTACAAAGCCCACTTTGCCGCCCTTGCCTCCCAAGAACCCCGACGATTCCGCAACATCCTTGCAGACAACGGCATGGAAGCATCCATTCCCTATTTGGGTGAGGAGCTTGCCAAAGAAGATGCCATTGCAGAACTTGCCCGCAGATACGGAACCGAGAACCCTCTTAAAAACGCCCGCATCAATCAGATCAGGAACAACCGACAAGAGCTACGCCGCGAACTGAACACTCTCACCGACGCCGAAACAACCATCACCAGACTCCGCGGCGATATGGACACAACCCAACTCAAACGCACACTCCAATCCCTTGGCCCTCTCGCATACACTGACCGCAGCCTTGCGACACTCCAAGACCCACAAACCATCAGAGAGATTAACACTCTCATCCGGGAATCAACTAGTGGCACATACAATCAGATGAAATCCGCAGTGGATCGCCTTGCATCACGCGGACTCACCAATATCGATGAACTTCTCCTTGCACATGTAGGGATGCCACCTCCTGTCTTTAATCCAGACGCGGAGAGAGTCGCCTTGGTGATAGACTCAATTGGCCAAGCAGAACGAGCTATCGCACAGATCGCCACTGGAGGAAGCATCAGTACAGATACCCTCAAGACCCTCAAAGCAGGAGTCTCGATGGCAGGAACCAAAGAACAACGCGGAGAGAGCATCCGTCACTTGATTCCCTCCGAAAAACTTGGTGCATTCGTAACAAAAACCCTTGACCGGTTCATGGAATCGCCAACCGAACCTGTTGTCATTAACCGACTCGGCCCGGCAGCTCTTCGAAGAACAATATCCACATACGGCCCCATTGATCTTGGCAACGCACCTGCGGTGGACGTCTTTGCGGCAGGAACCAGCCTTGCCATAAGTGAGTACGGGTACAATATTCCTGTCCCAGAAGACCCTGTCGCCATCGAACTTACCAAGGACCCCTTTAACCCTTCCCGATCAAAAACAACCTACATCGTTGATCACCGCATGGGAAGCGTCCTTGAACTCCGACCAGAAGGCACAATCAATCGACCCGATCCGGTCATTGCCCACAAACTTCGCAACATGCGCAACCCCGTAGCAGGTGGATACTCCGCACAAGAACTCACTGATGTTTACTCCAAGTACAATATCCTTGAAATCAAACCAGAATCACGTATCTACAATTCCATAGATTCCAATATCGTTCGAGCAGGCGCCCAAAACGCTGCGTTTGGCCAAGGCATGGGTCCACTTGTCGGATACACTCTTTTTACGCAAATCAAAGAAGGGAACACGATGAAAGATGACCTCATCGCTGGAAACATTGTCTTCCAAGGCAAACAAGGCATTGACATCCCACTTCTTTCGGAGAAATATACATTCTACAAAGATCTTGCTGAACGCATCGCTGCACGGCGTAAGGACATGCGTCCAATTACCTCACCAAGCGCACCCTCACGAATCGTCACACCACCTGGCGCCGCTCCAGAACGAGAACAAACAACGGCCCGACTTGCACACCTCAGGGAGCGAGCCAGACGGGTTTTTAGAAAATAAAAAAACTACTTATCGACGGGCACCATCAGTCGAATTCTTGCCCGTACCTATCTTCCCGATCCGCTCTATAAGTTCCTGCATTTGTGGCGAGTCCAAGACTATTTGCATCCATAATTCCGCAAGCTCCTGATCCACGATCACTGGATCCCGTCCAGGACACTCCACTGTACGATACGTTGTCACAGCACTGGGTGTTACAGATGATGCCTCCCCTATCTTTGTATATAACTCCTGGGCCCTTCTATATATCTCCTGGGAATCTAACTCCTGACCCTGAAGCGGGGCACACCCCAGCGTAAGGACAAGCGCCGCATTTTTGAATGGTTTGTAGTTCATAACGCACCTCCACAGGTGCATATATACACTC
>JACQSU010000069.1 GCA_016211165.1 Candidatus Woesearchaeota archaeon | reverse complement strand
GCTTAATGCACAACAAGTTCTGCGTCAAGGGAGATCAGGTTATCACAGGTTCGCATAATCCGACCCTTAACAATAATCAGGATCATATGATCCTCATCCGCTCTTCATTCGTCGCGAAGAATTACCAAAGGGAGTTCGATGAATTGTGGTCCGGCGTCTATGGTAGGGGTCAGAGTGTCCCATATCCGAGGGTCAACGTGGGCAATATCATGATCGAGACCTATTTTTGTCCTGAGGATGATTGTGAGGATCGCGTCGTTGCAGTCTTGCGATCAGCAAATCATTCCATTGATGTTATGGCCTTTAGTTTTACATCCGATCCTCTGGGCAGGATTCTTGTTGCGCAGCACAAGCGTGGTCGCATAGTCCGCTCGATTACAGATAAGACCCAGCTTACTCAGTATTCTGAAGATTTCGCGCTTAACCGCTCCGGCATCCCGATCAAGATATATAAAAGCAGATACAGGAATCTCCTGCATCACAAGGTATTCATCATTGATAATCGCATCGTGGTTGCAGGCTCTGCCAATCCTACGTACAGCGGCTATCATAAAAACGATGAAAATATCCTTATCATCCACTCGCCCAAGATCGCCGATCAATTCACTCAGGAGTTTGAGCGCATCTGGGGTGAGTCCTGATGCATCTAAGGAGGGTTTAAAAGGCACCCTCTGTTCCCTTTTTCTGCGCCTCTGTAGCTCAGTAGCTAGAGCGTCTGCCTCGTACAAAGAGGGGCTCGTGCCCCTCTTTGAAACCACCCCTTCGGCATGAAGATAGGGGGAGTTCAAAAGAGGGGGCTTGCCCCCTCTTTTTCGAGTGAGCAGAAGGTCGCGAGTGCAACTCTCGTCAGAGGCTTTTTCGACTGATGTCTCAAAATCCTCAAAGTGCAAAGCACATTTGAGGCTTCAGAGCCCCGTTCGTAAGCCTCAACACTGCGCAAGCAGTTTGAGGCACGCCAAACAAAAGTTTGGCTTGTGCCCACAACAAAATGGGTAGATGAACGGAATGTCGATCTTCTATCCGGATAGCGCATAATGCGCTACAAAGTTCATAAAGCCAAACGCACATTGTAGCCGTTGAGGGTTACAATGTTTATATCCGAAAAATGGCCTACAAATCTTTTGTAGATCCAAAATGTTGCGTGGTTTGGGTATTTCCTGAACTCGGGTTTAAGGAGGTGCTGTTGGCTTTATGATTGACGTGGAAACACCCGATATCGTTGGGAGTGTGATTGGTGCAAGGGTCTGGAGGCCATATATGGACACAACAGACTACCACGACTTTAAGAGGCAGTATCAGGCAGGAGTCAGGCGACTGTTAAGAGCCAAGATGCGTGAGGATGATAAGAAGCTGGTTGAGCGTTTTATTCGTGATGTCAAGACGCAAGGCATCGGTCTTGCCCGTTTGACAAAACTTGTTCGAACCTTAGCGATTCTTGGAGAGCATTTAGGCAAGCCTTTTGCCGATGCAACGCTTGAGGACATTAAGGAGGTGGTGCATCATTTTGAGACTGGAGATTACTCGGTGTGGGCTCGTCACGACACAAAGGTCATTCTCAAACAGTTTTATCGCTGGCTTGATGGCGAGGACTATCCTAAGATCGTGAAGTGGATTTGCACCACGATCCCACATAAGGATAAGCCGCTTATCCAAGAAGCGGAGCTGTTAATGGAGGAAGAGATCAATAAGGTTATCGCTGTGGCGGATCATCCACGCAACAAAGCGATTCTTGCGGTTTTGTCGGAAAGTGGCGCTCGGATTGGCGAAATCGGCAATTTGACAATCGGTCAGGTTAAGGTTGATGCAAGCGGCACGGTGCTCAATGTCTCGGGAAAGACTGGCCGGCGACGCTTGCGTATCATTTCGGGAACACCATACTTGCTCAAGTGGCTAGATATTCATCCGGATAAGGCGAATCCGTATGCTCCGGTTTGGGTGAATATTGGAACATTGAACCATCACAAACAGATGAGTTATGAAGGTTTTCGAAAGATCCTCATTGAGGCGTTCAAGAAGGCAGAAATCAAGAAGCGGTGTCACCCGTATATTTTCAGGCATAGTAGGGCGTCACAGCTTGCTCGGCATTTGACGGAGTTCCAGATGAACGCCTATTTTGGATGGTGCCAGGGCAGTATGATGCCTGCCACGTATGTGCACATTAGTGGAAAGGACTTGGATGAAGACATCTTACACATTAACGGAATGAAGCTAGGAGACAAGCCCATTGCTTTCAAGCCGCAGGCGCGAGCGTGTCCACGCTGTAAAGAGCTCAACGCGCCAAACGCGTTGTATTGTTGCAGGTGTGCCGAGATCGTCGACCCATTGCTTGCGCTCAAAACCAAAGTTGAGGAATCTCAACAGGTAGTAACCAGTATCCAGAGTCCTTTTGCGGATTGGTTGGATCGCGACCCGGAAATTAAGGAGGTGTTGCGGAGGAAGGCAGATGAGTTCAAACAATCAATCCAACGCGTTTGACTGTAGAGCGTACCTTATTGGGTGTGTTCTGCTTGCAGCAGTTGCGTTGAAGTATGAGGCTCAGATCAAACAAGCAACGATCACCTTATTGGCGATAATCAGTGCAGTGGCATTGCTGTTTGGAACATGGACCTTTGTGCATTATCTACGAAGCGGAAAGTCAAGGATTCATTCGCCAACAGGCACTGATGTTGATCTTACCACCATCGAAGATGAAGACTTTGATGATGAAATAGCCTGGGAAGGGCAAGACGGACAAATACCGATCAAACACGCACCAGATCCGCAAGTATCACATACGCCTTTCGAGTTCAAGACGGAATACACACCAGACCCCCTCCTGGATGTTCCAGTACACCGTGCAGACACACTTAACCCCGTTCAAGTGTGTACATTAGAACGTGCCGGTTATCACAAGCAGGATTTTGTTCCAGTGGGAGAAAAACGCAGGCAAACCTTCTACGTAAGGGAAGACGGAGGAAATCTGGAACACGCCTTTGTGGTTTATAGTATCATTAACCTGCTTAAAGGCAAGGCAGAAGGGACGACTGCGATCAATGACCAAACGCAACAATTCTCGTTTTGGAGCCAACTGGTATATTGTAGTCACCAAGAGCGCGTACGCCAAACAATTCCAGCAATACCATGAAGTCCTCACTCGCAACCAAGTAAGGGCTTGGATGGAAGAAACGCTAAGACCTTAGTCTCAAGAGCCTTTTACCACAAGTTAATGCTACACAAAATGGCCCAACACCCCAGTGAGGTTATTGACGACAAACGAGCAAAATTAAGGTGTGCGGTGGTGTATATGTCAGCACCCCTGCAAATGGCAGAATCGAGCCGAAGGAATTCTAGGTGTGCCGCGTTGTTTTTCTAAGGTAAGTTCGTTTCTCAAGCTCAGAGTGAACCGACTTGATGATGTGTTTTCTGAGGTGATATGTATCTCCTTGCATAGCATATCCAATCCATCCGTTAAGAGTCTCAAGGATATCTGTTGAATCCGATTGACCTAGGCCATATGAGTCAAGTAAATCCGTAATCTTGATTTGAATCTTTCTCAGATTCCTTTTCCTTGGAATCCTATAATGGGGATATACCCTGAACCCCAGGAAACTAACACCCCGAGAAAGCGGTTGAATTGAGCATTTTGTCGGATGTAATTCCAGCTGAATTATATCAAGAAAACGCCGGATATCATTGAGGTACTCTTCCAGCTGACTCCAAGACTGATGCACTATCACAAAATCGTCTACATAACGGAGATAGTATCTCACTTTGAGGTTGTGCTTGACAAATTGGTCCAATTCATTGAGGTACACGTTTGCAAAGAACTGGCTTGTCCAATTGCCAAGAGGCATGCCTTTTCCAGGGATTCCAGAATCATAATTCTCAAGTACGATCCGAACAAGCCACATGACCCCATTATCCATTACTCTGCGCTCAACGATCCTGATCAGACTATCATGGTCTACAG
>JACQSU010000066.1 GCA_016211165.1 Candidatus Woesearchaeota archaeon | reverse complement strand
GTGATTGTTCCAATCACTTTCCGGATCAGAGTCAGACAGTAGCAAATCTCTTTGCTCATTGAATGACCAAGATAAATTGGTATAGAAATGAGAGGAATTTTTTGGGGAATATCGTCTGAGATGATGCTGCATGTAAGAAATCTGAACGCGCCTGTGACTGCACTATCTTTTTTCACACCATGAATGCTAAACCCTTGAACATTTCCATAGAAATCTTCGTCTGTATAATCCTGAGTTTCTGAACTCATTTAGTGGTTGTTGTGACAACGGGAATATATTTTGAGAGGCCTAGTTTCTCGACGATATTCTTCTGAATTTTGTTGTTTTCTACGATCTGGAAGTCTGTTCTTCCCTTCACGTCGCGATACTCCAGGAGGCGTATTTCCTTGGTCTCCGACGAAAGAGTATCCCAAAAAACATCGATTTTTTCCTGGCGGACCAGTTTTTCTGCCAGGACGAGTAGCAAGTATGCCAAGTGGCAAAGGAAGACGTCTACGCGGACGCGGTCTGCGAGGCGCTTGCGCGTTGGATGCAAGGCAATGTCCTGTTTGAGATGCCTAAATCCTTTCTCGATTTTATCTTTCGAAAAGTATAATTCATAGATTGATTTTGGCGAAATGTTCTTGCTCGTGATGAGGCAGAACTTTCCGCTTTTTCGATCTGCTTGGTTAAGAGCAACTTGATCAATGCGCCATTGAACTCCATCAGCGGTTGGTGTGAAAATGAAATATTTATTCACTCCTTTGATGAGTTCTTTAGCTTTGTCGAGTTTGAGTTCCCGTGCGTCCTTGAGCGCGCGGACTGCTTGCTCGATTCTGTGCGCGCGATACTCTTGCTGTTCCTGTGCAAGCTTTGGGGTGTAATAGAGCAGGACAACGCGACGTTTGCCGAACACGTTTTTTGAGAATTTCTTGAGTTGGATTGTTACGTCGTTGTTCTTGAAGGTGTCCCAATCCTTGGTTGCTGGATCTGTTTTGAGCTTGAGATCTTCTACGAATGCATGCGTTCCTCGCAAGCCTATGATGTAATCATACTTCGTTGTGTCCATGATTCGAATATTTTCTTCAGAGTCCATGCCTCGGTCCATGATGAGCAAGCCTTTCTTCTTTTGCAAGATGAACTTTGCGTAATACACCATTTCATAGACGGTGGTGGCATCGTTGATGTTGCCTTCGAAGACTTTAGTCATCATTGGCAGGCCATACACGCCGTTCATGACCATGCCGATATTGATCTGCAATTTGTCAACAGCGCCATCGCGGCTGTAGCCAAGACGCGCAATTGGGCAGCATTTGCCTTCAAAATATGTTGAAGTAATATCATAAAAGTATGTATGTTCTTCTTTGCCAAGCAGATGCTGAGCATTCAAGTATAGATCATGCGAAATGCGCAGCATGTGGTCGATGTTGTGTGGTTCATCGTAAATCTTATCCATTGTGTAAACTTGCGTGTTTAGCGTTAAGCGTTCAGAGTCGAACTGCAGCAAGAATGGCAAATGTGTTGTTTTCACCCAACGCGGGAGGTTCGCACTGCTGGGCTTATCATCAAGCAGGCGATGACACACCATGAGAAATACCTGCAGACCTAACGACAACCCTTGACGTTTTGGCACGTATTTATTGATAACCTCAATCATGTTAATCTTTTTAGCAACGTGATAGAGCAACGCCACATCCCCAAATTGGTAAGTGGAGACCACAGACTTCTTCGTGATCGGCTTTGCATTTGGATCTTTTCTGGGATCTGCACGTCCAAAATAGCGTAGCACGCGTTGCTTGACTTTACCGTTTTCACGATAGCCTTCGACTTCGAGGTAGTAAGGCACCCCTCGCACCCGTCTGCACACGTAGTATGACATTGTTGTATTAAAGTTAATACAACAAGTATATTAACTTTTCTATCCTGCACAAGAGGTATTTATCGACGACAGAATGGGATGTTGTGAAAACAATCTACTGAACTCAGTTCAGAAACATAGGTATAATCAAACGCCAGCATTATTGATTTTTGAGAAAGTTGAAACCTTCCAGAAACTGCTTTGATTGCATCAAGATACGACCATACCATAGATTCAGCATCTGATTGCTTGATACGGTCGTAAAGACGATCAGCTTTATCACTTACAGTTTCAATGTACGTGTTAAAAGCCGCGGCTTCAAGCAACGCAGGATTCAGAGTGAATCCACTCACCTGCACGTTCTTATCTTCAAGACCAAGACTTCGATCCACGAAGATACGAAGCGTACGTATTGTACGAGCAAGCTTCTCAGGGTTTAGGTTTATCACGAAGAATCACCAAGTAAACGGTTTTACCAAGGTACTCTTTTGGGCAATTAACTTTAGCACTAGTCCCAATAGGTGTTACCTCTCGAATAAGGAATCCTTGGATATTCTCAAGGGTAAGCGTGGTTGCAGAATGCAAAGGGACTCGTTTCATTTCAGTTATCTATTAGATAACTCAAAGTAAATAAACTTTTCGCTTTTTGAGACTACTACACAGAAATCAATCAGTTACGGAGATACTGCATAGGACACTACCTATATTTTTAGGGGGTTAAAAAGGAGGCGAAGCCCCCTTTTTTTCACATGACTTTTTTGAGGTTCCTGATGAGTTTGTCAAGAACTCTGTGGACGTCCTCTTCAGTCTTGGTTCCTGTGCATACGATCTTGCCATTGCTAAAGAGAAGGAACGTCGCGCGGTCGTCAAGGAGTTTATAGACCAATCCGGGGAATTGTTCTGGTTCGTATTCGGTGTTGTCCAGTTTCATGGCAAGCGTGTTCAGGTTCAGGTCCATTCCAATGCTTCCTGATGCGACGATGTTTTGGATCTTGATGATGGGTTCGATTTTGATCTTGATGCCGATCTTCTCAAGGGATTTGATGATCTTTTTGATGGATTCCTGCACTTCTTCCATGGTGCGGGCGCCTGTGCAGACGACTTTTCCAGAACTAAAGATCAGAGCCGAGGTCTTGGGCTCTTTGATACGGATGACAAGGCCGGGGAATTGTTCAGGGTTGTATTCGGTGTTTGAGAGGGTCGCTGCCATCTTCTCGAGCGGAATGTCATGCTCAAGTGATGTCGAGACGACGATATTGACGATGCGGATCTCTTTTTTGCCTTCGTTTGATTGTTTCTTTGCCGCCATGAGTTTCCCCCCTCCGACGATGTTCTACGAGGCATTAATAAACCGCCCTTTATAAATGCTTCTGTTAATATACTTTCATTGCTTTTCGCAGGATCATGCTAAAAGCGATGGAGAAGATGATATATGATCCTAGCCAGCCCAGTTTCCATCCAAGCAAATTCAGGACGATAAGTTTCGGTTGCTCGGTTTCGATGCTCACAAGGCCGTCTTCCCCGATAGGAGTCAGGACGTCTTCCGTGCTTCGCTCGTTTGTGATGAGGACTTTCTTGTGATGCGTCCTTTCTTTATACGTAAATTCGAGGATGTGCGATCCTTTCGTTGCAACAAGTCCCCATCGCGCTTTGTTTGCTGTGACATTCTTGACAGGATCTCCAACAATGGTCACTCCATCAGGAACTCGTAGCCCAATTTCAGATCCGTCACTCTCAAAGGTGGCGACAATGCCAAACTCCCTCCCCGGCTCAATCGGCAAGAACGCGTAATGTGATGACAACCATCCAAAGATAAAGATCATTGGTAAAATAGTGAAGATTGTCGCGCGCATCGACTGCATCATGTATTTCATATTGGTTTCCATCGCGCGTTTCTGCACTTCTAGCGCTGCGGATGGGTTGTCTTTGAGTGTCTTCGTCTCTTGTTGGAGTTCAGTGATCTCATCTTTGAGTTGTTTCATTAAGGTCTGGTTTGTAGTGTATTTGTAGATGGTGGTGATCATGAGTGCGATGAGAAACGACAATAACACGATTGCGAGCGTAGGGTTAAGCAAGAGGAATGGGAAGAGTACGGGGTCAAGGATACTGGTCATATTCTGCCATCAGAAGTCTTCCCTTTTTAAAACCGTTCTCACTCAACAAATTTTCGTAGCATTGGGTTCATGTCCATCATATGTTGCTTGGCGATCTCTTCATATAGTTTATACACGATCATCACAGCAAGCAAGATGCCTGTGCCGCGTGAGAGCGCCCCTGACAAGTCGGCAAATGACGCGATTAATCCAACAGCGAGCGCTCCCATGATCGTCAATGGTGTGATATACCTCTCCAAGACTCTCTCAAGGATTCGCTCATCTTTTCTAAATCCTGGGATTTGGAGTCCTGCGGCCATGATTTGTTTTGCTTGGGATCCCGCGTCCATGCCGCTGGTTTGTACCCAGAACCAGGCAAAGACGATTGAACCGATGGTCATAAAGAGGATGTATGCGAGCGCGGCGCCGATATCTTGCAATGCTAAGCTTCCTGTGATGATCTTGCGCATGACATCAGGGGCATATAACCAAGCAACTAAACCTGTTGCTGGTGTGTTTCCTGCGAATGTGCCAAGGAGTGGGTATCCCCAGTTTTGTAATAGTCGGGCCCACAATTGGATGTTTGCTTGTAATGCAGCAACAAGGATGACAGGGATGTTCGATGTGTAGATGAACTGGAGGGGCCAGCGGATGCCGTGGCCGCGCACGCGTCCAAAGCTTAGCGGAATTTCGATTTTCATCGATTCTGCATAGACGGCGACAAAGAACACAGTTACTGTTGCCACAAGTGATGCGAGCATGATGCCTGCTGTGGTAGCGTCTCCTGCTGCGAGGCTTCGAAACAGTTCAGGGAGCGCTCCGACATATGCTTCAGGGTTCTGCACCGAGTGCAGCGGGCTAAACGCTCTGATAAAGACTTCTTGCGCAACTCCTGCAGCAATGAACAGACTAATGCCGCTGCCAAATCCCCATTTGCTCACGACTTCGTCCATGAACATGATAAGGATGCCGCCAAGGATGAGTTGGAAGATGAGGACTGCCTGCAGATACATATAGGTTGTCGTGCCTGCGAGTGCTGGTTCTGGGGCAAGTCCGCCCATAAGGACATAGATGCCTGCTTCAAAGAGTACAAAGAAGATGCCCATGAGTTTTTGGATGCCTTGGAATTTGGCTTTACCTTCGGGTTTGGTCAGGTCAAAGTGGAGGATGCCTGATCCATTAAGTAATTGCAAGACGATGCTTCCTGTGACAAGCGGTCCGATTCCCAGTGAAATAATCGATCCAAACGATGCTCCCAAAATGATTGATAAGAATTCGAAGCGTTGCAGTTCATTGGCGCCCAGGCCAAACAATGGCACAAGTCCAAGGACAAAGAACAATACCAGGGTGATGCTGGTCCATTTGAGTTTCTCTTTGAATGGCAGCTGTTTTTGCGCTGGTCGTGATACTTCAGGCAGCGTCTGTATCACGCGGTCAAGAATGCTCATGAATCTTCAGGTGTGGTAAGTCCTTCGACGCTTCCACCTGCCTCTTTAATCTTTTGAACTGCTTGTGGGACAGCGTAGGGGATGGTGATCTTCCATGTTCTGGTCGCTTGTCCTGTGCCCAGGAGTTTGGTGTATCCTGCTTCGCTAAGGTTTATGCTGGTGGTTTCTCCAGATGTCTTTGCCGTTCCCGCAATCTCCCAGCGCTTGGCGCTTTCTTCAAGGGTCTTGATGGTGATTGTGCGGTGTTCGATTGTGATGTTTTTTTTCTTGAATCCTTTTTTGCCAAAGTATTCTGGGTTGTTCCAGACGCTTGGTTTGCGTGTGTCTGCTCGTGCTCCTGTGCCGGAGTTGCCGCGTCCGCCTCGGTTTCCTGCGCCGCGGTGCTTTTTCTTTGCTCCCCAGCCATGGGTGTGTGATCCGCGTTGGCGTGAGTTCTTGCTTCGTTTGTTGACAGTCATTGTCGGTTCCTTGTGTTGTTTCCTTTTTTAGAGCATCCGTAATATTAGGTCGTTGATCTTCTCGCCTCGGTAGCCAAGCGCGCCTCCGTCTGAGAATCGCTTCTTGGTTCCTTTGCGTTCAAATCCTTTTCGTGGTGGTGCGAGTCGAAAGAATGGTTTGTACGTCTTCTTGCCATTGATCGTGGTCTCTTCACCTCGTTTGGCAAGCAACTCCTTTTTCGTAGTTTCATTGATCTCTCCCCATGTGAGGAAGGGGTCGAGTTTTTCGATCATGCCCAGGTATGTGGGGCTTGATGGGACAAGTGTCAGGTAATTGCGTCTGTGTAGGTGGAGTCCGTGGAATGTCCTGCGGATGGGTTCGCCAAGGTTCACATCGCCTCGGATGCGGATGACAGCGAGTGTCGCAGTATCGGAGTTTAAAAGAGGGGCTGGCCCCTCTTTTTTTGGGGTGTTTAAAAGAGGGGCTGGCCCCTCTTTTTTTTGTGTTGTTGCCATGGTTAGTGTTGTGCTCGGATGGGTCCTTCGCGGTATCCGAGTGCTGTGGTGTATTCTTCGCGCAGCTTGGTCTTCATCAGCGTTTTGAGCGCGTCGACGCAGGCTTCAATAAGGTTGATTTTGGTTCGGACTTGTCCGAATGATTTGCTCCACACGTCTTTGATGCCTGCGAGGCGTAGGATCTTGGCGCATTCTGAGTCGACGACAAGTCCCTTTCCTTTTGGTGCTGGCATCAGCGTGAGGGTTGTGGATCCGGATTTTCCAGTGACTGCGAATGGGACGCTGTGTGGTTCGCGACATCCGCACTCCCACGATCCGCATCCCCTGCTGACTTTGAAGACGCGCAGTTTGGCTGCGCGGACGGATTTCTCTCGTGCAGGGACGGTCTCTCGGCTCTTGCCGTATCCTACGCCGACGTAGCCGTTTCTGTTGCCGATGATGGCGAGTGTCGCGAATGATGGTTTGTTTCCTTCGCTTGTCTTTCGTTGGGTTTGTTTGAAGATGCGTCGTTGTCCTCCGCCGAATTTTCCTTTGCTTTGTCCTACAAGGATAAGGTCGCTCTCAATGTTTGGTAGGAGTGCGTCGACGATCTGTTCTTCGAGGATGGGGATGTTGTGGTCAAGGACTGAATCAAGGCTGGTGACTGTTCCGTCTTTGACTGCTTTGCCAATTGTTGTTCGTGGTGTCCAGGCCGAGAGGTCGATTCCTGGTTTTTCATTCTTTGCGATGATTTCCTCTTCTGCAGGGATTTCTGTGAGCACGTCTGCTGTGGTTTCGATGTGCTCTTCTTCCGGCATTTTCTCAACTGCCGGTTTTGGTTCTTGTTTTTTTGTTGCCATTATTTCATTCCCTTGATTGCTTGTGTTGCCGCTTGGACCTGCGTGGTTATGTTCTCAGCAGGGTGTTTGGAAAAGTGGTGTGATCCTTTGAGTGTTGGTGCGTAGGTCGCGATGTGTTTGCCCGTGATGCGCTCCAATGGTGGGAGTGCGTTCTCTTCGTGTGGGATGCTAATGCCTCCATCGATGGCTCCTTTAAGTGTGGCGTAGATCTTGTTTCCGTGGATGTTTGGGTACAGGCCGCAATCAAGGACTGCGGTCTTGATGCCTGCTTTTCTTGCTTTTGTGGCGAGCAGGAGTCCGAGGAGGTATGCGGCGCAGATGTTTTTTGGCGAGGCCTTGTATCCGTAGGTCGGAAGTTCTTTTGTGTGTGCGCTAAGGGCGACGACGTCTCCTTCTCCTTTGTATGTGATGAGTTGAGCGCTGATGTAGTGCAGTGATTTTCGCACGACGAGTCGTGGTTGTTTTCCTACAAGGAGCTTGAGGCGTTTTGCGTAGTTTGTGGTTCGGCAGCGTTTGCGTCGCATCCAGATGGTTTGTTGTCCTGTCATGTGAGCAACCTGTTTTCTTCGAGATAGAGTTTGACGTGTCGTCGGCTGCGGAAGTATCCGCCCTTTGCTTTTTGAGAGACGCTCCGGAATCCTTTTGGTGAGAGTTTTCCTGCGGTTTTGAGGTTCTGCAAAAGCTCTCGTTGGAGTCGGATGCGGTTGATCCAGTCGCGTTTGTGGTCTGTCCGCGCGCTTGCGAGTCCCTTGCGTGATCCGTGGCCGCTGCGGCGTCCTTTGCCTTTTTGCGTTGCTGCTGCCCGGGCGCGGCCTCGGGATGTGTTCTGGGTGGGTGTTCTGGAAACGATGCCTTGTGCGATGAGTCCTCGCAGGTCTGCTTTGGTGATTGCTTCCTTGATCTCCGGAAGGTGGTCTTGTGTGAATGTGACTCTGTTCTCGCCGCAATTGAGGAGTTGTGCCGCGAGTCGTTTTTGGACGGTGAGGTTCATGGTCTTCAGCTCTTGTGGGTGATGATCTTGTCTTTCTCTGCTTTTTCTTGTTCTTTTGTGGGTTTGGCCGCGCTCTTTGCTTCCTTTGCAGTTTTGATCTTTGCTGTTGCTTTTGCGCTGGCTTTTGCCTTGCGGTCTGCGACTGCTTTTTTGCGTTCGGCCAGGCTTTTGGCGACCTCGGTGAGGTATTGGGTAGTGTTCTTAAGGTTGAGGATGTGGATGGCTCCCGCGTTCTTGATGATGTCTGCGCGTTTGCGTGTGCCTACGGAGCTTGCGATGATGATGCCTTGTGTCTTCGCATCGATTCCTTTGAGGCCCAGGACATTGTGCACAAGTACGGGTTTGAGTCCGCTTGGGTGAAGGCCTCGTACTTCGACTGGTGATTTGTATCCGATAGAGATCCTCTTTGGGTAGCTCCACTTGTTGTGTCGTTGTTTTGAGTGGACTCCGCGTGGTCGTCGCCAGGCCTTGGTGACTCGTTTTTTCTTGTGTGAGTCTTGGCGTGCGAAGTGTGGTTTTCTTGTCTTGAGTGCAGCTCTAAGTGCAAGGAGTTTGTTCATTTCAGATCGTCTCCCCGCATTTTTTGATGATGTAGATGCCGTCTTGGAAGATGCGGCGGTCGCGGTTGCTGATGCGGCAGATGTGTTCGATGTCTGATGCGCATCTGCCTGCGAGTTCGATATCGGTGCTTTCGAGAGTGATCTTGTCTCCTGTGATGGCGGCTTTCACCCCGGAAGGGATCGTGGCCGTGCGCGGCACTTTCTCTCCAAGGAAGTTTTTGACAGAGATGGTGTTTCCTTGGATCGAGACATTCATCGGGAAGTGGCCGCTGCAGACCTTGAGTTCGTAAACGTAGGGTTCTTGGACGCCTCGGATCATGTTCTTGACATGTGCGAGTGCGGAGTAAAGGAGTGCCTTTTCTCGCTTGGTTCCTTGGGGTGAGTTGAGTGTGATCTGGTTGTCTTTGGCATGTATGTGGACTGTGGGTACATTCATGGTGCGCTTGTTTTCTCCTTTTGGTCCTTTGATGATGAGCACGCCTCCGGAGTATGTGGCGGCGGTTCCTTGCGGCAAGCTGATGCTTTCGGTCATGTCGAGTTTCATGGTCAGTAGCAGTATGCGAGTAGTTTTCCTCCGATGTTTTGTTTTTTTGCTTCGAGGTGGGTCATGATGCCTTTGGATGTGCTCACTAAGAGTACGCCCATGTCCTGTGCTGGCAGGAATCGTTTCTCGAATTTTTCGTATTCGTGGACTGATACGGCGAAGCGTGGTTTGATGACGCCGATGTTGTTGATCGTGCCGATGAGGTTCACGCGCAGGTATCCTCCTTTGGATGGCGTGAGTTCTTCGTACGATCCGACGTATCGGTGTTTGGCGAGTGTCGTGAGCACTCGTTTGATGAGGCTGCTTGCGGGGTTGATGATGCATTCTTTTCTTCCGAGCTGTTCGTTGGTGAGCACGTTTGAGAGTGTGTTTGCGAGTGTGTCGTTAAGCATTGTGATTCACCTTAGCTGTATTTCTTGAATCCGAGTTTAAGCGCGATTTCCCTAAAGCAGTGTCTGCACAGGTGTAGGTCGTATTTGTTGATGTGGCCTCCGAGGCGGTAGCATCGTCTGCAGTGAAAGAGATTGACCCCTGTGCTTCGCTCTTTTGGGGCGTTGTGTTTGATGTATTTCTGCATGACATTGGGTTTCGCCTTGAGTTGCTGGAATGCTTTTTTGTAGTCGCTTGTTGTCATGGGTCACCTATTCGATCGCTGTGTTGAATGTCTGTTGGATGTAGGCGATGGCTTCGTCTTTCTTGATGAGTTGCCTCTTGCCAATCGCTCCTCGCTTGATCTTGCGTTTCTTAACATGTGATCCTGGCTTTTGGAGTGTGACGGCGACTTCGAGTCCCATGATGCCGATTTGGGGGTTGTATTTGGCTCCTTCGATGTCGATGTATTCGGGGATGCCGAATGCGAGGTTGCCGTTTTCATCGAAGTTTGTTTTCTTGAGTTTGTTGTCCTTTGCGTACAGGAGGCGTTTGAGCATCGTCTTGGCTTCGAGTTTTCGGAGTGTGACTTTGCATCCGATGGGAAGTCCTGGTCGAAGCCCCCACGTCGCGATGCGTTTTTGTGTGATGGTTTTCACTGGCGTGCGCATTGAGAGTTCGGTGAGCAGAAGTACTCCTTTGTCAAGTCGTGCTTGTTCCTTTCCCGCTCCAATATTAAGCGTGATTTTCTCGATTCGGATGTCGTTCTGCATGCTCATGGTAGTGTGATGGGGCTTGTTTTTCCAAGGGCGAGTGCGTATTCGGCAAGTGTGGTAGTGCTTTCTCCTTTGGTTGGTTTGTAAGTGATGTCCTTGCCATCCACACGTTCGATGTGGCCGTGTTCACCAACGTGCTTGCCGCCCGTGAGGTAGATCGTGGTGCCCTTGGTGAGTGGTTCGTGTGCGATGATTTTTTGGCTTGGGACTTCGATGATGATCGTGTCGCCGATCTTGTGGTCCTTGCTTGGCGTGATGATATTTCGGCCGTCGCTAAGACCAAGCGTGTATCCTGCTTTGCCATGCGCGCGTTTGTTGATGATCTTGAGGGCTTTGATGGATGCTTCTTTTTCCGTTATCTTGATTGGTGCGAGGCGTCCATTGGTGTCGATGAGGATGCGGTAATGTTCGTTGCTCTCCGGTATGCTGATGACATCCATGAATCCGATGCTGTGCTTGCGTTCCGTGATGCGCGATCCATCGACAAGCACGCTCTTGTTGCGCAGCATTCGCAGGACTTCGGTTGAGTTGCGTGCGAGTGGAATGAGGTGTCGGAGTACGACGCTCGCTGCCATTCCCATCTCGGTCCTGTGTTTTCCAGGGAATGGTGTTGCGATGTAGACCCCTTGTTTTCGGAAGGTGTTCCACGTTTTTGGTGCTGCGAGTCGCTTGATGTGTTTCATTGTTTGGCCTCGATGCGTCGTTTGTCGACGGCGAGTGTGATGATTGTGACATTGCTTGTTTGGATAGGGAGAAGTGGTGCGCTGCCGTCGCGTTTGGTGGATGTGACGCCGTTTACATAGATGCGTAGCGTTTTGCGATCGACGCGGTGTACGGTGCCGCTCTTGCCTTTGTGTGATCCTCTAAGAACTTTTACTGTGTCTCCTGTGCGGACAGGCAGTGAGCGGCGTTTGTATTGCGCGCGGAGTTCTTTTGAGAGGTGTGCAGATACGAGCGTTGAGCAAAGGTGTTGCGGTGCCATGGCTTGGTATTTTCGTTGTTTGCCAGGATCCTTACTGCTTTTCCACGCTGTGCTAAATGGTTTCATACGATGATCCTCGCGATTTTGCTTACCATTGGCCAGCGTTCTCCTACTTCTTTAGCCATCGGGCCTTTGAAGAGAGTTCCTTTGGGGTTGCCTGCTTCGTCTTTTAAGACGACAACAGCATTGTCTTCGAATGAGATGCGCATGCCATCCGCGCGTCGATACGGCATTTTCTGTCGTACGATGACGACGGGGACGACGGTCTTTCTGATATCCGGCTTTCCTTTGACAACTGAAGCCCAGCACATGTCGCCTACGCCTGCGCTTGGTTTTCTGCCGTGGACTCCCTTGTAGTTGACCACGCTGATGAGTTTGACGATCTTTGCTCCGCTATTGTCCGCAGCTTCGATGCGTGATTGGACTTGGAGTCCTCGGGTGATATGTGATTTGAGTCCTTTCATTGTTTCTCGTCCGTTTCTTCTTTTCGTCGTTTGCCGACTGCTTCGTATCGTTTGCCTTCCTTTTCGATGACTTCGAGTTCGACGCCTACTTTTTTGAGGATGACAAACGATTTTGTTTTTGAGATCTTGCGTGTCTCGCCAAGTTCGACGACGTCTCCAGGTTGCGCGTCGATGCACTGGGGGTTGTGTGCAGTGATTCTGCTGCGGCGGACTTCGTATCGCTCGAATTTGGGTGTATAGCGTCGTCTGGTCCACTCGATCGTGGCGGTCTTTTGGGCTTTTGAGTTAAGCACGATTCCGGTGAATCGTCGTCCGCGTACCATAATGTGGCTGTGTGCTCCGCAGTGCGGGTCCGTGCAGGTGTTTGGTGTTGTCATGTTAGGTGAGTCGTGTTGGTTGTTATGATCGGTCCTCTACCTTGATTGTCTCAGGTGGGAAGCCGAGTTTGATAAGTGTGTCGCGGACCGCTGTCTTGTGATCGCCCTGGAGTTCGATCTTTCCTTCTTTGATAGTTCCGCCGCAGGCGAGTTTGGCTTTGAGGTCCTTGGTGAGTTCTTTCATGTTGATTTCCTTTTGGTCGATGCCTTGTATGATGGTGTATTTTCGTTGGAATTTTTTCTTCTCTACATATACCGTTATGGTTTGGCTTTCTTTGGCGATGCTTTCGCACACGCACAGCTCTTTTGGTAGTCCGCACGTGTCGCAGATCTCGCTCATTGCGCCTCCACAGTGCGCAGGATGGTATTGATCCGTGCGATGGTTTTCTTTGTGTGGTTGATCTTGCCCGGGCTCTTCGGGATGGTACCTGTGGCTACTTGTGCATAGTCCTTGACAAGCTCTGCGCAGAGTTCCGCTCGTTTGTTTCGCAGTTCTGCTGGTGCGAGCGCTCGTAGTTCCTTTGTTTTCATGCCATGTCTCCGGCCTTAGAGGCTTTGGGGGCTTGCCCCGCTTTCTTGCGAGGTGCTCGTTTCTTCTTTGGCTTCTCTTCGCCCCTCACCTCTCCTTTTGCAGGGGTGTTTAAAAGAGGGGACTTCGTCTCCTCTTTTTCAGTGAATCGGACATCGTCTGGCAATCGGATGTCAGGTGGCATGATGCTGACCTTGACTCCGACGGTTCCTGTTTTGAGCTGTGCGTAAGCGTATGCGGTCCGGACGCCGTGGACCGCGATGTCCCCGCATTTCTTGAGGTATCCCCGATAGAATCGCCAGGATTTGGCGCGTGCTCCCGGGATTTTTCCACTGATGTTGATTTCGATTCCTCTGGCGCCGGAGTTCATCACTTCTTCCATTGTTTTGTGTCCTATGCCTTTGAATCGGTCTGATCCAAATCGTTCCATCGTGCTTGCGATGCGTTCGGCGATGATTTGTGGTTCGAGGCCGATGTTTGCGACTTCTGATATCTCGATTTGCGGGTTTTCGAGGTTGAATCGTTTCTTGAGGGTGTTGGTGAGCTTCTTGATGTTTTCTCCTTTTCTGCCGACGATGAGTCCTGGTCGTGATGCGAAGATGATGATTTTCTCGCCGAGGGGTGTTCGTTGGAGTTTCGTGTGTGAGTGTCCGACGTTTTTGAGGGTTTGCGAGATGTATTCTCCGATCTCGAATTCCTTGATATTCTCTGCGATGAATTTGCGCTCGATCATGGTGATGCACCTGTTATGTGAGTTAGTTCTTTAGTAGGCTTTACAGGAAGGTTTTTTGGGCGTAGCCCCTCTTTTAGTACGACCTCGATGTGGGTTCGCTTGGCTTTGTGGCCAAGGCGTCTGCGGACTTTTGGTCCTTGTTGTGCGATGATGTGGGTGATGCGCAGGTTCGCGATGCTCATTCCTTGGTGTTGGGCGTTTGCTGCTGCTGAGTTGATGATGGCGAGGATCTCTTTTGTGGCAAGGAGCGGGTATCGTCCCGGTCCGATTTTTCCGCGTCTGTGGCCAAGGTTGTGGTAGTGTGATTTGAATGGGACTGCTTGTTCCATCAAGAGCACGCGCTCAAGCGTTTTCTTCGCGTGGGCATAAGGCATGCCGCGCAGCATCCTGCAGATCTCTTGGGAGTGTTTGGGTGAGATGGCTAAGGCTCTGCCGACTGCTTTGGCTCCTGGGCCTTGGTAGCTGATGGTGTAGTCGCTCATCTTATTTCACGCTCGCTGATGCTGATGATCTGCTGGCTCCGATTCCTGGTGCGCTGTGTTGCACGCGCTTGGTTGTCATCGCGAATTCGCCGAGATAATGGCCAAGCATTTCTTCTTGGATCTCGACGGGTATGAATTCCTTGCCGTTGTAGATTTTGATGGTTTTGCCAAACATGGCGGGGAGGATGATCATTGATCGTGCGTGTGTGCGCATGCCGTTTTTGCCTTTTGTGATTGCTTCGTACAGTTTTTTTTCGATAGCAGTGAATCCGCGTTTGATCTTGCGTCGTGGGCGTGCTGCAAGGATGTTGGCAAGCTCCGCAAGGCTCATCGTAAGAAGCTCAGGTGTGCTTTTTCCTCGATAGTTGAACTCTTTTTTTGCCATGGTTTACCTCTTGAATCCTGTGCGGCGTGGTCGGAGTTTTCCGACGTTGGCTCCTGGGGGTGCGTTTGCTGGGGCGATTGTCGGTCGTCCTTTCTTGTGCGATCGTCCTTTTCCAAAGGGGTGGTCCACTGCGTTCTGTGCGTTTCCTGCGATGCGCGGGTAGAGTTTGTTCTTTGCCCGATGTTTCCAGTAGGCTGATCCTGCGCGCAGGAGCGGTTTTTCTTCTCGTCCTGCTCCTGCGATGATGCCGACGGTTGCGCGGCAGTTGGCAAGCAGTATTTTCTGTTTCTTGCTTGGCAAGAGAATGGTGACATTCTTGTCCGTGCGTGAGATGACGCGTGCGAATGTGCCTCCTGCTCTGCAGAATCGTCCGCCATCGCCTGGTTGGTTCTCGATATTGTAGATGAGTGTCCCTTCAGGAATATATGAGAGTGTGAGTGTGTTTCCTGGTTTGATGTCTGCGCCTGGGCCGATGGCGACTTGTTCTCCGACGCGGACTCCTTCTGGTGCGCTTTGGAGGGTGCAGATGCCGTCCGCGTACAGGACGCGCATGAGTGGTGCGGAGTGTCCTGGGCATTTGAGGAGTTCTGCGATGGTTCCCGTGATGGTTTCTGTTGGGTTTGTGAATGGGTGGTGTGAGATCTCTCCTGCGAAGCGAAAGCTTGGTGAGCGGTATGTCGGTCCTCCGCGGCCGCGTGCTTGCTGGATAAGGTTTTTTCCCATTGGTGCACCTTAGATAAGTCCGAGGTTTGTTGCGACATTGATCGCTGGCGTCTCGGCGCTGAATGTGACATATGCTCGTTTTTGTCCGTATTGGATGAATGTGTTGACATTGCGCACTTTTGCTGCGTAGAGTTTCTCGATAGCGGTCTTGACATCGCGTTTGGTCGCGTTGGCATCTATGACAAAGAGGAGTTTGTTCTCTGCTTCCATGAGTCGGACGCCTTTTTCTGTTGAGAGTGGGTGTTTGATGATCGTATACGGGTCAAGGGCAATTGGTACTCTCTCTTCTTTCTTTGCTGGGGGTTCGCCGCCTTTTTCCGTTCTTTTTGTCGCTGCCATGGTGTGATTTTTATGCAAAGAGTTTCTCCGTGCTCAGTTTTTCGATTGCTTTGTCTGTGTAGAGCGTGAGGCGTCCTGCGTGTCCTCCTGGGGCGAGGATGTGTGCGTTGAGTTTGTTGATCGTGATTGTGTCAACGCCTGGGATGTTGTGTGCGGCCGCTTGCGCGTCGCATGGTGCGGAAAAGACGATGAGTGGACCTACGGCGTGTTGGTATGGTCTGCCTCGGCCCTTTCCTTTTCCTGCGCGGATGGTTCGCTTTGATGCGCGCGCGAGCTCGCCTTCAAGTCCCATCTTGGTGAGGAGCGCAAGGAGGTCCTGTGTGCTCTTGATGGTCTCGATGTCTGAGACAATGAAGGGGTATTGTGATGGGACTGCGTGTCCGCGTGCTGCTGCGAGTGTTTTGTCAAGGCTTGCAGCCATCGCGCTGCGTGTCGCTTTGCGGTTTTCGTTTTTGTTGAGTTTTTGGTTCCAGTCTTTCCATGCCTTGGGCGGGTGGGCTTCTCGTCCGCCTACGGTTCCTGGTGCGACTGCTCCAACCCAGCTCATTTGTGATCCGTTTCGTGACATGGTTTTTCGCGGGACTCTGCTAATGCCTTTGCCATAGGATCCTTTGTACTTGCGTCTGCGTCGTGAGAGTTTGCCAACCTGTCGTTGTCCTGCGCCGACCTTTGCGCCGTAGCTTTGTCGTTGGTGTGATTGGATGGCAAGGAATGCGCGTTTGATTAAGTCGATGCGGATGGGTTCGCTAAATTGTGCAGGCAGTGTTGCCTTGCCATGTGTGGTTCCGTTTTTGATGATGGGTAGTTCCATTAGATCACGACCTGTTCGATTGTTGGCGCGTCTTTTGGCCAGTGCTTGTTTGGCCGAATGGATGGTGTGAGTTTAATGAGGCGTTTTGTCGGGCAGCCGACAGATCCTTTGACAAGAAGATAGTTCTGTGACACCACGCCATAATGAGCAAGGCCGCCTGCGGGTGTGATGTCAGCTCCTTTCTCTCCGATGCGCAGGACAAGTGAATTGTGTTGGAATCGTTGGTGGTATCCCATTTGTCCTGCGTGTGAGACAGTCCAGCTTCGATTGCCTGCCCAGGGTCCGACGTTTCCCGGTCCCCGTTTTGTTTTCTCGGATTTGTGTGATCGTAGTGATACTCCAAAGCGTTTGACTGGGCCTTGGATGCCATGCCCTTTGGTGATCGCATGCACATCGATCTGGTGGCCTTCTGCGAAGACGTCTTTGATAGTGATATCTTTGCCCAAAAACCTCTGCGCAGCGGCGAGTTTGTCAGAAGGTGTCTTGCCGCCAATGCCAAGTTCAAAGAGTTCTGGTGTTTTTTTAAGATTGATAAGTTTGGGTTGCGTGTGGACGATGAGTTTCACGTCGGCTATATTGGTTATAGTAGTCGGGTGGTTTAAAAGAGGGTCTCCCTTTTTTTTGGGGAGGGTTACTTTTCGGCCAAGCTCTTTGTCAAGTTTTTCAGCATTGATTTGTCCTGCTTTGTGTAGGCCGTAGCCGTCCTTGCTATAGAGCGCGATGCCTGCGACGCGTAGCGGGGGGCATTCGATGATGGTGAATGGGATAGAGATCTTTGTTTTGAAGTTGGGAGAGTTTGGTCGGTTGTCCATGACAATGGCATGTCCCATGCCTGCTTTGTAGCCGGCAAAACCAAGTGGTTTTGTGTCAGCAGAATCCCGATACGTGCGGATGCGCGCGTGTGGTCGGCGTGCTCTGGCGCGGTGCCAGAATTGCCATGTTCCTTTCTTGGGTTGTCTTATTGTTGGCATGGTTCTCGGTAAAAAGAGCTGAGCCCTTTTTTCGGATACGGGTGGATGGGAGAGCCGTATCTCTCGTTTTGTCCCTCGGGTTTGAAAGGGGCTTGCCCCTTTCTTGGTGTTGCTTGGTAAGGACCTTTCGCTGAGTTGTGCGTTAGAACTCGGGGTTCACGCCGTTCCCTTTGCAGGTCGGAGTCGTACCAAACCCATCGTTTGACACGAGATTTCAGTCGTGAACCCCAGGTGCTTTATAAACCTATTGGTGGGTTTGGCAGAGCAGGATCGCCTGGGGGCGTGGATCATTCTGCTTAGTACGTGATGATCCGTAGGTCCTTGATTCGAGAAAAATCGCCATCTCGGGTGATTATCGAATTGCAGCCATAGAATTGGAGTGCGGAGGCGATGAGCGTGTCCATCGCTCCGACGGTTCGTCCTTCCCTGATGAGGGCTCCTGCTTGTTCGGCGCCGCGTGTTGCTGGCACTGTGGTGATGGGGATGATATCAAGCTGGTCAAAGAATTCCACTGCTTGACGGATCATTTGTGCATTGCCCTTTGCATGATAGCCAACGAGAACTTCAAACAAAGTAATTGGGGTGGTGACAAGGATATCCTGCGCATGTGTTTCTGCTACGCTCACTGCGTCCTTCTTTCCATCGAGAAAATCGATGATAAATGTCGAATCGAGTCCGATCATGATCTGCTCCGGATGCGCTCTACGATCCGCTTGTCTGAATCCGCGCGTAGTTTCTTGACGAGAGCATGCATCTCACGCGACTCCTCCGCTGTCATCTTGCACACTCCTGCGAATTCCAGGATATTCTTCTTTGTTCCAATCAATCGTCTGATCTCTGCAGAGAAGCTCTCATCAGGTCGTTTTCGTTTGGCAAGTTCCTCGTAGACAGAATCCATGATTGCGATGTTTCTTGCCATACATATGGGTATGTATATGTAGTATTAAAAGATTTCGGGGTGTTTAAAAGAGGGGCTTGTCCCTCTTTTCAATTCGTCTCAACAATCCCCTCGCTATTGTCGCGCTCGCGCATATTCGCTTCCCGTCGCATTTTCGCGCGAATGAATGCGTAGTTTGCCGGGTTCTTGATGCGTTTGCACAGACCATCAGGTGTGCAGATGCCTAAATCAAGATAGTATGCTTGATTGTCGCAGTTAGGCGGAAGGACTTTTGCCCGATTCTTTGAGTGATGCAACAGATGTCCTTTTAAGATCACTTCCCGCAATGGGTCTTTGTTGGTCTTATTCCAGGATTCGCACAGTGTCTCGATCTGCTCTGCTGACCAGCCGCAGGATGACAAGAAATTGGTCAGGATAAAGAGGCCTCGTTTTTTGCCATCCTCCATTCCTCGAAGGATGCTCATAATGCATGGTGGGAAGCATTCGATGGGTATTGCTTCTTGCGGTGTGTCAAATTCTCGTCGAATGCCGACCGGTGCGATCTTGTCGTCAGGCAGTTTGAAATCAAACGCATTGAGTAAGAGGCGTCGTGCTTCTCCAGGCTCGAATCCTTCACGGACCAAAAAAGGGTGTGCGCCAACCAAGACGCATTCAGGTCGTGCAGTCTCTTTGTCAAAGATGATGGTGTCCGATGGCGCGATCGGGATCGACACGAGGCCGGATTTCTCATTGAATGAGTATGGCATGCGGTACAGGTGTCGGGAGCTAATGAGGACAGTATCGATCACAAGCGCTTTGAACGGATCAAACTCATTGTTGCTCAAGAGGTCCACAGGATTCTTGCCAAGGGATCCACAGATGCCGGAGAGTGGTTGGAATGCAAGCAACTGTTCTGCCAGTGGTCGTCTGATCATTTCCTTAAGGTATGCCGCGATCCTTCGTGGTCCTTCAGGGAACAACGTCCGTGTCTGCATGCCATTGACTTGTGATGGGAATGCTTCGAATGGTACTGCCAAATGAAAGCCGTGATTGCCGGAGAATTTGATCGTGACGCACGTGAGTCCGTGATAGGTCAAGGCATTATACAATATGTTCGCGGCAATCTGTGAATATGCCAAGATGGGGCAGTCGATGTCTAAAATCAAGTCCCAGCCGCTGCGCAGGTCGTCCTGTTCTGATCGTTTCATTTGTGTGGTAAGGTGCATGGGGTTGCTCCAGAGTTCTTCAGAGCAGTGAAACGATGTGGCTCCGTTTTGCACTAAGCTGATGACATCTTTGGGATACTGAAGCGTGTCCGGTCGCTTGCCATAGCCGCCGTCTTTTCCATAGCGCACGGCGACTTCCTTGTTGTGTCCATATTCGATAAGCGCTTCTTGTACGTCGGCGCGTTTGTAGTATTTGAGGAGTGTTGAGATGTGCAGATCCACAGGGGTGGTGTGTGATGTCTAGTATTAATGCGCTGTGGTGAGAAAACGTTTAATGATCCTCGCCTTCAGCTCGGATCTAATCCACAATCTATAAAAGCCCGTGAACGCAAATGCAGTTTGGTGGTTTAATATGTGGAATCAGGTAAAGACAGTCCTACTGCTTGGCGCTCTCACTGGATTGATGATGGTTGTTGGTGGGCTCATCGGCGGTTATGATGGTCTTCTGATTGGACTCGTCTTCGCTCTAACAATGAATCTGCTCACATTCTGGTTCTCTGACAAGCTCGTGCTGTGGATGTATGGCGCTAAGGAAGTCTCAAAGTCGCAGGCGCCTAGGCTGCATCGTATCACAGAGTCTGCTGCAAAGGCGCTTGGGATTCCCAAGCCCAAGGTCTACATTATCCAAAGTTCTACCCCCAATGCCTTTGCGACAGGCCGCTCGCCAGGGCGTGCCGCAGTGGCCGCCACAGATGGCATTCTCAAGCTCCTTGATGATGATGAACTGTTGGGTGTGATGGCGCATGAGTGTTCGCATGTGAAGAATCGTGATATTCTGGTTGCTACCATTGCGGCTTGCATTGCAGGCGTTATTTCATATCTTGCTGCAATGGCGCGTTGGGGGTCGTTCTCAAGTGATGATGATGGTCCAAACCCCCTCGCTCTTATTGTGATCGGCATTCTCACGCCGATTCTTGCAATGATGCTCCAGCTAGCTATCTCTAGATCCAGAGAATATTTTGCAGATGAGACTGGCGCTCGTGCGATTAAGAATCCAAGCGCTCTTGCGTCTGCTCTTAAGAAATTGCATCATGGTGTGAAGTCAGCGCCGTGGCGGGGTAATTCAACAGCGGCCTCGCTCTTCATTGTAAATCCATTCTCGCTAAGCCTCTTCTCAACGCATCCTCCGATGGACGAGCGTGTGCGCCGGCTTGAGAGTCTTCAGCTCTGATCAGTCCATTCGTCATCAACGACTCGTTTGATTGCCCTCGCTTTCTTCTCGCCAATAAGATCAACCTTGCGCAGTTCTTCTTCTGATGAGCTCACAAACGCCCGAAGCGTGCCGAACTTCCGTAAGATCGGTTTGGCAAGTTGTGGTCCAATGCCAGGGAACGCAGATACAATATACTCCTGTGCCTCGCGCGTCGATTGCGCTTTGCGTTCACCGTGTGGACTAAACGATTCATCACTCACGTCCTGCTCGCGTCGAGCGAGTGCAAGGATCATTCGCGCGCTTTCTACAGGTGTGCGTGTCATGACAATGGGTATTCCAAATCCTGATGTGATCGTTGCGATCATGCCGCTTATGGAGTTCGGGTGCACATTGCGCGCTTCATAGATGCTTTGCATTCCTTCAACAATGATGTGGGGTTTCCAGTAATTCCGTTTGAGTTCCCGCAGTTGTGGTATTAGTCTGCCATCAAGAAGGGATGTGACAAAGTCATCGACTGTTTTGTATTCAACAACAACTCGTTCGGAGATCGCAAAATCGCCGATCTGGAGTTGTTGGAGTCGGAGATCAGCGCCCATCAAAAGCAGGTTCTTGATGACATCGCTTCCCTTCTCGCGATAGTCTGCGTAGATGAGTTGTTTTGTTGCGAATTCGAAGAGTGACTGTTGTGATGTCGCACCCCTTTGAGGGGTTTGCGCATTCGTGGTATGTGGCGTAGCAGGTTTTTGTTGTAGTGCGATCTGTTTCTTGAGGTCCCTCAGGATTCGGTGCATGCGTTTCTCTTTGTGGTGGCTTGCCCATCGATATGCTTCATCGCGTGTGCCGCGAGCTAGCAGTACCCTTACATTTCCTGTCGTATGCCGTCCAGTTCTGCCGCGTCGTTGGATTGCTCGGATCGCTGATGGCACTGGTTCATAGAAGATGACGTGGTCCACAGAGGGGATGTCAAGTCCTTCCTCGGCAACTGACGTCGCGACAAGCACGTTAAATTTCCCTTCCTTAAATTCTGCAAGTGTCTGTGCCTGGACTTTCTGGCTCATTCCTGTTTCGCCTTTTTTTGCTTGTCCGACAAAGATATGTGAACTTAGTCCCTGTGTCTTTAATCCTTCCACGACCCTGCTTCCGGTTTCGCGGAATTGTGTGAATATGATGATCTTGGATCTTGGGTCGTCATGCAGTATCCGAACACACATTTCGATGATCTTTGGGAGCTTTGGGTGCACAAAGCCTGCAGCTGTGAGTTGCCTGCTCTGCAGGAGTGCCGTTCGAAATCGCGGATCTGCGACAAGGTTTTTGACAGCCTTGATCGTGGTCATCCGAGACTCATCCTCAATTCTTTCAAGATAGGACAACGCTTGCGAAAGTCCCTGTGTTTCCAGCAGTTCCAAACCGTGGTCGACTTTGAGGGTTTCAGCGAGTAGTGAGATGCTTTTCATCTGTTCTGGCGTTCGGGTGCCTGATGCCATTTCTGCGAACAAGTGTTTCTGGAGTCCAAGCAATTGTCCCTTGGTAGCATCGGCTGATTGAATGTATCCAAGTTGTTTGACTTGTGTGAGGCGATCTGCGCAGATTGCTTCAAGATGTTTTTTGATAGTTAGGATTTCAGATGGCAAATCGATGTATTCCCAGCTGATGTCCAAGTCTTGCACATATGGTTTCACGTCGGGATCTTCTAGTGTGCGAATCTCGACATCTTCGATGCACAGATTGGCGCACACTTCAAGGATAGTTTCGATGTCTTCTCCAGGTGATGCGCTTAGGCCAAGCACGCGTGGCCACTGCGCGTGTTTGATGTATTCCTTGGCAAGGTATACATAACTATAGTCTCCTACTGCTCGATGCGCTTCATCGACGATAAGCAAGCTCACCACGGAGAGGTCGATCGATCTATTGATGACATCATTCTCAAGTCCTTGGGGTGTGGTGAAGATGATCGTCGAGTCCTTCCAGAGTGTGGCTCTCTTGGCAGGGGGGACATGGCCTGTGAAGAGTGAGAAGGATGACGCTGGAAGATCTAGGGCATGTTGGAATGTGTGGTAGTGCTGTTCTGCTAATGGTCTGGTTGGTGTGACCAAGAGTATCTTGCTTTCCGGGTGTGCTCGGAGTCGTTGGACGCACAAGAGGATCGCGATGAGTGTCTTGCCTAGTCCAGTGGGAAGCACGACGAGCGTGTTTTTTGTGCTGGCTGTGGCAAGGATGGTCTGTTGGTATAGGCGTGGTGTTACGTCGCGCAGCATCGTCGAGGAGATCTACGCTGGGCTTTTAACGATTTCCGTGACTTGTCCAGTGTCGCCGGATCCAAGTAGATGCGCCATAACCGATCGCATACGCTGCGATGGTGTGGGTGAGGAGACTCTGATTCGTGCCAAGCAGGATGCCGATGAGTGCCGCTAGTGTCAAGAGGCCCATTCGTGTCACGTCTTCGGGTCGTGTAGCTGCGAGTCTGGCGAGGATGCTACCGCATGCGAATGCTATAAGGAGAGTCATTAAGAGGCCGCTTGAGCTGATGGCGAGAAGCGCCCCGATTAAGATGAGTGCAAGTGCGCCAAGTTCCGGCCAGTCGTCAAGCCATGTCATGGTAGTGAGGAAGAATGTTTAAAACCCAGGCGCAGCGAGGGTTATTAAACGTTCTTCTCCCAGAAGTTGTAGAAGATGTACCACGTGATGCCGCCGACCATCAGGGCAAGAACGCTTGTGCCAAGCACTCCGATGTCGGTTTGGATAAAGATGAAGTATCCTAAGAGTGTGCCAAAGAGGAATGCATACAGTAACCTTCCGCAGAAGAATGCCATGAGGCCGTCAAGTCCTGGTAAGGGCAGGAAGGTGAGGATTGCGTATGTGGCGCTGAATCGTACAATTGTCTCGAAGACGATTGATTCTCCGACGATGTATCCGAGTCCCAGGGCGATAAGGGCTAGGCCGGCGCTTGCGATGGGTCCTGCGAGTGCGATGGCGCCAAGGTCATCCGTGCCTTCGTGGTAGGTGAAATGCCCGAGGCGATGGGGGTGCATCGGTTTCGCGCGGATTTTTTCTCCAAAGAAGAGTGGGAGGGCGCCTTTACTAAGCACCATTGTCGCAAGCGAGAATAAAAGCCAGTAGTAATTGATGCCTGCCTCTGGTTGGAGGCGTCTTTTAAGTGCGACGATGCGGTGCGCTGCATCGTGAACAAGGACGCCAATGATTGTCGCAAGAAATGCGATGACAAGCGCATCGACTTGTTCTTCAAGCGTCTGTGCGGTGCTGATCGTGGCGAATGACAAAATCAAAGCAAAGCTTGCGGCAAGCGTGATGAGTCGGATCACTTCGCCTCGCGTGATAGCGTAGTGGCGGACAAGGTCTTTCCATTCATGGAGTTGTATAAGCCTCATAAGTTCTTTCCTGACTCTGCGCTTTTTAATCCTTCTCGCGCAAGCTCTGCTTGGATGAGTCTTGTGATATCTCTTCGGTGTCCTGCGCCGACGATGGCAAGGATGGGGACATTGGGGTGGTGTCGTATGAGTGCAGCGAGGCGTCGAGCCATGACAATGTTGCGGTCTGTGATGAGCGTCCGGTAGACATTGGGGTAGCGCACGCGGACCTCACCGACGAGGCGTTCAATGACTTCCTCGCTAGGCACGGTGGATAAGTCAAATCCGGCTACGGGTTTGCGTAGCACAAATGCTTTGGCGAGGTCCCATACGAATCGGAGCTTCTCACGTAAGGTCACACGGGCGTTGAGGTGCCGAAGGGTAAGGGCGATCTCTTGGTCGATGAGTGCGAGAGGGATCTTGCGTTCTTGGGCGATGTGTATGGCGCGTTTCATCTCTGCGCCGGGTTTGACGCCCACGCTCTCGCCGAGTTTTTCTTCGGCGTATGCGGCGATTCGTGCGAATAGGTATCCTGTGATGCCGACGGCTCGAATGTCGGTGAGCTTGTATGTTTCTTTTCGCGGGTGTAGGAGTCCTTCAAGTCTCCTCGAATCAAGTTCCAATGCAATGATGCCAGGCTTTTCGTCATTGATAGCCGCAATGATCTCGCGGATGCTTTGTTTGGCGATGTGGCTTGTGCCGATGATGCGGAGGTTGTGGATGCGCATATGACGTCCAGGATGTCCTGTCTTTAACAATGTGAGGAAAATGTGTTATTATTCACTTTAGAACTTTGAATAACCCTCGCTGCGCTCGGGTTTTCAAAGTTCTCAGGACCTCGCCTCCGTCGATAAGCAAAGGTATTTATACGAGTTTGTCGTCGATATAATAGACGACAAAAATGATTTTCTTCGGCGATAAAAAAGAGGTGAGGCAGATGGACTTTAAGACCATGACTCTGATGGAGGAATACGTGAAAGTTCGAGGGCTTGGCGATCGGCTGGCGCTCATGAAGGATATCATCGATTGGCAGGCGTTTCGACCGATGATTGGAAGCGTGTTTCACGATGACGACAAAGTTGGTGGGCGGCCGCACACCGATGAGCTTGTGATCGCTCGAATCCTGACAGTACAGGCGATGTATAACTTGTCTGATTAGGAGCTCGAGTTCCAAGTCAATGATCGTTTGAGTTTTCGCAACTTTGTCGGTTTTCCCGACAAAGTCCCTGACTACTCAACAGTATGGAGGATTCGTGACCGATTACAGCAAGCCGGAATCGACGTGAAAATCTGGGATGAGGTCCAGCGCCAGCTCAATGTTAAGAGATACCTCGTCACCAAGGGTGTCATTCAGGATGCCACATTCATCGAAGCAAGCGTGGGAAGAAAACGGTACTACAAGGAAAAGAAAGCAAAGAAGGAAGGCAAGATCATCGAGTACACGCCAAAGCAACTTGCCCATATCGACAAGGACGG
>JACQSU010000067.1 GCA_016211165.1 Candidatus Woesearchaeota archaeon | reverse complement strand
CGTTTAAGAAGATCAAATAAAAAGGGGGCAAGCCCCCTTTTGAACCCCCAAAAAAGGGGGAAACCCCCTTTTGAACCCCCAAAAAAGCGGGAAACCCCCTTTTGAACCCCCCTAGAAAACGTTTAAGATTCCGAGTGCGCTGGCTTTTTAAAGCGTTCTTGCAAACCTATCGGATGAAAGTCGCCACACTCTTTAGCGGAGGAAAGGACTCCACATTCGCCACATACTGGGCCATCACGCAAGGCTGGGATGTTGCGTGCCTTGTTAGTTTGAAAAGTGCGAACAAACATAGCTATATGTTCCACACACCCAATATAGACTTGGCGTCATTGCAAGCAGAAGCCATGAGAATACCCCTTATACTTCATGAGACTTTAGGCGGCAAGGAAACAGAACTCGATGATTTGAAAGAAGCACTTGTCTTAGCCAAAAACCAGTTCGGCATCACCGGAGTCATCGTCGGCGCCATCGCAAGCAATTACCAAGAAGAACGAGTCAACCGCATCTGCCATAATCTTGGACTAAAAACATTCAACCCACTCTGGCACAAAAACCAACTACAGCTAATGCGGGACATGATTAGCAGCGGATTTCAGATCATCCTCACGCACGTGAGCGCCGAAGGGCTTGGATCACGTCACCTGGGCAGATCATTAGATGGACCATTTCTTGATGAGTTGGCCAGAATAGCCGGAGAAAAAGGCCTTAATCCTGCTGGCGAAGGAGGCGAATTCGAGAGCTTGGTCATCAATGGACCACTCTTTTTGCGTCCCATCCACATCACTGGATCAGAAATCATCAGAGAAGATACGCATGCCCATCTTCTGCGGATCACTACTGCAGAGCTTGCATCATAATTCCTTCCCTCACAGCGAACTCTCCGGCAACAAGCACATCCGAGACGCAACTGCCATTCACTGCATACACAAGATTGCTTATCACGTTATTGCAGGGCTGCATCCTTGCGTGATCCAGCGGGATCGAGATAATGTCTGCCCACTTTCCTTGCTCTAATGATCCAATCTCCTGCTCCATCCCAAGACACCTCGCACCATCAATTGTCCCCATATCAAGAATCCTCTGCACAGGAGCAGTCTTAGCGTCCCAACGATGATGCTTGTGGATGAGCCCAGTCACTTTCATCGCCTCGAAGAGATCCATACTGTTGTTTGACGCAACAGAATCCGTACCAAGACCCACACAAATGCCTGCATCCCACATCTCTGGAAGCGGCATTACACCACCACCCGCAAGCTTGAGATTTGAGACTGGGTTGTGTGACACTTTTACGCCGCGCTCACCCAAGAGACGAATCTCTGCCTTGGTCAGCCACACTGCGTGCGCGATGAGCGTATTTGACGAGAGAACCCCAAGCGAATCCGCATACTCAACAGGAAGCTTGCCATGTTCCTTGAAACAATTGACACGCTCAGATCGAGTTTCAGCAAGATGGATCGCAAAGGTTGACGTCATCTGGTTCGCCGCCGAATACATCTTCCTGATACGTTCATCAGTCACACTATATATTGAATGCGCACCAATACCAACTTTTATGTGAGGAATATCCTTTACCTCTTTTAGTATCCTCTTTAGCTCACTGTTCATATCTCCTCCAACATTTGGCAATGCATCCGCCCAGGTCGGGAAGAGCACAGCCCTGATGCGATGCTTCTTGACCGCCCGAAGCACCGGACCCATTGGCCAATACATCTCCACAAATGTTGTAGTACCTGTCGTGAGCATCTCCTGGATGCCGATCACTGCCCCATCTTGGACATCCTCTTCTGAAAGCTTAGCTTCGGCCTTTGTGACCTTGTCAAGCCACACAGGAAGCTCTTCATCATCACAAATCCCGCGCAGGAGATGCATCCCGATATGAGCATGGGTATTGATAAGCCCTGGAAGCCAGACTTTACCCTTACCATTAATGACTGGCTCGCCCGTACGATTCGTGCCGATTTCCTTGATGCGTCCTTCTTCGACTACTATATCAACATCACGAAGTATCTCGCGCTTGGGGTTCTGCGTCACTACAATCGAACACGACTTTATGAGCATGGCACCACGAACCTGACAAGGGCTTTTAAAGATGGAGTCTGGACGGACCGGGATTTGAACCCGGGGCCTCTCCCTTGCGAAGGGAGCATTCTACCGAGCTGAACTATCCGCCCGAAAAATGGGGCTTCGCCCCCTTTTTAACCCCCAATTATGGAGGCTTTTTAAAGATGTATGCAGGGCCATGCTACACATGGCTGAAGAAAAAATACGATTTAGAAACAGATTGGGAGAAACGCTTGTTGGCATTATCCACACGCCAAAAAAGCCAACACAAACTGCGGTCATCGTCTGCCACGGCCTTCGCGGCACTAAGGACATCCTCTGGATTGCGGAACTATGCAATGCACTTGCGCGAAAAGGATACTGCGCTCTTCGCTTTGACTTTAGCGGCAATGGAGAAAGCGAAGGCAGCTTCACGCACTCTATATACTCAAAGGAAGTCGAAGACCTCAAAACAGCAATTGATTACCTTGAAAACCAGGGCTATGTACGATTTATTACAATCGGACACAGCATGGGAGGCGGTGTCGTACTCTTGGAAGCTGCTAAGGATATCCGCGTCGCTGCTGTTGTTGAAATTGCGGCTCCAGCACACCCTGCAAAGAATGAAGCATTTGTCCGAGGAGTGCTCACACGACTTGGCATCAAGGAACAAGACACTTTTGTCAGATCATTACAAGCGACAGACATCGTCTCACTGTGCGCGAAGATCAAGGTCAGGGTCCTGGTGATCCACGGTGACGCCGACAACCGCGTTCCCATCGCCGACTCCAAAGAACTCTGCGCAAGCATCAATCACTGCACACTAACCATCTTGCCATCAGCAGACCACTACTTTGACACAGCATCCGAGCGGAACAATCTTATCACAACGATCATGGAGTGGATTCCTGCACCATGAAAGCACTCTCACTGCGCCACTCCCCACTGGCTGCATTGTGGGGATGGCACAAGTTGTTGATGTCATCACATACACATCTGTTGAAGATTTCAACCATGATGAGAACCGGCACTGCGCGCGGATCACTGACTGGAGCAAACCACGCTATGGCTATATGCTCCGGAATGTGAGGCGTATCGATCCTGTGCCTTGCAATGGCAGTCTTAACTTCTTCACAGTCCCTGATCACGTGAACAATGCATTGAGCCACGCAACAAAACGCTCCCAGGCCGAAAGCTTCACTTCTGGCTGGCAGAGGCCTTCGAAGCATGAGAAATCAACACACTCATAATTTTCAATACAGGGCTGTTTGAACGACTTTATAGAATGTGAATTCTTATCCTCACCACAATACACTGCTTCGATGCCCTCCACAAAATGGGCACCTACCAAACGGCAATTACCATCAGCAGACCTACAACCATCACACGCGATCTCGATGGGATCTGCAAGATTGCCAAGGTCAGCAAGCTCAACAATTTCGGGAGAAGAATTATCTGGCATCTTTTGTACACGCAGCTTCACTCCCTGGAGAGAAACCTTAAGAATCTCCACACTCCTCCCAAACGACACGCCAAAAGAACCTTCATCAACATCACCTCTGCGCTCAGTGCCGTTTAGGTCAATAACTGTAATTGTCGCGTTTGAAACGCCGATCGAACGAACCCACACCAGCATCTCATCGTTTACCACTACCCTTGCGCCCTTACTGAGTGTGATGATATCACCTAAATCAATGTTTGGCACATCTTTACTGGCCGAAGCCGAGAATGCGATCTCCTGCGTCTTTGCAAAAGAATCCTTTTGCACAAAGAGCGTCGCGCGATACATCGCAGGTTTGAGCACACCAAGCTTGAAGACATAATGATTCTTGTCTGTCTCATACACTCCATCAATGCTTCTTGAAGACCAATCATCACTATTGAGCCTCACGTGAATCAAAAGCCCTTCTTGCGGACCTGCAGGGAGCCCTGTCGCGTCCAACACAAACGCGTGCAGAACCGCAGGTTCGAACGAGAGATACTCCTCTGATTCTGACCAAAACTTGAGGATGCGATATTCGTCACGGGTGGCAATCACAGAAGATGCGAGCAACAGCAGCAACACAATGTGAAGCCATCTCATCGACCACTCCAGGCCAACCCCATTAATAAAACTGCCGACCACAAGCAATATAAACCAAGTCCCAGTTTTCGACGGCATTGGGCTGGTAGTTCAACCCGGTAGAATGCCCGCCTGGCTTGCGGGAGGCTCGGGGTTCAAATCCCCGCCAGTCCATATTCTTTGTTGATTCTACATTTGCGCTTGGTTTGTTTATGTGGCAGGGATTTGAACATGCAGTTCCTGCACCCATGTCGCTGCGCTCCATGGGAATCCCCGCCAGTCCATATTCTTTGTTGATTCTATAATTCAACTTACTATATTTTTGGATGCAGCCTCCTCCACCACAACCTTTAATTACAAACTCTTGACCATCCAGTCCTATGCGCGTCTTTATCGAAGAGGTCAAGAAACTCGTCAGCAAACACACCTCCGGAGATGTGATTGTTGAGATCCCACCAGTCTTTGAATTTGGCGACCTTGCAGTCCCTTGCTTTCGACTCGGAAAAGGCAACCCGGCGACAACAGCCCACGACATCGCGACCCTTATCAAACCAACCAAGCTTATCCACCACCTCGAAGCCAAGGGACCATATATCAATTTCTATGTCAACAAAGAAGCCCTTGCGCGGGAAGTCCTTTCAGAGATTTGGAAACAGAACCATAACTATGGCCGAAGTGGTAAGAAAGCCGACCAAGTCATGATCGAATACTCCCAACCCAACACGCACAAAGGATTCCACATCGGACACCTGCGCAATGTCTGCCTTGGCGACGCGCTTGTGCGTATTATGAGATTCAATGGACACCCTGTCATCGCAGCAAACTACATCAATGACACAGGCGCCCACGTCAGCAAATGCATTTGGGCCTATCTCACATTCTTCAAAGGAAAAGAACCATTCGAGAACAAAGGGGAATGGCTTGGCAGTATATATACAGAGGCGACAAAGAAGCTTGAAGAGAACCCCGACCACAAAGTCGCCGTGGATTCCATCCATGCGCGCCTTGAGAGCAATGATCCAGAACTGATCGAGATCTGGGAACTCACCAAGGAATGGTCAATGGACGACTTCCTTGCCATCTACAAAGAACTCGGCGTTCACTTTGACTCGTGGTTTTTTGACAATGAACTCATCGAACCAGGCAAAAGCGTTGTGAACGAACTTGTCCAAAAAAATGTTGCCGTGGTTGACGCAGGCGCCACCATTGTCGATCTGAAGAAATACAACCTCGGTGTGGCAGTCATCCTCAAAGCAGACGGCACATCACTATATATAACAAAAGACCTTGCCCTTGCCAAACAAAAATTCGACCAATTCAAGATCAAGAAGTCTGTTTATGTCGTCGCCGCAGAACAATCGATGCACTTCAAACAGCTATTTAAGATACTGGAACTCTACGGATTTAACCAAGCCAAGGACTGCAAACACCTCTCATATGAGCTTGTGATGCTCAAAGAAGGCAAGATGAGCTCACGCGAAGGCAATGTGGTGCTGTATTCTGAATTCGCCAAGCAAGTACGCGACTACTCACGGACAGAAGTTGAACAAAGGCACCCTGAATGGAGCGATGAAGAAAAAGCAACAGCAACGCATCAGATCGCCCTTGGGGCAATGAAATTCTCAATGCTCTACCAAGACAACAACAAAGTTATCGTCTTTGATCCACAAAAAGCCACAGAATTCGACGGAGAGACAGGACCATATTGCCAGTATGCATACGCTCGGATGTGTTCTGTCCTAAAGAAATCACCCGAGAGCGTTGCCGAAAAGATAGAATACACGCTTTTTCAGACCGAGCAAGAATTTGAACTGCTCAAAACCATAGGCAAATTCCCTGTCGTGATCGAAAGCGCAAGCAAGAGCTACGCCCCAAACACGGTCTGCAGATACGTCCTTGACCTAGCCCAAGCATTCAATGACTTTTATGAGCACTGCCCCATCATCAAAGCAGAGGACGGCCTTCGACATGCACGTCTACACCTTCTTAATGCCACGCGAGTCGTCTTAAAAACCGCGCTTGAACTGCTTGGCATCCCACCGACGGACCAAATGTAGCAAATGGGGCTACGCCGACGAAGATTAGACGTTTTTCCAAAACGAAGGTTTAAATAGCGGACTTGCGCGCGGAATGATTACGAGATGCATTGGGATATGGAAACACACAACTATCTGACGGAGGAGTGAGATGCAAACTCGCCGACTCCTCACATTTGTTTACCTAAGCGTCCTCGTTACGCTCTCTTCTGCATTTGTGCACGCTGAAGTTAATGTCACTGCGCTTAATGTCAGCCCAGGTCTTATCAACCACGGCCAATTCGTCAACATCACCGTCAATGCCAGCACAGCGACACCAAATCTGACCGTGCTCGCTGAAATCGCGCGAAGCAATGGATCCCGATTTAATGTCACCATGTCCAATTTTTCTGGAAACGAAAACCAATCAACATTCAACTTCTCACTCACGGTCAGCGGATTTGAACCAGCAGGTGGCTGGAACATCACCATCCTTGCTAATGATAGCGCAGGGAATACCAACTTTTCTGTTCGGACCAACTTCACAGTCACTGACACCACAGCACCGCGCGTCACGAATCAAAACGTCACTCCAGGAGTCATCAATCAAGGCCAATCCGTCAATATCACGGTAACCTTTAGCGATGAGACTGCACGGGACAATAT
>JACQSU010000070.1 GCA_016211165.1 Candidatus Woesearchaeota archaeon | reverse complement strand
CTCCGTAGTAGTGGCCTGGCTAAAATCAATGAAGACAGGCTTGTCGGCTAAATTGAGGATATTAAACGCCGACAAATCGCCATGCACCATCTGTTTGCGATACAGCTTTCGGATAAACATAATACATTCATCAAAGAACTCTGCAGGATCCGAAGGACTCTGATCCTTAAGTCGCGGTGCTCGTTCTTCATCACCAATAAACTCGAGCACAAGCACGTGATTCAAGAAAGTAAGAGGTGTTGGTACACGCACTCCTGCCTCGCGCGCAATGTGCAGGTTGCGATACTCCCGTTGCGTCCAGGAAAAAATAATTTTTCTTTTATTCTTCCGAAGTCCCTGATACCTCTCATCATATTTTAGATAATCATACATTCGATTAAAGTCGCAGGTGTGTAGTCGGTAGATCTTGACAACAACAATCCCTCTGTCCGAAGTCGCTGTAAATACATTGGATTCCTTGCCAACAGATATGGGCGAAACCAATTCCGAAAGAATCCCTTTATCTTTGAGTTTCTGCAGCGTGACGGTAGTGAAATTGTCAAAGACATTGCCATAGACTTTGTAGCTTTCCCTGCTGTCACGTACCATCGTAAGAATCCATGGCTAGCAACCTTTATAAAGAACCATGCTTATAAGCGCATATCGACCATACGGGTCCTTGACCAAGCATCCTGCGTAACGCAGGGGCGATGCGGGAAAGACACAAATGATCGACCCAAGCCCCGACACGAGAGTACTCGCCCAAGATGAGACGAGCAAAGGTTCGCTACCCTTTGCATGTCGTGCGATGACGGTGAGAGTTAGGTTCGTGGGCTCCAATTCACATTCACAGCCAAGCCTTGGGGGCGGGGCATCATCACATTCACTTGATTGCGTAAGGCCGGATCGGCTAATGTGGTAGTGCGTCGTTCTACAGGGTATGAGATATCACTATGGTCCAAGGATCATCACACTCGCGAATTCGGGGGTGTTAGTGTTATTTCTTTTGGCAAAACGAGGGACCAACAATGGGAAAGATTAGCCAGATTGCATCAAAGTATATCATCCATACCTCTATTGAGATTGAGGGTGTCATCGACCGTCCTGATGTCATCGGGGCCATTTTTGGCCAGACTGAAGGACTTCTTGGATCCGAGCTTGAACTTCGTGAGCTGCAGCGATCAGGTCGTATCGGGCGTATCGAAGTCAATGTCGATGTACGTGGTGGCAAGAGTCAGGGTTTTATTGTCATTCCGTCAAGTCTTGACAAGGCTGAGACCTGCATTATCGCCGCGAGTCTTGAGATTATCCAACGAATCGGTCCATGCAACGCCAGACTCCGAGTCCAGAAAATCGAGGATGTTCGTATCTCCAAGCGTCAGCAAGTGATCGAGCGTGCAAAGGAGCTGTTGCGGCAGATGGTGGACGTAACGATGCCGGATTCACAGGAGCTTTCTGAAGAAGTGGGTGTCTCGATTCGGACTGAGGAGATCACCGAGTACGGCAAGGATCGCTTGCCTGCTGGTCCTGAGATCGAGGAATCTGATGAGATCATCGTTGTCGAAGGAAGGGCAGACGTTCTCACCCTCCTCAAAAACGGATTCAAGAACGCGATCGCGATGAATGGCACATCAGTTCCGCAGACCATCAAGGACTTGTGTGGGAAGAAGACCGTGACAGTCTTTGTCGATGGTGATCGCGGTGGCGACCTCATCATCCGTGAATTAATGACGGTCGCCGAGATCGACTTTGTGACAAAGGCGCCCGATGGTAAGGAAGTCGAGGAGCTTGCAAAGAAGGAGATTCACAAGGCATTGCGCTCAAAAGTCGCTGCCGAACAGGTGCGTGGCGAGTTTATGGAGCGCAAGGAAGTTTTGCGTAGAAAGACCCTTGCTGAAGGCCCGCAAGGCCGCCCCATGGGCGAGAGGCCAATGCGCGATGAGCGAAGGGATATGCGTAATGACCGCGGTCCCCGAGACGATCGCCGTGAACCAAGAGAAGAACGCGCACCACTTCAGCGCATGCCCATGAGCGATGAGCAAAAAGAGCGTCTCAGAGAGATTTTCGAAGGACTTTTGGGAACCCGTGGTGCCTGCATCCTTGATGAGAAGCTCAACGTGCTTGGCAAGGTGCCTGTAAGCGAGCTCTCAAAGACCGTGCGTTCGGTTTCAAGCGCGTATGCAGTCGTCTTTGATGGTGTTGCAGATCCTGACATCGTCTCAAGCGCTGAAGCTGCGAATGTGCAGTACATGCTTGCGATGGAGTCCAAGGTGGATCCACGACGCTGCAGACTCAACTTGACGATTGCAGAATGAAAAAAAGGGGGCGCGGTCCCATTTTTTCATGCAAGCGTTGCTAATGCTTCTTCGTTCACGACAATCGTTGCTTTGCTGCGAAGGAATTCAGTGTAGTCTTGAGCCGCTTCCTCGCTTTTTTTCGCAAAGAGCGCTCGGATGATGCGGTCTTTGCTTTCTTCAAAACTGAGTTGCATCGCAGAGGTCTTGCCAGTAAGATAGATGATGTGGTAGCCAAACTGTGAAGAAACAGGTGTTTTGGTATACTTGCCAACAGCTAAGCCAAACGCGGCTTCTTCAAATGGCGGAACCATCATGCCTCGTCCAAAGTCGCCAAGATCGCCGCCTCGACTTCCAGATCCTGGGTCTGTGGAGTATTCAATGGCAAGTTCCGCAAAGGTCTTGGAGACATTTTTAGCCTTGTTTAGTCTGCCAATCAAGTCCTTGGCAAGTGATTCGTTCGCAACGAGAATGTGGCTTGCGCGCACCATTTCTGGTTGCGCAAACAAACGCGGACTTGCATTGTAGAAGACTTCCGCTTCTTCAATGCTGACATTGAGTTTTGGGTACACTTCCTGTTCAAGAAGTCGTGTCAATATCAGGCGATTTCGTGCAAGCATGAGGACTTGCTCTTTTGTAGCTCCGCCGGCGGTAGCCCGTTCCCAGAATGTCTGTTGAGGCATTCCTGCTTGGTTTAAAACGTCGGTGATATACTCTTCAGCGTCCTGCGTCGTCGCAGTGATTCCCAACTTCGAAGCGCGCTGAAGGAGTAACAATTCACTGATCGTGATATTGAGGAATTCATCCTTATTAATCTCCGCTTGTTGCGCAGCTGGGAGTTGGCGATACAAAAACTGGAAGTCTTCAACACTGATGCTCTCTCCGTTGACCGTAACCACGAGATCCTTCTTTACTGTGCTCATGTTCATATACAGGAACAGGATGAGTCCGCCAAGTAGGATGATCACAGCGCCTGCAAGGACGGTTTTGCTAAGGGTCAGTTCAACCTCGTCTGACTTTTTGTGCTCGGTTTTCTTGTGTTCTGGTTTCATTGATTCGTGAGCGTGTTCAATTTCTTTCATGCGTGTTTTCTTTGCCATCATGTTCACCGTCGGTGGGACTTCTGGGGGCGTATAAAAATCCTTTGGTGAAAAATCGTTTATTGTCCCTTCGCCTTCGGCTCGGGACATAAACGATTTTTTGATTATATAGCAAGTTGAGTAAATAGTGGAACTTTTCGTTGGCGACTCAACTTGCTTATTAGCCAGTTG
>JACQSU010000065.1 GCA_016211165.1 Candidatus Woesearchaeota archaeon | reverse complement strand
CACCCGCCAAAAAACGCACCAGCCCCTCCTTAAAAATACCAATCACTCACAACACCCCTACCTTGAGGGATATGTTTCCGATGGAAAACCCAAATTTCACTTACGCCATTGGATGTCACTCGCAGAAGAAAGATTAATATAGGTAAGGTGTATCTTACATGCATATGACTGGACTCGCCGTCACCCGCATGAGCTCGAAAGGGCAGATCGTCATTCCCGTTGAGATGCGCGATGATCTCCCTGAAGGAGAACAGATTCTTGTCATTCGCCATGAAGGGTCGCTCATCCTGAAACGGGCCTCTCAAATCGACGATTCGATAGCGGATGATCTGAAGTTCGCAAAACGCACCGAAGAGGCATTGCGCCGGTATGAACAAGGAAAGTTCAAGCGGTCGGGAAAAGAGGAGTTTCTTGCCGCGCTCGACAAATGGTGACCATCGAGTACGACCCTTCATTCGAGAGGGCCGTCGAGAAGATCCGGGACGCGGGGCTTAAAGAAAGGGTCAAGAAACACATCATAAAGATCATCGAGCATCCCGAGATCGGAAAACCCATGCGATTTTCACGGAAAGGCACCCGCGAAGTGTACGTCTCCCCGTACCGACTTTCCTATATGTTCTTTGAGAACGACCAGAAGATCGTGTTTCTTGATCTCTATCACAAGGATGAACAATGACGACCGACCAAACCCACCGCTCTAATGCAAAGCGTCTTCGAACCGTTCTCGATATCCTCGACCAGACCTATCCTGACGTCGAATGCGCGTTGCACTTCAAGAATCCCCTCCCGCTTCTCATCGCCGCCATGCACGGATGCCATGGTGAACAAGGTCACGCCGGCATTGTTCAAGAAGTACCCGTCAGCGAAGGCGTTCGCGCAAGCGGATCTGGAAGAATTGGAGAACGCGGTCAAATCGACTGGATTCTACCGGACCAAAGCCAGACATATCAAGGAATCCTGTAAGGCGCTCGTGAAACACCACGACGGAAAGGTCCCAAAGAGGATGGAAGACCTGATCAAACTCCCCGGTGTCGCCAGAAAACAGCGAATGTCGTCTTAGGGAACGCCTTTGGCATCGCAGAGGGCATCCCGGTCGACACCCACGTCACCAGGGTCACGTATAGGCTCGACCTCACCAAGAACAAGGATCCGAACAAGATCGAGCAGGACCTCATGAAGATCATAGAAAAAAGACAATGGATCCGCTTCAGCCAGCAGATCATCCATCACGGCAGGCAGATCTGCAAGGCGCCGGTGCCGAACTGCACGGTGTGTCCATTGAACAAGATCTGCCCAAAGCTCGGCTGTCTTTTCCCATAAAAATTTCCTCTCAGGGGTTCGTCCTGAGCGGATGGTGAAAATCAGGAACAAAAAGAGGCTTGAATGGTGTCTCAAACGATATTCAAAGGGAGAAGCAAGTCAGAAGGATCTGGCTAAAATGTTGGACATTACACCAAGAAGGTTCCGTCAACTGTACGTTGCCTACAAGACGACGAATAGCATGCCCTGTATCGGGCAATCGCTGGGGCGGCCCAAGAAGCGGCTTGACCCGTCATCCAAGCAGCTAATCGTTGAGACTCATGACAAGTACTGCTTAAACGCGGTGTACCTGAAGAAGGTTATTTTCGCCAACAAACGCGACAAAGAAGGCAATGCAGAACACGCTTTTGAGACGTTTCTCAAAGAACACGACATTAAGCCAATACTGTGCAGGTACAAGCACCCTCAATCAAACGGAAAGATCGAGAGATGGTGGGGAATCTACGAAACCCACCGCAAGAGGTTTAAGACGTTTCAAGAGTTCGTGGAGTGGTACAACAACCGACCACACGGAAGTCTCAACCTACGACGAGCAGAAACACCAGAACAAGCATTCTGGCGACGACTGCCAGGAGAATACTACTACAATCTGGCAACCAAATTCCTGAGGTGGTAAAAACATGAAAAACACAACTTATTTCAAAGAGGAAATTATTTCAGGAAAAGACACCGTTTCCTATGGAGATTTTTTTGGCGCCGACGCTACCCCGCGGGCCCACCCCTTGCCGGCGTTGAAGCCGACGTCGGCAAAGACGCCGCCGAAGTCGTCGTAGTTGCCGCTGCTGCCGAGCCCCACAGGCCGGATGAGCATGTGACCTTTCTCCAGGTCAGGTCTGGCAAACCAGACGTATCCAAATCCACGATAGTCCTGGTGAACCTTGTCCTGGTTCGCAAGGATATACTGGGCATTGTGTTCAGCGTGATCAGGCATCAATGCTTTTGTATAAACGGAAGTACCATACTCGGATTGACCCGATGTAACGGGACGGATACCGAGTTTGAGGGCTTCTTGAGACACGTTGAAAGTGCGGCCGGTTTTATCGCCGAAGCGTTTTACGCGCTTGCCAAGGTCCTCATTTGTATCAAGCAGGATATACGCTTGGTTTTTGGCGATCTCCGGGCGTGCCAGCACCAGGCGTAATTCATCTTCCTCTGGCTCAAAAATGTAGGCGCGTTGTCCAGCTCTTCCATCAGGAGTCAGGCAGATAAGCGTCCGTGTCCATTGAGGCAGGTTAGAAGCATGTGCGCCATTGGTTGCACTGCGGAATTCAACAGTTTCATCCAAGGTGTGAAGCAGAGTTTTGCGGTCGTCGCAGAACCCGACAGCTTCTTTCCAAAGAGAGCACTCTGGGGATGATTTGGTCCATAATCGACCATTGAGTTCAAATCCGTCTTCAGTAGTGGGTCGGCATACGGTAATGCCCTTCTCGATTACTTTGAGTTCCATGCGTGATCACCTGGCGTCTGAGAGTGGAAGGTGGTTTAAAAATGTTGTGCTTGTTACAACTGATCAATGATAATCATTGAATGCAAAAGCTATAAATATAAGTATATCATTTTAAGGTATACACGTATGCCTTCAAAAGGGAACCCCCATGCCCCAAACACTCCAACTCGAACAACCGGAAGAAAAAGTAGAACACTCACCTACATTGAATACTGTTTTAATGGTAGAAGACGTCCTCAAAGAAGCTGGCCAAGTGATTACGATTGCAGAACTCAAACGGCGTCTGCCAAGAAAAGTGATGCATTCTACCCTGACTGCGATCCTGGATTACTTGCAGCATAGCGGCAAGATTGTCATCGGCACAAAAGGAGTTCTCTGGGTTTTCACAGAGCGGGAGGAACTCAACAAGCTGATCAACCGAGGGCTTGAAGTATGAACAAGCCAGTAAGGGCGATCATGCTGGATGAGGCAAAAGAGGCTTATGAAAAACTCAATGCCATTATAGGCGAACAATTAGCTCAAGGAACAACAAGCTCGGATGAAATCCAACTCCTCAATTCAATTAAGCAAAAACTCTAACTCATCAAACAAAATCCATTCTACGGCGACAACATCGAGAAGAGAAAAATCCCTAAGAGTTTTGGGGTTTCAAACCTTTGGAGAGTTGAATTATCTCAAACTTGGAGAATGCTATACACCATCAAGGGAGACAGCATAGAGATTCTCTGCATTATCCTTCACCTCATTGACCATAAGGATTACAACAAGATTTTCGGCTACAAGAAGAAATAAATACAAGCATCTCTTCACAAATCTCAGACTCCTCGCACCAACGAGAACGTAACTGGTGCTTACGCCCAAGAAATACAAAGCATTTCTGGGCCCAAACAGACCTTTGGTCTGTTTTGGGAACCGTCCTCTGCGTCTCATGTGAGGCTTCAGAAACCAAGTAGGGAACCCCCACTTCTATCCATGATTGCAAAAGGATCGTAGGCTCACAACTCTCTTTGGGGACTCTGACTTGGAATGCAGAGCACTTGATTTGGGTGGCTACACCTAAGGAAGATTTATATACTAATGTAGCCACCTGTTCGGTATGGCCTACACCGAGATCCGCAAAGAGAAAGATAGAATAAAGTACTACCGAGTGCATACATTTCGAAGCAAAGACAAAGTATCCCACCTGCGCAAGTTTCTCGGCTCTAATCTAAAAAGGAAAGAATTGGAGATGAAAGAACACGAAGCCGATGCTGTTCTCATAGATCCGCTCAATAACCTGCTTAACAAACAAGAACGAGACAGTCTAGATGAGATCAAGCAAGAGCACCAATCTAAGCATATAAGCACATTTGAGAATCGTTATGAGGCATTCATCTCTGAATTCACATATGACAGCACAGGCATAGAAGGAAACACGCTAACTTTGCGTGAAACTGCAGGAGTGCTCTTTGAAGGGGCAACGCCTGCAAAGTCCTTAAGAGAGATATACGAGGTTCTCAACCATAAGAGAGCATTTGATTATATTTTAGGATACAAAGGTAAGATTAACAAAAAGTTTATTTGTGAAATCCAAAAGATTGTCACCGAAAACACGCTAAAGCCGGAACTCTTGGAGCAGGCTGGGACTTTTAGGATCGTTCCTGTTTTTATCCGTGGAGCGGATGTCACACCACCCCCACCAGAGATTATTGGTTATGAAATGAAACGATTGATTATATGGTATTCAAAAAATAAGAAAACCATCCATCCATTAATTCTTGCCACATACTTTCATTCCGCATTGGAAGCTATCCATCCATTCGTTGATGGCAATGGCAGGACAGGAAGGCTTCTGCTGAATTTTATCCTGCATAATCATGGATATCCAATGGTAAGTGTCCCACGATCCCAAAGACTAAAGTATTTTGATACACTTGCGAAAGCACAGAAAGGCAATCTAAGGCCTTTTGTGGTGTTCTTGTTAGGATTATTAAAAAAAGCTGAAAAGAGTATTTGAAGGCTTTGATGTGAGTTGCAGAGCCTCGTTTCCCAACTTACCAGCAAAACCCTATTTAGTGGAGGAATCTCAATTTATTGCATGGTCACAGGTAAAAGGATTGTTTCTAGGGGATTCCACTTCTGTTGCTGGAGCCCATTGAAGGCTTCAGAGGTTATGTGCAAAGCCTCAAACTCGGTTTGAGACCAGACAAACCGCAGTTTGGCGTTGCCCCAGGTTTTGTCCGCAGAATGTCCTACAAAATCCTGGTAATCGTTCAGTTGGTTGAAATGGGGTTGAGGATGTTTTGTAGTCCTTCGAGGGGGTTTTCTTTGCGTAGTCGTAGTGTTTGGATAATGCTTATGAGT
>JACQSU010000007.1 GCA_016211165.1 Candidatus Woesearchaeota archaeon | reverse complement strand
TTGCGAGCAATCGCGCGAAGGACAACCAAAGTGAATTCAAAGGCCGCTTGACCTACCCGCCGTGCCACCGAGGTTGGCTGCCAAGGCCCTTGCCCCCAGCGTGCATCCGACCGATCCACGACATGTCCTTTGGTATCCAAGTTCACGTACCGTACAAGATCTGCTGGCTGGGACAAGTTGCCGCTTTCTTCCGCATAAGCCGACGCCTCCATCTCTTTTGGATCATCCGGCGAAAATAAGGATGCATCGCTTTGATTCGAAGCAATACTGTTCATCCACAACATCGAATCTGTGGGTAATAACTGGTCCTCATCTAACCAACGATTGGCATGGGTGGTTGGGTTAATCGTCAGCGAACCACCAATTCCTACCAACAAGGCAAGTTCCTTGGCGGCCTGACGCAATCGCTCATGGATGTCATCCAGGTCATCATCCGTCAGTCTACGCCTTGGTTCTGGATCAAGGGTGTGATAAGCGTAGGCATCGTTTCCAGCATCCAGCAAGATCGGCAGGGTTTGCGGCTCTACCCCCGCTGCTGCCAGCAGGCTGGATGCAAGAGCGGCTCGAACCAGTTCTTGGTTGGCAATCTCATGTTCCCAACGCTGCTTGAACACAACCATCCCATCCTTCGCAGGAATGGCAAAAGAGCGACGTCCCCAAGCATCCACAGCCATCTTCTTAGAGAATGACGGAGCTGTTGCGAACGTCACCCGTGAATCCACCCAGTCTTCAAGATAAGGCTGCAACAGGAAAACCTGAGTGTTTTTACCAAATGGGGAAAGCCCCATCACTGCTGCCATTACTGTCAAAGCTTCCGCATCCACCACATCACGCACAAAAAGAGCCTCGAATAACGGTGTCAGAAGCGGTTCGAATCGTGCTTTGTGGGCTGCCGTCAGGATCTGTGCAAGTGTTGTTCCCACATTGCCTAAAGATGTACGGGATGGCCATGACACTTCTGCTATATCCATGTGCTCCAGTGCAAGGACTACCACTTGAGGATCGGTGGAAGTCAAGGCCAGATCGAGCATGATTCCCCGGGCTCCACCTCTGGAAAGCATCTCAAAGATTACGGCTTTCACGGAGGGTGAGGATGCAACAAACCGTTCTGAAAGCAAGTCTTGCAAACCTCCAATAACCTTCCATCTGGCCGACAAGGAACTGGAAATGCTTGCTCTTGCGTATCTTGCCAGTAGTGCCGTCACTATCCGTACATCCGCAAGTGCCCAAAGGATCGCATCATTTTCAAGCCAGTAATCAAAAACGTCTAACAGTTTGTTTAAGTGATCTCGATACATCCATTCGTCAGAAAGAAATCCGCGAACCAGCGTTTCATCTGCCGCAAGCCTCTCAAGGGCAGCCTCGTCTTGGAGTTCTATCAGGCTGGATAATGCCTGCAAACGCGCTTCGATTACCCGGGATTCCCTGGCAATGGGTTCCAGGCTAGAAATGGATCCTAGCAGGACCAACACTTTGACGGCATCCACACTATCGAATGCGGGTTCAGAGGAAGCCACTAAGTTGAACCATCGTTTCAAGCTGTCATCCGTGCGAAGAATCGTCAATACCTGATCATGAAACGCTCCGGGAACAGCCTGAACTGTTTCCAGAGCACTGAGAGAAAGGCTTACGTCTTCCAGGCTTTGAATAAGTCTTGATGCATCAGCCGGGGCGTGGAGAAGACGCAAAACACGGATACCCTGGATAAGATGCTCACGCGGCAGATTCCAAAGATCCATCAATCGTTCCTTACCTTGACCTTGTTTGCCTGGGTCACCCGTACGTAGGATATCCGCCTTGGCTAAACGGAATTCGGCTTTCTCAAGATAAGTGTTGAGAATTTTCCCAACCGCATCGGCTATTGCTGCATGAAAACTAGGATCCCGCCCCAATGATCCTAGGGATTGTGGTCCTTGTTCACCCACCACATCTTCAATGACAGCGAGGATGGCGGGGAGAGCTTCTGTTTGAACCATTACGATGAGAATGTCTTTTACTTGCCTTTGAAGGAGTCCTGCAACTAATTCATCCTGAGACAGGGCGGCTACAGAAGCATGCATCTTTCTAATCAATTCTTTGTCGCTGTCTGAAGTGCTCCAATATTCAACTTGATCGAGAAAACGCTGGTAGAACTTGTGAAGCCATTTTCTGGAAGATCGAATCAGACCGCGGAGCGGCCCAGGGCCTTGGAACAGCAGGACGATGCCCGCCATTGCTGCGACAAGAGCAAAGAAACCCAGGATAGGCGAAATCACCCAAGCGATTGCCACAAGGAATGATCCAAGCAAAACCGTCCCTATGGCATTCAGGATGGGCGGATTCCGGAATGAACCGTTGAATGGAGAAGAAGCCTCATGGTCTGCGTCCTTGCCGTGTAGGTTTTGGAATATGTACTGCTCCATAGCAATATTTGCTTCACTGGCTCTCTGTAAAAGTTTCGAGTCCAGGAGTATGACCTGGCCACGAGGACTCACCAACCAGTTCTTCAGGTTTTGTGGATGCCCATGAATAAACCCGGCCTCATGCAAACGAGTCAAAATAACTTTCATGGATGGGAAGAATTCACGGATTCCAAAATGAGATTCCTCGATGGGGTAATACCCAAATGGCCGCAACTCCAACTCGTAGTAGAACTCTTCTTCCTGTGACAAGAATGTAGGGATATATCCTTCTAGCATGATGGGTAAAAAACTCTCTATATCGCTGTGATTGTCTATGAATTTATGTTTTCGAACAATACGCAAATGTGTAGGCTTGTGCTCGAACACATCTAATGGCCATCGTGAAAGTAAACTTGTAGGCTTGCGTTCCAGCATGTTCGGTGCCCAATGTGAGGAATAAATTTTTTCCCCAGACGCAAGAGTAAATAGGGGTTTCGTTACTCCACCCCTACTTATGTCCTTTGCTAATTCACGAACTCTTGGATCATCCCAGCGAGGCGGGAGAGCTAGCTGAAGCTCCAATGCTTCGAAGAATCCGGGTCGTTCGATGACCCGGCTCAGAGCATAGAGGAAGCTGGCTTCCTCCTGCTCATCCGGACCCAACCATTCTGCAGCAAGGAGGCTATCTTGTTGGGTTAAGCGGGTTTCTTCCGCCTGTGAGTTACCCACTCCTTGCG
>JACQSU010000063.1 GCA_016211165.1 Candidatus Woesearchaeota archaeon | reverse complement strand
CCCCTCTTTGCTCGGAACGTTTATATAACACACTTCTCGATTGTCCGACTATGAAAAGAGCCTCTTCTCGTGATCATACAAGTGAAATGAGATGGGTTGGGGCCGTACTTGCTCTTCTGGCATGTTTATTGATTGTCTTTGCCCAGAAGTTTCCTGAACCGATATCATCCACCGCAGCGGAATGTGATAAGGATCAACAAAAAGCCAGCGCTGGTTGTAGCCAAGCTACGACCAACTTTGGTACATCAAATATAGCACAGTGTGGTAATGAGATGGGTTGTCAAGCATTTGACAATGAATTCAAGGATGGCAGGTGCAATAATTGTGAAGGCAAAGCTCAGAACAAAGCCTGTTGCAACAAGAAGCCACCCTGTTCCGAATACACGTGCCAGTGCAGCGGCGGTAAGGAAGGGTGCGACAATACGTACACGGTTTCGTGTAATCAAGAGTGTTCGGTAAAAGAGTGCCAGAAGTGCAAAGCGCCTTGTTATGATAAAGCAGTTGAAAATGGCAACACTAAGGGCAAAGAAGCCCAAACCCAACAAATAGGCTCCGTCAAGGGCGGCAAGGACTGCACGAAGAGTCCATTGGACGAATCCAAAAATTGTCAGGAATCACATGTGGCCAATGATGATAGGTTACGCAAGGCGTATGCTGATGAGTGGAAGAAGGCGCAAGAGGAGCTTGATAAGGCGAAGGCTGCTGCGCAAGAGGCGCAGATGCCCAAGGGTGATGGTGCTCCGCAGTTGCCGCAGCCGCCACAAGGTGGCAATGGTCAGGAGACGCCCAAGCCTCCTCCTGCTGAGCCACCTAAACCTGTATGTTCTGGAAATATACCTCCGGACCCTACAACAAATGCCTGTCAGGGGACAAACGGCTGTCAGACTGATCAAGGATTCGAGGACCAAGATTCAGGCCCTGGTCTGTGGTGCGTTCACAAGGATGTTCGCCCGCTGCCGTCAACAACAGGGGCATTTCTTTCCATAACCGGGATGCAGGGTGGCGAAGTTCGTGTTGGGAAATTATGTTGGAGCAAAGGCCAGCGTGACAAGATGGGGCCGGATGTGCGTAAGACTATTATGGATAGGGATCAGATCTATGAGATGGGGCATGATAGAGACCAGGTGAGGGATCTTGTCGATTCGCAGCTTAAGATTGGTGGGGCAATGTATGGGAATGATCTTGTTGCAGATAATCTAAAGGCAATGTTGAATCCAGAACAAGCGGTTGCGTATAGGATGGGTGCGCTCGGTGGAGGTCATGTGGAGGGTTCGCTCTACGCTCTCAATCTGAATAGGTTTAATGATCAAGCTCGTCTTGCCATCGGCAAGTTTGATAGCGAGAATTTCCCAGGTGCATTTGGCAGTGGTGGTAGACCTCCGGCGAATGGTCTTGAGGGCGGCAAGGATCCGATGTCCGGTGATGGAGGGCAGATGGCGCAGCAGCTATTTGGCAAGGTTCTTGAGGCGATGCAGAAAGGGGGTGAAGGTGAAGGGAAGCAGCCGGTTGCGGGTAATCCTGGGGAGCAATCGATTCCAGCGCAGACGGCCATTCCGAATGTTGATAGTGGAACCTTGCGCATGAGCGATAAAACTGGTGGGGGGTGCGTTGTCAAGGATCTAAATGGGAAATGTATTCAGGCATCTGGTGCTGAAACATCCTTTTCAGGTGGCGATCCTACGGTTACGCCGGAGGGCGCTCTTGTGTCTACTGCTGGGACAGTGACGCAGAAGGTGAATCCAACGGAAATAAGTCTGGCGGCGCGTCAGGTGGCAAATCCTACTCTGGATGAGATTCTAGGACGGCAGACCCAGACCCAGGTTGTGGTTGCTTCAGGATTGATGCCTTCAGGAGTCTCGGCTACTGCTGGGGCTATATTTGGTTCTACTCCTGCGGTGTCTGTGAGGATGAGTGATCACGTGGTGGTAAAGGAGTATGATACACTGACGGTGAGTCGTCGTCCGTATGATAGTACTGCTGATGAGAAGCCGATTAAGAGTTATATAACAAACCAGGTGTTGCCGATGGGCGAGACATATCCGTCGTATCGAGCTCGTGTGCCAGGGGGGATGAAGCCGCTGGTTACTGATGTGCTCTATTTTGAAGGCTTGCCTCCAAGGCCTTCGGTTTCTCAGATCACTATGGGTAAACTCTCCTCCTCCGTAGTGCGTGTTAATTACAACCAAGACGCAAGAGTAGATCTGTGGTCGTCCAAATCCTATCTTTCAAGTATTGCGCAGGAAAAAGACCTCATCAGAGGTCTTTCTACAATGGTTGATGAGCGTAACATAAGAACAGAAACAATCTTCACCTATTTCCTGGATGGTCGAACCAAATATGATTATGTGGTTACCAATGGTCTGGTCTTCCGTGGGGATCAGCGAAGAATTCTCGAGTCTTCGTTTGGCGTTCCAATCAGTACCGTGCCGCGAGAACAACGTAAGGTTGTGTATAGCTAAGCGCTGATTTCGATTCCTTCGCGTAAGGCTTCGTCAATCACCGAGATCTTGCGAGTCTTTGTTTCTGCAGGTGTTGCGCAGATGATGTCCATCGCTGCAGGGATGTCGCGCTTGAGTCTATATAATGCCGGCGCTCGTTTATCAAATTGGACTTTGTCGAAGAGTTTGCTTATGACAAGGATATCATAGTCGCTGTCGCGACGATGTGTTCCTTTGGCTCGTGAGCCAAAGAGGATTATCTTGCTCCCTGGGTAAGCTGCAAGTACCTTCGAGACAAAGGGCTTGATTACTTTGAGGTTTGCTTTGCTCATTGTATTTTAGGGGCAAGTTTCTTTGTGTGCTTCATAACAAGAGCCTTGAGCGCTTTCTCCTCTGCTTGTTGGCTGAGGAGTGCGCAGACATACCAACTCTTGCCATCGTAAGCTTTCTTGGCTTCAGCAAGGTCGGTTTCTGCTTGGAGCATCCATTCCGTGTAGTCAGACTGCATATGACGATTACAGCTTCGGGAGCTTATATAGGTTCCTCCGGTTGCGACCAAAGACGAATCCTCATTCGGTGTCCCATATCCACAGTCCCATTAGAGCAGAGAAAGACGATCTATAAGTGATTAGAGTTTTCGCCTTCGGATCCGATTAGTCTCAAGGATGGTGGTGGTATCAAAGAATGTATTTTCTGGGTGGTTGCTAATCAGGCGAACGATGCTGGCGACTAGTTGTGCCGTAATGAATGATTTAGGCAATCGGACAATGATGAGTCCACAGTGTGTGTTGGGGAGATTCTCATCAATGAGGAGTTTCATGCTTCGATCTTAGTGATGATCTCTCCTCGGAGAAATTGCAGCGAGGATTTGTGCTTTGGTGATGCCGTATTCTCGGGTAATCTCATCATAGCTCATGCCTGATTCAAGCCATCCCATGATATCATCTACAGTGATGCGGGTGCCTTCGACTGTGGGCTTGCCGTGCCGAATCATTGTGTCTATGATGATGCGGGCCATATGAGTCTTAGTGCTATGGTGCTATATAAATATGAGGGCAACAGCTTGCAAGTCGTTTCTTGATAGTTTCATGTGAATATACAAAATCATGCTCCATTCCTGGACCGTACTCTTCCCAGGTAGTTATGGAGGGTCATCAACAATTTTCTCGGTTGCAATCGGAAAGAACGCTTCTGGTCCTGCCTTGCATTTTGGACATTGCGCCGGTATTCGTTCCTCTGCAATGTATCCGCAGACATCGAGGAGTGATGTTCTAGCGGCGGGCTCACAAAACTATTAAATAGGGGGAGATGCGAAGGTAATATTGAATTCCGAGGTGAATTTCAATGAATGACAACTCGCTTTTGCTCGTCCTTGCGATGGTGAGCGTAACTGCTGTGGTCGCATTAGTTCTGTATTCAGATGGGCTGTCCGGTAATCTTGTTCGTGGTGATGTGCGGCTTCAAAAAGCGTATATTGATGAATCAGCCGCTCCTGCGTCTGCTAGGCCGATGTCTGATTCCTGTCGCGCGACATTCGGTCGCTGTTACTATAATGAGCGTGGGCCAACAACGTATTGTCCGTTCCAGATTGATGGTAAGTGCCCTGGCGGTTGTTCGTGCCTGCATGGGGATGTGACGGTGCAGCGTTCAAGCCCCTGGTGGCGCTACAACCTCTTGGGGTGAGGAAATGTCTGAATCAACCCAACTGCTTATCACGGGTAGTCTTGCCGTGATGGTTATTGTTGGGCTCATTCTGTTTGTTAACAACAACCCGCTGACTGGTGCAGTTTCGTACACAAGGTCAGAATCGTATGCAACTAAGCAGTATCCGTGTTCGACGCTCAAGGGGTATTGTTTTAATGAAGATACCAGCCAAGTCTGTTCATTCAAGGCTGATGGCTGGTGTCCGCGATCGTGCACATGTCGTCTCTACTAAATTTTATAAGGAGCACTTCTTGCAAAGCCTTGTTGATGATGAGGTTCATCCCCGACTGATCTTTGATGAACGTAGAACCTGCTGAGACACTTTCTTTTTACAAATAGTCATCGATGGTGTCT
>JACQSU010000059.1 GCA_016211165.1 Candidatus Woesearchaeota archaeon | reverse complement strand
ATTAAGGGGTTTTTGAGCACGGACAACAGTGTTCCAACAGGCACGGTCGCGGCTGATGGAGCCGGTGGTTCGACACTCTGGGATAACAAGACGCCACAACAAATTCTGCGAGACATGAACGCGGCCGCATCGGCTATTAGGGAAAATACGAAGGGCGTGGAATTTGCCAACACCCTACTAATTCCGGAACATCACTATGAAATCGTGGCTAACACGCCATACAGCGATGTATCCGAGAGGACAATCCTGAACTGGTTTCTCACAAACAATATCTGGGTGAAGCAGGTTGTTCCGGTCAATGAATTAACGGCGGCTAATAATCCATTCGCCAAAGATTTGATGGTGGCCTACAACAAAAATCCAGCCAAGGTTAGACTGAACATCCCATCCGATTTTGAACAGTTCAATCCGCAAGAAGAGGGGCTTGAATATGTTATTTATTGCCAGGCTCGTTGCGCCGGAGTGCAATGGTATAAGCCATTTTCAGCAATTATATTGGATGGCATTTAAAAAACGGAGGGAATATGGCAAAGACAGTCAAGATAAAATATAACCGCCCATCGCTTTATAGATGCGGCAGTTTGCGGTTGGAGAGCGGCATCAACGAGGTGCGAGTCGAGTTTTGGGACGAGGCCAAAGATAATCCTGGCGTTAAAAAACGTGTCGAGTCCGGTGAGATAAGCGTGATTGATGAAAAGACGTCCGCAAAGGCCGTGGCCACACCGGCAAAGCCGGAAACACCAGAAGAGCCATCCGATGCCGGATTAGATGCTTTGAACGAGTTGTCTATTGCTAACGCGAAGGAAGTCATCAAGGAAACATTCGATCATAAGACACTCAAGAGATGGCAGAAAAAGGAAACGCGCAAGGCAGTATTAGCGGCCATAGATAAGCACTTGTATGAATTTTCAGACAAGTCGAATGCAACTTAAGGATTGTTTTGAGGTGCAACTATGTCGGTCAGCCCCGCAGATGTCAAAGATGTAGCACCGGAACTGGCAAGCCAGCCCGACGCGCGCATTGTTAAGTTTATAGCGTGGGCAAAACTGTCGGTAAACGAGGACATCTTCGATTATAAGTATGATCTCGCTGTGACTTACCTTGTGGCGCATATGATGTCGGTCAGCCCGACGACGTCCGGCGGAGCTCAACAGTCGCAGATCGTCACTAGCGAGAAGGTGGGTGATCTATCGCGAAGTTATCAAGAGAGTGAGTCAAGCGATACATCACCGTCATCTCTCTCTCGAACTCGCTATGGCACTGAATTTCTGCGGTTGCGAAGCGAATGCACGATATCGCCGGTTGTTGTGACCGGATCAGGGGAACTTAATGAATGACACGAAAGTCATAGATCACGGATGGAATCGCATTAAGCATGAGATTGCCCTCATGGCTGACGCATATGTCAAGGTTGGCTTCCCCGCGTCAAGAGATAAGCAACACAAGGATAGTGTCCAGACCATCGCGCAGGTAGCGGTAGAAAACGAATACGGTGTGCCGGAAAAGAATATTCCATCAAGGCCGTTCATGCGGCAGGCTTTAGATAAAAATGAGAATAAGCTCCATGAACGCATAAAGCAATACGCAAAGGATATTTACGGCGGGCTGATTGGGACTCACAAGGCGATGGCATTGCTAGGATCGGAACATAAGGGCGATATAGAAAAAGAGATCAGGACCGGAGATTTTAAGCCAAATGCACCTCTCACAATTGCAATAAAAGGATCATCACGACCTTTGATTGACACCGGCCAAATGGTTCAAAGCGTTCAGTTTGAGATAGGGAAAGGTAAAACAATATGACAGGCGCGGCACTCATACATGATTTTGCGGAAGTGGTTACGGTGTCAAGGTCAGCGGAGAATTATCAGACCGTGAAGATATTGTATGACGCGGATTTTGTTACAGGTAATCACATTTCCATGAATATCAATGGCATTGACGTAGCCGTTGACTTCCAAGTTGACCAAGCCACAACGATGTCCGCGCTTGCTACAGAGATTGAAGACTTGGGCGATGTCGAAACCTGCACAGTCTCGGGCGCGCGCGAGCTGACGCTCGTGTGCGCATACGCCGCAACCGAACTCGTCATAACGCAAATCGTGGTGACCGGTGGAGTAGATCAACCAACCGGTGAGATTTCATCTAAGATCGGCGGATACGTAGACGGCAAATGGCAACAGCCAGCCACTACATCGTTCGAGATTGAGATTTCAATACAACCCCTGGCTGGTCACGAACTCTTAAAATTGCCAGAAGCTGACAGAACGAGGGAATGGATAAAGGGATACACAGCAACACCATTATGGATAGCTGACGAAGCGAGTGGCAACCGAGGTGATCAGATAGCATATAACGGCAAGACCTATGAAGTCATGAAGTCCGAGCGGTGGATGGAAACAGACCTCAACCATCATAAAGTATTGTTTGCAGAAGTTAATCAGGAGGTTGCACCGTAATGCCGAACTACTTGGATGACATAAGACAGGGACTTTATTCTTGGGTCATGAAGGAACTTAAAATCACGACCTTGTTTGCGGAGCAATACGAAATGAGGCCGCAGAAAACACCCTACGCTGTCATAAGGACATCGGTCATAACAGCTTATGGAGTCATGGACGAGTCCGCGGAGGTTGATAATGAAGGACTTGCGAAGATTGATGGTCATAGAAAAATGTTCGTCAATCTTGAGATAGTAGGACAAGGCGCCAACGAGAAAGCTCTGCAATTGCAGGCGAGCTTGAGCAAGGTGAACGTATTAGGGGAACTTTGGAACGTTTATGGCATAGCGATTTTGGATAGGGGCGACATAACGAATATTACAGAATTGCTTGAGACGAAAGGTCTTGAGCGCGCCGGACTGGATATCAAGATCGGCTATGCCGTGCAGTATATT
>JACQSU010000058.1 GCA_016211165.1 Candidatus Woesearchaeota archaeon | reverse complement strand
GTTATGGATGATCCGAACTGGACTGCGCAGAGAACGTCAGGATGCCTGGCCAATTCTTGCAGTTTGTTCTTCATCTGGTGTTGTTTCAATGCAATCACTATGCCATGCCTAAGTGCTCGGCTACTATTTGCGCTGCGACTGAATCGTATGTTTCTATGTCGTTCGCATCTATGTAGTCGGCGACTTTTTTCTTCTGTGTGCAGTATATTTCGTCTGCCCATTCAGGCAAGTGTTTGGTGTATAGAGAAATGCGCGATTTGCGCTACGTTTGGGGCGCATTTCTCTATCGCAGAATTGCACCAATTGTGTAACATAACCTGCGCAATTCTGCATATCCACGTTTCATGATGCGCTATTTCCTCTTTTTGACTTCCAATCTCTTCCTGCTTTCCTGCTGTTCAAGATAGTTCTCAGCGGTGGATACTCTTTCCATGCTCCTTTGCTCGAGCTCCTTTCTTGCCACTCCTGCTACTGATCCGCCTTCCCTTGCTGCATCCTGGTTTTCAACAAATCCTCGGGCGTCCTTGTTCCTTGCTATTCTTGTGGTTGACGCTTCACCGAGCATGGAGAAGATCAGCTCCAAGTCATTCATATGATCCCTGAGATTCTCTCGTTTCAACCCTTTGAAATTCTTGTATTCATTTGGAGTCATTCCAAAAGTAGCCTTTGAGATTTCCGCAGTCAATATCGCATATTCCGTATCTGTTTGAACTCCGCGTTTCTTCCATTCACCTGTGAGCTCGTCGCGCACAGCGATTCCTCTGACTCTCTTCTCAATCCAGTCCTCGGAGTATCCTTTGGACTTGTACAACTCCTTCATGCGTTTTTGGGCAAGTTCTGGGTCTTCTATCTCCTGCACTCTTTCGTAACCCACCTGGGCAAGCCAGAGCTTGAAAGGTTCTGCTTTGGGAGAGGGAATAGATTGTATGAGTCTAAACAATGTACCTGTGCTTGCGCAGTCTGTTTCTCTCAGTTTGCCGTCTTCGGCAGGCAATTTCAACTGGTTACATTTTGTAACCGTTTCATGCGAACCTTCTTCCAATAGGCGGTGCTTTAGCACTTTCCAATAATTTCTTGGGTCACTGCTATCTGTGAGGACTGCTATTATATCAATTACAGAGAAATACCATTCATTGTTATGCCAAACCCTTCTGATTTTCTTGTCTTGAAATACCACGAGTGCTTTGTCCATCCCATACACGCTCCTTGCGCTGCTTATAAATCTCACGCGCGAATGTCCAGTGGAAAGTGCAGGTTAGTCACTTTGGGCGCAATCACGCATTCCTGAGAACGGTTTGAACTTCTTCTGAAGGTTCTGGCAAGCGTGCTGTGTCCTGGAGTTCCTTTCCTTCCAAGGTTTGGACGATTGCTCTTCCATCTTGGTAACCCCTGCCTATTTCGTCAATTACCGTGGTTTGTTGCACTGGTAACGGGTTCGCAAGGTAGCCGGTCATATCAACCCATACTGAGACCGCAGGCTTTGCAAACGCTTAAGGTACAACGAGTACGCCTCATCATGCTTCGCAATGGTGAGCATCCATACCACGTCCTGCTTGACGAGATATATAGATAACTGCGTAGCTTATGTCACATCTAGTACGCAGTTATCTATCGGAGAATTGCGCCAATTTCAGGACATAACCCGCGCAATTCTCCATACCAGTCGAATATTGTCAGTTATAGCCTCACGGTAACAGTTCGTGCCTCCGTGTAGGTGCTTTAATCTGATGGGGTTCTGCCTTATTTTCTCCTTTTTCTTCTCGAAAATTTCTACATCCTTGGCAGAAAGGCAGTCTAGGTCCTTGAAGAAGTCAGGGTGGAACCTAATGAGCCATTGCGTCAATTGCGATGCCTCGTCTTTTCAAGTAAGCGTAATACTCTTCTTCGGTCTTTCCTTCCACGCGCCCTTCCTCGATGTCTGCAATCCGCTCCTGCACGACTTTCTCTTCCTCGCTCATCGCACACTCAACATCGTGAATAAGCGTTTCAACATCATCCAAGATTCTGCCGAATTTGGTTTTAGGTATGGTGACAGTTTCCATATGCCGCTCTATACTGTCTGTGCTTAAAAATCTATCGCGGCTTCGCTTCACGCGTTCCGGAGAACGGTTTGCACTTCTTTGCTCGGCTCTGGCGCGCTGTGTCTTGGATGAGTTTGTTGTCCAAAGTTTTTACGACTGCTCTTCCTGTTTCTGTTTGGACTTGGTATCCTCTTCCTGTCTCGTCAATTATCGTTGTTGGCTGTGCTGGCAATGGGTTTGCAAGCCATCTGGTTCTTGAACTGCCTTTTGCTGTTGTTCTTGTACTGAGAACCATGATTATCCCATGATCATGATGTCTGCGTTGCCGTGATGCGTATTTCTGTAGAGCTCAAGACTCGCAGTCACAGTCTCGGAAGCCTTTTTCGCTTTACCTTCTCTGGCTCGTTCAAGTAATTATCGCCGGAAACCAGTGATTTCCCTATGCGTCTCTCTGCGTCCTTTCTCGCGCCTCCCGCGACTTCTCCCCCTTCCATTGCTGCCTGTTTGCAGGAAATAAAACCGCTGGCGTCCTTGGTTCTGGTGATTTCAGTAGTCACTCTTTCTCCAAGCATGTTGAAGATGAGTTCCAGGTCAGTCATGTGGTCCCGAAGATTCTGGTTTTTCAGCCCTTTGAGTTCCTTGTATTCTTGGACTGTTTTTCCGAATGTGGCTTTGCTAATCTCGTTCGTTAGTATTGCGAAATCAGTCTCTTCGGTAACTCCTCTGCCTTTCCATTCATCAGTTAGTTCCTGTCTTATGGCTATGCCTCTCAAACGTTTGTCTATCCAGTCTCTTGAGTATCCTTTCTGCTCATAAAGCATTTTCATGCGTTCCTGCGCCAATTCTGGATTCGCTATCTCCTGCACTCTTTCGTAACCCACCTGTGCAAGCCAGAGCTTGAATGGTTCTGCTTTCTTTGAAGGGATAGATTGGACAAGCCGGAAGGCATTTTTCGTGTTGACGCAGTCTGTAAACCTCATTTTGCCATCTTCTGCTGGCATTTTCAACTGTAAACAGATTGTTAACAGTTGGAGCTCTCTGCCCTTGAGGACGCCCCAGTATTGCCTTGGTGCCGGACTATCTGTGAGAGCTTCTATGACATCAACTACTGAGAAGTACCATTCGGCATTATGCCAGACTCTTCTTATCTTCTTGTCCTGAAACACTACAAGAGCTTTTTCCATCTGTCGTTGTAGAAACCTTCTAGCTTATAAGCTTCACGCGTGAATGTCCAGTGGAAAGTGCAGGTTAGTCACTTTGGGCGCAATCACGCATTCCTGAGAACGGTTTGAACTTCTTCTGACGGCTCTGGCAGCTTTCCTGTGTCTTGGATTAGCTTGTTGTCTAAAGTCTTGACGACTGCTCGTCCTGTTTCTGTTTGGACTTGGTATCCTCTTCCTGTCTCGTCAATGATTGTTGTTGGCTGTGCTGGCAACGGGTTTGCAAGCCAAGTCGTTCTTGAGGACCCTTTAACCGTTGTTCTAGCATGCACCGGGAACCATGACGGTCCCATTATCATGATGTCTGCGTTGCCTCTGGTTAGTATTACGTTCTGGTTTCCTTTCCTTGAAACATCTACTGCATTGTCTGTTCTTGGCGGGCTTTTGTGGTCGATGGTCATTGTCACAGTTGGGCTGAGAAGCCTTCCTTGCTTGCCGCTCTGCTGTCCTTCTGCAGGCTTTGCGAGAACGTTGTATTGCAAGTCCATGATTCCTGTGTCTGTGACGTATTGTCCGCCCTCATAATCTGTAGAGCCGTGCACAAGCCAGACCTCATCATTTTATCTTGTCTATTACAGAACTCAACTCTCTAATGAACGCACTCGAGCGTTCCAAGGAGAGCCGTGCGACATTTTCCTTGGCCTTTGTCGTGATGTCATACTGGAACTCTCCTCTGCTTTTTCGTTGGTAGCTGAAGGTTGCAACAAGGTCGTGTGCCTTGACTTGGAATTCCTTCAGTAATTCTTCCTCGCTCAATCTCATCATGGCGAGAACTTCTCCCTTTGCATCCTTGTACGCATCCAATAGCGATTTTGCTATTCGCGTGTTCTTGATGAAATAGACGAGCAAGCAGTCTTGGACGACTTTATGTGCTATCTTTTCTCCTACTTTCAGGCCGAGCTTTGCAAGCGCAGCATTTGCCGCGTAAAACATGCCATAATATGCTGTCACAACAACCCATAGGAAGCATTCAAACTCCGCAGGAAAACCCGAGTTCTTCTTGATTGAGTCGTCAACTGAAAGGGAATGCAAGTGCTGTGCTACAAGAAAAGACATTCGGGCATTGTTCAAGTAGAACGGCACGAATCGTGAATGGCTTGGAGCTTTTGCAAGCAGTCCTTCGCGCAAATAATCCTGGATGTTTCAGCCTCAACGAGTTCCTTCTCTGTTATCATGACGCGTGCCTTATGCCGTTGTAAAACGCTTCAACTCCCGCAATGATTATGTG
>JACQSU010000056.1 GCA_016211165.1 Candidatus Woesearchaeota archaeon | reverse complement strand
GTTTGGTAAAGTGCAAACAGCGCTCCCAAGCATCCCTAAATCTATTGGGCCACTTCCCAGGAAAGCAGTTTTTCTTGTGCCAGATATACTCTTCAGTCCAAAGCCAGCCCTGCTTTCGCAGTGCCAGGATAAGTTCTAAAATATAGGTTTGTCGTTCTCCGTTTGCACCTTCCTTGATGTTCAGAACAAACGATCCGTCATCTTTTAGCACGCGATACAACTCCGAAGAGATCGGTAAGAACCAGTCCACATATTCATCTGGGGGTATTCCCCCGTAGGTTTTCTTCCGTTTATCAGCATAGGGTGGCGATGTTACTATAAAATCAATGCATCTTGGAGGCAATCGTGCAATTACTTCTTTGGCATCGCCGTGTAGGATTTGGTTTCTGAATTGCACGACTATCACCACCTTTTGATCTTATCGCGTTAACCAACCTATATAAAGATAGTGTCGATTTGTCCACTCTGATACGGAAAGCGTAATCATAGTTACAAAGCAGTCGGCGGAAAGCCTCGGACTTTAGTCCGGGGATAACACAAACTCGCAGTAACAAGAACATACAATTAGCGAGTTTGTGGAATCTCAAGCCGAGCTTGAGATAGGCGATCGCAAAATACACTAAAGGCGACTAAGGCAAATTTGGTTGTAAGCCGTTCCGCTAGTCAGTGGCGAGAATCTAACTGTTCATCCCAACCATTTCAAGCGTATCTCCGAACAAGATGAATCCCTCACTTGAGTCATCTTCACCAAAGAGCGCCTGCTGCGCAAAGATGCGACATGACAATTCTTGTGTTTCACTGTCCATAAGAGATCACCTCGCCCTTCTGGGCTATTGAGAAGATCTCCCTTATTAGTGTTTGGTTTGACACGGGAAAACGGGTTTTTTGCTATTCCCCCATATGGAGGGTGTCGGAATAATCACCCAATTATTAGTCTGATTATAAAAAGCCCTCGAGCAACTGCGGCACATAGTGCGCTAAGGAAAGCTTTTTTGCATCATCATATGGGACGCGGTACGGGAAGAAGTGACGGATTACATATTTTCGAGATAGAAATCACTGCTTGCGGAACCGTCTGATCTCTGAAACCACATATTGAATAAGATCCGATGTCAAGAATAATGTCGACTCCTTTTGCAAATCGATAACATGATGCTCTGCAGCCTCTTTATTTATGATTCCTTCTCGTAAAGCGCGTAGAAGAATTCCGAGGCTGCCGTGTGGCGTGATGCTGAATCTCTTGGCCACATCTCTTGCATCAAGATCGTCTGTAAGAAATATTCTTACGCCATTTTGACGACACAATGCGATGCTTTGCGCCTCACCAAGATCCAAGCCGTGTTCGTTGCAAAGAATTAGGGTGAAATCTTTTGATGCGTCGCCTAACTCTTCCACATCTGTTTTGGGCGGCACGTGCCCTAACTCCTTGGCTACTTCCTGACAGATGAACTTTTGGGTTATGACATCAAGGGCTTTGGTAGCGCCAACTTCTTCCAGATGGATATATGGGCCTGCATCCAAGACTGCATGTTTAATCCTTGCCATAGAGGCCCCAGGCGACGTCCTCTTTTACTGCTGCTTCAAGTCTTTCGACCTTTATTTTGCGAAGAAGATTCCTTACCGCGTCTCGAATCAATTCGGACCGATTCGCATACCATCCTTCTTCGATGACCTGGTCCATCTCACTGGCAAGCCGTCCTGTCACTTTCGCAGGGATTGTTTCTGTGTTCATAATAGTATTACTATGGTAATACTTCTTAAACCTTGCGAAATCTTGCCCACTGAAAGCCAAGCAATGTCATCAGATACGCAATGAGCCATGACAGCCACGATGGCAAGTTTGCAGATGGTAGTTGGGAGTCTGCAGGTTCTGTTGTTTGTAGAAGGGAATCACTGCTTGGAATACTGATCGGCAATTTCCCAAGCAACGCATCTGACTCCGCTGTGTAGGAGAACTTTGTCTTGCCGCCAATATCAATCGAACCAATAGCAAACTGGAGGAATTCCTGCTTTGGAGATAATTCAGAGAAACGCTCGGGGAAATACTCATAGAGTACGAGATTGCTCACCGGCGCAAGGGCGATCACCGTCACTTCAAAAAGAGTCTCATTGCGCGTCAGATACGCGTATTTGGTGATGTTCAGTGACCGCCTGGCTCTAAGGTACTGCGCCTCAGACAGATTGAGACGATCCAGAATCTTCCTGCGGATTGTGGGGTCGATGTCGTCTTTCACGCGCACATGACCAGTTGTGAAGAGCTCTTCAATCCGGGCCTTGTTCCTTGGATCAGCAGCGGACGCCGCAAGCGTCTGCAAGGCCTTGTCCTTAAGATCCTGCCGATAGAACTCCAAAGCTTGTGTCGGTGTTGGTACGGCCTCTGGTGCACAATCGCGATCCGTGCTTTCTGTGCACTTTGGCGAACAATAGGCATCATAGTGCACACAGGGATCAGCAGACTCGCGATCACAGGCATTGCCATTGCAGAATGCCTTGCCTGCAACAGACTTCTCAATAAATGAGAATGCATTGAGGCGAGAACGAAGTGACTTGACAAATTCATCCCCAGTTATGTCTATGTCTAGGAAACGATTGTCAATGGCATCAACAAGCGTTATACCCGCGAGATTGTCCTTAAGCGTGGAATCAACAACTACCGAACGTACGGTGTTCTGCACCGTAATCCCACTTTCCCAGGATTCAAGCGAACAACGCTTGATTTGCACACCAACGCTATCGGTGAGCAGGATACCGCTGCCTACAAAGGGTCCCTTAAGACTTGCACCGCTGCAATCGAGCACAATACCTTCACCCCTGATAAGGACACCTTTACTGAGGCCATAGTCTCCACGACACAGTGTTGTAGACTGCGAAATTGTCATGCCATCTGAGGGAATAGCACACCCTTGGCCAAAGGCAAGGAGGAAGAGGCCTGCGGCGATAATGAGCACGAGTAAGAAGAACAAACGCGCATGATGGGCTTTGTGATGCCTCCAAGCATGAAATGATGGTGGATTCATCGCATCCACCTCTTGATCACCAGCACAAGAAGCGGGAGCCACACAAAGAACAGCACAACACCAAATGGCGTCAGTTTGAATGTGACTGTGCCTTCAAAGACAAGCTCTGATACAATCCTGTACCCGGCATACGCAGGGATGAGCACAAGAAATGGCTCAATCACATCATGCACTGACCACTTCTTGTGCGCAAGATAGGATCCAAAACCTCTAGGCATGAAGAATATCGCCTTTTGAAGATATATAAGCGCAACGGTGGGACGATCGCTGGGCCAACCGCAATGATTAAAAGCAAGCCGCGCCCTCGCCGATCGTAGCAATGACCATCTACGACACGATCATCATCGGCGGCGGCTCAAGCGGATTCTCCGCCGCAATGTACGCTGGACGCCTCAACATGAAGACGCTGGTACTGTGCGAAGGCATCGGCGGAACGCTTGCCATCGCAGGAAGCATCGAAAACTGGCCAGGCATCAAAGCAATCGACGGCTATGACCTTGTCGAAAACATCCATCAGCACGCGCTTGAATACGGCATCACTGTTATTGAAAAAAGAGCCACATCATGCAAGAAAAAAGATGGGAATTTCCTCGTCGGCGTTGAAGGCGAAAGCTATGAAGGAAAAACCATCATCTTTGCCACAGGAACACGCGTGCGCAAACTCGGCTGTCCTGGTGAAGATCAGTACGCCAACAAAGGCGTGCACTACTGCGCGCTGTGCGATGGCCCCCTCTATAAGGGAAAGATCCTCGGAGTTGTAGGAGGATCGGACTCAGCGGCAAAAGAAGCCCTCGTCCTCTCTGAGTACGCAAGCAAGGTCTTTATTATCTATCGAGGCGAACAGATCCGGGCAGAATACGTCAATCTCAAGCGTGTAGAGAAAAAACTCAAGGAAGACAAGATCCGAATTATCAACTTCACCAATGTCACCGAGATCAAAGGCGATGAAAAGAAGGTTACATCAGTCATCCTGGACAAGGCATACAATGACAAGAACGAACTCGTCCTCGATGGCCTCTTTATCGAAATCGGACATATCCCGCTCTCGGACCTTGCCAAGGACATCGGAGTCGCCCTAGACCAGAAAGGAGAGATCGTCATCGACCGCGAAGCCAAGACAAATGTCGAAGGGGTCTACGCCGCAGGCGATGTCGTCGACACCAAATTCAAACAAGCGATCACTGGTGCTGGTGAGGCTGTTCTTGCTGCGTATTCAGCATACACGTACGTGAGCGGAAAAGAATTATGAACTTCGCATCACATGCAAGCTTTGAATTAGCTCGCCGTTCTGATAGTCATTCTAGTCTAGACCACGGCACCTTTTTAAGGAGCCGAGGCGTAGCCCCTGCATGGAATACGTCGGAAGAGAACTGCTCACGACCATCGATGAACTGAAGGGAGTCCTCGACTCGCATGAACTTGCTGCCCTGGTAAGACACACAATCGAACTCGAAGCAAACAGCCACTCTGATCGTATGGAACACCCACCTGTCATCTATAGTGTCAAGAAACGTGATGGCAAAAGAATCCAAAAGGCCCGTCCGATGAAACAAGGCGAACTCCGACGCTTCGCCCACAACAACCAATGCAAAACTCTCCATATGCTCAATGCCACGTGGGACTGGGCAGTCTTACAATACAATGGAACACTGGATCATGAACTTATCCAAGATATCGCCTACAAGATCGAACCCACAGCGTGGGGATATCGGAGAGCCAATGTTCGCATCAGCGGACACGACGTTGTCCTCCCACAGCGCTGGGAAAAGGTACGGGACTCCATGTGCCAGCTTATTGACGAAATAAACGACTCCCGCACGCACCCCATCGACCGGGCAATCTCTGCCCACCTGCACATCGCCCGAGTCCACCCATTTGCCGATGGCAATGGCCGAACAGCTCGACTTGTGCAGAATCTCATCCTGCATGCTCATCATTATACACCTCCTGTCATTCGTACAAATGAACGACTTGCCTACCAAATACTACTCCGAACAGCCATGGTCGGATACCGAGACAGAACATCGGATGGCAGAGAACACTCCGAACCAAGCGCCCACGAGATCATCTTCTTTGACCTTATGGCAGACAATATCCGCCGCACGATGCAGCGAGCCATTGGAGAATCAGACCCGAACCCCGCATACCATATTGACCTTAGGTTCAAGGAACGATCACAAGTGCATGTCACAAAGAAGATCCTTGACAGTTACCTTCGAATCAATAATCTTGGCATTGCCCAGTTACACGATGCACGAAATGGCCGGATTAGCGTTCGCGGAACCCTGTCATCTGGCCAACTCGATGACATTCTCTCACGTTGCCCAGTGAGTGCTTATTGCATCCGTCCCAAGTGACCACAACACATAAAAGCCCGCCAAGAATCCGAGAGGTATGCTCATCTTCCGCCAATTCCGCACCAATGGATGTCTCTCATATATCGTAGGGTGCTCGTCGATCCGTGAGGCGCTCATCATCGATCCTGCAGGCGATGTCAAGGACTACCTTGACTGCCTGCAAGAGAATCGGCTCACACCATCCTTTATCGTTGAGACGCACACGCACGCGGATCACCAATCCATCGCAGCAGACCTTGCCAAGATCACAGGCGCACGCATCGCAATGGGCGAAGCGTACGAAACACAGCGCCGACTAGCAGAGGGCGTGCCGGATGCGATTAAAGCTGTGGTTGCCGCCAACTGCACACCCGTTGTAAAACGCGCACTACGCGACCAAGAAAAGATCTCCGTCGGCGAGATCCCAGTCTACTTCTTCACAACACCTGGACACACAAAGGACTCGATTTGTGTCTATGTCGAAGGACGAGTTCTCACAGGAGACACATTGCACATCGGCGGCGTTGGACGCTGCGACGTTCCAGGATCCGACGCAGGACAACTCTATGACTCGATAAGCGGCAAACTGATGGCCTGCGGGCCAGATGCCATCATCTACCCAGGACACGACTACAATGAAAATATCAACAGCACACTTGCTTATGAACTTCGCCATAATCCATTCCTTGCTGTAAAAACCCGTGATGACTTTATCGCCAAGGTCAATGCAATCGGAACAGAAATCAAGCCAGGAATGCAGTGCGGGGCAGTTGCGGCATCGGCGTCCCATCTGCAATCAAGTCATCCCAAACAACCACCAGCAGCTGCAGGACCATCACCAAAGGAGGTAATGCTCACGCAGATGGCGCAGCACTTTATGCACAATGCAAACCCCGCACAGACGATCACGACGCAGGACTTGAAGGCCGAACTCGACTCTGGGAAAAAACCCTATATCCTCGACGTTCGCCAACCAGAAGAAGTCGTTCGCGGCAAAGTCCCTGGAGCAGTGGCGATCCCATTAGGAGAACTCTCCGCCCGCCTCGATGAGTTGCCACAAGATCCTGACACGCCAATCGTCACAGTGTGCGCACGAGGGGGACGAGCAGCAACAGCGCTTTTGTACCTTCGCGAGGTCAAGAAATACCACAACATGCGCAACCTCATCGGAGGAACAATGGGATGGGTGGAAGCGGGGATGCCTATTGAATAAACACTCGGAACTTCGCAGTTGGCAGTCCTTTCTCGAATACCACAGCGCACGATCCCAGGACAAACCTTTATATCCGACGTAAACCGCTTGCAATCATGAATCCTCTGATGCAATTCATCGACCTTATCCTCCATTTAGACAAGTACCTTAACATCATCATCGCGAATTATGGCGTATGGACCTATGTCTTGCTCTTTCTTATCATCTTCTGTGAGACTGGCCTTGTCATCATGCCATTCCTTCCAGGAGACTCGCTGCTCTTTGTCGCAGGAGTGTTCGCGGCAAATGGAAGCCTTGACATCAGCCTCCTCTTTTCTCTGCTTGCCCTTGCAGCCATCCTTGGCGACACCATCAATTACTGGATTGGAAATGTCATTGGAGAAAAAATAGTGCATAGTGGCAGACTCCGCTTCATCAAAAAAGAACACATCCAAAAGACTGAAACATTCTATCACCGCTATGGCGGACGCGCAATCATCCTCGCACGCTTCGTACCAATTGTCCGTACATTTGCTCCATTTGTCGCAGGAGCGGCGCGCATGAACTACATGCGCTTTGCCACCTATAATGTCGTGGGAGCAGGCATCTGGGTGGGACTCTTTACATTTGGAGGGTACTACTTTGGAAATATCCCCCTTGTGAAAGATAACTTCTCCATTGCCATCTTAGTCATTATCTTTGCTTCACTTGTTCCGGCGATATGGGAGTATGTGAAGCACCGCAAACAAACGCATCTTTAAGAGCTTCTTGTGCAGGGAGGTCCTATGGCTGTCACTATGTGTGTCGACGATTCGCGTACCCTGCGACTCGCATGCGAGTGTCTCGCACCTGGAGGAGTCATCATGTATCCCACAGACACTGCTTATGCTCTTGGCGCAGATACAACGAACCCCGACGCTGTGCAGCGCGTCATCGAGGCTAAGACAAGGCCGGTGGATCAGAAGATGGCATCGATGTACGCAGATCTTGCCATGATTGAACAACACATTGGAGTCGACTTACGCTTGCGAGCGCTTGTACAAGCATTCCTCCCCGGACCGCTCACCATTATCTTCCAAGGATCAGGAATCCGCATCCCGGATCATCCATTCTGCATTGCGCTTGTTCGGGCATTTGGCAAACCGATCACGTGCACATCGGCGAATGTCTCGGGAAAACCTTCTCCTTATGTAGTGAGAGACAACAGTGATCTTGCAGTGGCCGACCTCATTATCGACGCAGGGCACCTACCTGCCCGATTGGTATCAACAATCTATGACCTTGACTCAGATACTGTGCTTCGAGAAGGGCCGATTAGCCACGAACAGATACGAACGACACTCTCGAAGGCAGCCCTGCGATGAAAAAAGGAGGCCACGCCCCATTTTTTTATTCGAGTAGAATCAACCCAACAGACGCGAACTTCTTCCCACCTGTCTCAAAATTCTTCTTGAATTTTCTGACAAGCCCGAGAATGTCGATTCCTGTAGCTTCGACCGAAGGCCGTCGCTTATCCGGAATCACACATGGCTCGCCTTTTTGAAGCGTGCATTGCTTGCACAGATCGCAAGGCCCCATGCTAAGCGCAAGCGCCTTGGGAAATCCATTGAGGTTGAGCTTGGACTCGATGTCAATCATCGCGGTCCGAAACTCCTTAAGCGGCATCTCCCCATTCTTTCCGATAATAAGAATCGCCTTTGTGTACTCCCTCATCAGATTCCGCATATCACTTGGAACGATGCCATGCGGAGGGTAGGACCAATTCTTGCCAAAATAATCAGAATAGACTGCCTTTTGGTACACCCAATCCTTTACATCAATTTTTGAGGTATAGATCACCAGCGCCTCATCAATCCCATAGGACCTGCCAGCTGCCAGCGTAATGTCTAGTTCAGTCATATCGACGATTAGGCGTGAGGGGGTATAAAAAGGTGCGGAAACAAAGAGGGGCAAACCCCTGTTTCGAACTTTCTAAAAAGATAGGTGAATGCAACATGTACAAACATTGATTCTCGTTACTTTCCTGCGTCTTTGATCGCGATTCTCTTGATCTCCTTGACCTTGTCAAAATCAACATCATCAGTCACAATTTCTCTTACTCCCTTCTCCAACATACAAGCCACGTGAATTGCGTCTCGTGGTTTAAGTCTGTACTGCACCATAATATGATGTGCTTTCTCAATCGTCCGACCACCGATCTCAATTATCATCAACTTGGGAATCCGCAAAAAGAAATCGCTAGCAATCGAAGAAGCTTCGAACCCATTCTTCTTCCGGATGAGATAGACATATTCATCCCACGTCAATGACGCAGTTATACCTCCCTCTGGATCTTCTATGAAACTTTTCACAGCCTGATCACAATTTGGCTCTTTTAGAGTAGAACCGACAAAGACTGTTGAGTCAATATACCTCATCGGTCCTCATACTCCTCTTCAAAAATGTCTTTCATTTCCTTGATTGTCATTGGCTTTATCTTTTCACCAATCTTGTGAAGCTTTTCTAGCACTGCATCGGCACTCATAGCTGGTTGGATTGCCACTTCATGCGCTCGGACGATGAAGGATACCTCAGTTCCAGGCTTCCACTTGAACTGGGATCGTACATCCTTTGGCAATACAATCTGTCCCTTGGGACCGACTTTACGATTGATTGTAAGCATGTCATCAGTAAAGGTCTTGGAGTTTATAATACTTCCTACCTCATAGTTGGAATTATTCCAACCTATAGGCAGTTGACGAATTATATGAACTTTTGCGTCCAAGTT
>JACQSU010000057.1 GCA_016211165.1 Candidatus Woesearchaeota archaeon | reverse complement strand
GATGTTGTAGACATCCTGGAGTGGCAATCGTAGCGGGAGGTTGGTTGGTTTTTCCGGTGCCGCGAGTTGGTCCATTGCTTCAAGGAGCGTTGGTCCCTTGTACCAGGCGGCCTTGTCGGTTTTCTTGACCACGTTTTCGCCAAGGTACGATGCGACTGGGACGAAGGTGATCTTGCTTGGGTCGAATCCGACGGCTTTGAGGACAGTGGACACTTCGGTCTTGACTTCGTTGAATCGCTGCTCGCTCCACTTTGGCACGTCCATCTTGTTGATGGCGACGATGAGTTGTCCGACTCCCTGGGTTTTTGAGAGGAAGATGTGTTCCTTTGTCTGCGGTTCGACTCCGGACGGTGCCGAGACAACAAGCACTCCGCAGTCTGCTTGTGACGCGCCGGTGATCATGTTTTTGATAAAATCCTTGTGTCCGGGTGCGTCGATGATGGTGTAGTAGTACTTTGGAGTCTCGAATTTCTTGTGAGCCAAGTCGATGGTGACTCCTCGTTCTCGTTCTTCTTTGAGGTTGTCCATGACGAATGCGAATTCGAATCCGCCTTTTCCAAGCTCTTCTGCTTTTTCCTTGAGCTTTCGCATGGTCTGTTCATCGATTGCGCCTGCGTCATAGAGGAGTCGGCCGACAGTGGTTGATTTTCCCGCGTCGACGTGTCCGATGAATACGATGTTGATGTGGGTCTTTCCTTTTGCCATTGTTCTATATCCTCCGATTGAATCCTTGGTGAGGTTGATTTGCCGTCGTATCGTCGACGGCGAATCTGTGGATATAGGGGGGATTTATAAATGTAACGTTTGAGAGATTCGCCTCCGTTCCGTCGGGATTCTTCAAGAAATTTCGCAAGGCGCTGTATCCTGGGGAGGGGCGCAGTCTCTCTTTTTATGCTCCAAGCATTCCTTGAGTGAGGCCTTTGCGTTTGATGATTTGCGCGATGATTTTTGGTGCGAGTTCGCTTGGCATGCGCTCAAAGCTCTGGTCGATGAGTGATGAGAGGCCGCGTCCTGCGGTGGCTGACCGCAGATCCGATGACCAGCCAAGCATTTCTCCGACGGGGAGTTTTGCTTTGACATTGGTTTGTGATCCGACTTCATTGATTTCGATGATTTGGCCTCGTTTGTTCATGACAAGTTTGGTGATTTCGCCTGTGAATTCGATTGGTCCTTCGATAAGGTGTGTTTGCATTGGTTCAAAGAGGATGGGGTTTGCGTTCATCATCGCGAGTTTGACTCCTTCGCGGACTGCGGGGTATGTTTGGGCTGGTCCTCGGTGGATGGCGTCCTCATGGAGTCCTGCATCCTCAAGGGTCACCTTAAGGCCAAAGCAGGGTTCGCGTGCAAGTGGTCCGCCGTCGCAGACTTGTTCGAATCCTTCGATGACAAGGGGGAGCGCTTCGGAGAGTTGGACGTTTCCTTTCGTGGCATCTACAAAGATGTTGCCTTTGTAGACGTCGCGGACTGATAGCGCGTCATCATTAGAGTAGCCGACATCCACGAGCGTGTCCCGAATCTGCATGTCTTTTTTCTTGATTCTGCCTTCGGGCAAATTGCCATTCTTAATGGTCTCGACCACATGTGGTTCGAGCGGCTCGACTGTGAAGATGAATTTGTTGTGTTTGTTTGGTGATTTTCCTTCGACTTCAGGCGATTTTTTCGAGACAGTCTCTCGGTATGTCACGATCGGCGGGCTGGTCTTGATCTGCACGCCCTTTTCTGTGATAATGCGATTCTCAATGATTTCAAGGTGCAGCTCGCCCATGCCGTGAATGAGGCATTCGCCTGTTTCGTTATTGACTTCGATTTTGATGGACGGGTCTTCTTTGCCGACCTTGCGCAGGACTTCAATGAGTTTGGAGAGATCCTGCGCCTTAGCCGCTGTGATTGCCTTGGTGATGACTGGGTCAAAGATGTGTTTGAGTTCTTCGAATGGCTGATCAGGTTCCTCTGTGATGGTTTCCCCTGCAAATCCGCTAATGCCTCCGATCGCAAGGACATTTCCGCCCGGGAGTTCTCCTGCAAGTTCTGGTTTGATGCCTTGGTAGATAAAGACTTGGCCGATTCTCTGTGAGGTCTTGGCCATGTTAAAGTAGTAGGTTTGTCCTTCGCGGACTGTTCCACTATAGAGTCTGCCTGCGCAGATTTCTCGTCCGGATTTTGGTTCGATCATGACTCGTGTGATGACGAATGCAAGTTTGCCATTCGGGTCGCAGCTAAGGAGCGACCTGCCAAGCGCGGATTCTGGGTCTCCTCTCCAGATCTTTGGGATTCTGTATTTCTGGGCTTCAACCGGATTGGGAAGGTGTTTGATGACCATGTCAAGGATGACTTCGTTAAGGGCTGCGTTTTTCCAGACCCATTCCTTGCGGTCTTTTTCATTCATTTCATAGATCGTGAGGATGTCTTTGAATCCGACATTCTTTTTTTGCATAAAAGGCAGTGAGAGTGCCCAGTTTTCCCGTGCGGAGCCAAAGGCAACGGATCCATCTTGGATGTTGACTTTCCAGATTTCTTGGAATTGGGGTTCTGCGATCTGTTCGATGAGTCTGTTGAATTCGATGATGAGATTGAGGATTCGTTTTTGGATCTGTTCTGGTGTGTATTGCATCTCTTTGATGAGGCGGTCGACTTTGTTGATGAAGAGCACGGGCTTGACGCGTTCGCGGAGTGCTTGCTTTAAGACGGTCTCTGTTTGCGGCATGATGCCTTCGGATGCGCAGATAAGGACGACGGTTCCGTCGATTGCTCGCATTGCTCGGGTGACATTGCCGCCAAAGTCGACGTGTCCTGGTGTGTCGATGAGATTAATGAGGTAGTCATCGCCTTGATATGGGTGAACCATGGATACGTTGGCCGCGTCAACGGTCATCAGGCGTTCTTGCTCATCAGCGTGTTGCCAGGTCGCCATTCCTTTTTCAAGGTTCCCTGCGGCTTCTGCTGACATGAATCCGCTTGCGGCCAAGAGATTGTCTGTGAACGCAGTTTTTCCGTGGTGTATATGAGCGCTTGTGGCGATGTTTCTGATGAATTTCTGTGACTTTGCGCATCGCAGGGTCTTTTGGAGTTTGGTTTCTTCAGCCATGGCATCGTAAGGGGGAGTTTAAAAGAGGGGTGAAACCCCCCTTTTTTCGTGGGGCTTGGTGATGTTTTTAAGTGTTTCGGCGAAGCTGGGGTGTTGCATAATCAGGGGGAATAATCGAGTGCTGTTGTCTTAATGGCGAGTTTATGTAGGATTTTGGTTACTTTTTCCTTTTCTGATGTTGGGATAATGAGCGCAGTTTTCGTTTTACGATTGAATGGGATTTTTGATAGGAGGCCTGGGCGCTGGTATAGGTATTTGCCGTGGCAGCTTTTGTCTTGGTAGCCGAATAGAGTTCTGATTATTTGATTTTTTTGTGGTTGGGTTTTGTCGTTGAGGTCGTAGAGTATCATTGTTTTTGCCATGATGAGGGTTTTGTTGTTAGGTGGGATTTATATAGTTTACTAATACTAATTATTAGTGAGGTGATTTAGATATGGCAACAAAACCAAAACGAGAGAAAGGAAAGCGATGGGGGAAGAAACGTGACGACAAAAGGGACTGGCCTAACTATAACGAAGAACTTGTTGTTCGAGGAGAATTTTTGCT
>JACQSU010000008.1 GCA_016211165.1 Candidatus Woesearchaeota archaeon | reverse complement strand
GGAAGAATCGGCATAGCTCAAAACATCTCTCAAAACGGGCTGTGGCACAAGACCCCTCTTCCATCCCTCTATCAAAGCTTCTGCGGCCTCCATTCGAACATTGGGATGTTTTACTGCTTGGGCAAACGTCGCAAGATTCTTAGGAGGAAAACGACCTTGCCCAAGTCCTTCGGTGAGGGCTTCCAATATTTTTCGGGCAACAGATTCATATCTCACACTAGTGCTCTGTAAAGTAAGTTCTTAGAGATCTCTTGATTTTATGATACTATCCTTCGTATAAGGGGGATAGCCAATGAGACAAAAACATTACAGGGTACGCTTGGGTAAGAAGGAGCGGCTGTTGCTACAACAGGTTGTGGAATCAGGTGAAGACAAGGCACGCAAGATAACGAGGTGCCGCATTTTACTGTTGGCGGATGAGGTGAAGGGCAAAACAGATGAAGAGATTTCTGATGCGTTGGATGTCTGTTTGGCAACCGTTCACAATATACGCAAGCGTTATTGTCGGGAAGGTTTGAAAGAGGCCCTCAACGAGAAGCCTCGTTCAGGTCAGCCTTCTAAACTTAACGGGAGGGTGGCGGCAAAGATTACCGCGATTGCCTGCAGTACACCTCCCGATGGTCATGCTCGGTGGAGCTTACGTTTATTGGCTGATCGTGTTGTTGAGCTTGAAATTGTGTCGTCCGTTTCACATCAAGGGATTTTCAATGTTTTAAAAAAAACGAACTCAAACCGCACTTAAAGAAGCAATGGTGTATCGGAGAGTTGAATGCGGAATATCTTTGGCATATGGAGCAGGTTCTCGACATTTACGAACAGGCGTACGATAAGAAACGGCCCGTAATCTGTTTTGATGAGCGCCCATGTCAGTTACTGAGCGATGTATTGATACCCATACCGATGAAACCGGGGCGTGTGGAACGGCAAGATTATCATTATGAGCGTCACGGGACATGTGCCGTGCTCATGGCGGTCGAGCCTTTGGCCGGACGCCGCATCGTTGAGGTTTCAAGGCAAAAAACAAAGAAGGATTATGCCAAGTTCATGAAAAATTTGGCGGCATGCTATCCGCTGGCAGACAAAATTGTTTTGGTGCAGGATAATCTCAATACGCATAATCCATCGTCGTTCTATGAGATATTCGAAGCCAAGGAGGCTTTTACATTATCGCAACGGTTTGAGATGGTGTACACGCCCAAGAAAGCCAGCTGGCTGAATATGGCGGAAATTGAGTTATCCGCTCTTTCCAAACAATGTTTGGATCGGCGCATTGCCAAAATTCAAGCTATGAAATCACAAATCAAGGCATGGGCAAAACGACGCAATCGTTTCAAAATAAAAATACGCTGGAATTTTACGAAGGATAAGGCTCGTGATAAATTGAACCTGTTTTATAATGATATTATAAATTAACTTTACAGAGCACTAGAACCACCCATAAACCAGATATGCTCCAAATTGACCCACCCCTCTTTCCACCCTTGCACAAGAGACCCCACTGCCTCCAATGCTGAGGATTCAGAGATCACATGATCCTCTAATCCTCCCTGTGCAATGCGCGAAAGACTCAATGTAACTTCTCCATTCTCGTGATGACGACTCGCAAAACCGACCAGGATCTTCGTTCCCCTGAGAGAGACATCGGGTAGGCCAAAACGGGCTATATCTTCCAGTTCGCCCATTGCCGCACCTGCATAGCGGGAATCCAAACCTGCTTCTAAAACCTGCAATGCTCTCTCTGCCAATGCTTTATTTATTCGCTGAAGGGCAGCGCGTACTAAATAGACGACATCATCACCCAGAGGATTCTGTTGCCAGATCCGGATACAGGCTTCACCGGTAATCCCCACCACCTCTTCATGTGGGCTTTGTTGAATAATATTCGCTAGAAGGCGACTCTCGCCTCTCCGACTTAAAAATTCTTCTATGGCGATTTTTGCAACAACCGGATCTCTTGCAGAGATGGCAATCGGAGGGAATAAATGTGACTTTCCATATTCTCGCAATAATTGCCCCATGGCGTAACGATCCACAATCAAGGGAAAACCCTCTTTGCCGATGGCAAAGGCTTGCAACTTTTGCATTATGGGATGATCGGGAGAAACGAGTTGAGACCAATTGCGTCTTGTAGCCAGCCACTCGACGGCCGCGAGGCCTCTCACAGTCTGCCAGGCAATTTTCAATTTCCCCCGCAAACCGACGGCGCCAAACAAAAGGACCATCGCAGATAACCCAAGCCATTTCGTTGATGAAGAGGAATTATTATCTGTGGAAGAACGGGGGCTGTGACCTTCTACAAGCGAACTCAAATCGGTCATCGCCGCTTTGAAATCAGGGGTGTGAGCAGAACTATGGTTC
>JACQSU010000061.1 GCA_016211165.1 Candidatus Woesearchaeota archaeon | reverse complement strand
GTTCTTTAACAACCTAAGCTTCGGATTGTACAGCTTTGGATTCTTGATCCCGCTTGTCATCATCTACCTTATCCGACCACGACCCGTACAAATGGAGATCCCTTCACTCATGTTCTTCTTGACATCACGGGACAATCCAAAGCAGCAATCGTTTCTTCGCCGCATCAGCCGAGACTGGCTCTTCTTACTCCACATCCTCTTGTTTTGCTTGCTCGCATTTGCGCTGCTCCAGCCATTCATGAAGTATCAACACGACGTCACGTCCAAACACACCGTGCTCGTCATTGATGTGTCAGCTTCCTCGAAGACTGTTGATGGAAGCTCAACACGATTTGAAAAAGGCATTGATGCAGCACGCCAAGCAGTTGGTGGGACAAATACGATCATTCTTGCGAAAAACACACCAGCCATTGTACTTCGGGATGCCCCTGCCTCTGATGCACTGGAGATGCTTCGAGCATTGCGTCCTTCTGACACGCCTTCGGCAATCGGCGACGCAATGATCCTTGGAGGCGAAGTACTGAACCGAGACGAGGGAAGGGTCGTGGTCATCTCGGATTTTGCCAATAACGAAGGCATCGAACCACAAACAGCACAAGCAGCACTCGCAGCACAAAAGATCGTAGTAGACCTTATCAATACCGCAACAGGCGCACACCGACGCAACATCGGCATCACCAACATCGACATTGATGAGGACTCGACAACGGTCTTTGTGCACAACTTTGAGAGCGAACCTGCCAATGTCCGGCTCCACGTCGCGGATTTGACCCGGGACCTTATGGTCCCAGCTCTTGGCACCGAGACCTACTCATTCAAGACGCCCGAGAAGGTCACCAAGATCACACTTGACAACAACGACGACTTCGACGCTGATGACATCGCTTATCTGTCTGCACCAGAGAAAAAACCCATCAAGATCCAGCTCATCACAAACAATGAGAGCGTCTTTTTGGCAAATGCATTGCTAAGCACGCCGGAGATAGAAGTCAACGTCGCAGAACCACCCGTCGTACCAAAAGGAGACTTTGACATCTACATCATCCACAACATCAGACCACGCGATGTCTTGCCGGGCACATACGAAGAGATCGCTGACCGGCTCAAAGCAGGAAAAAGCGCCATCATCGCCGCAAGCGATGAATACCTTGGCGTCGATTTTAGAGGCGTACTGCCTGTAGTCCTCAAAGGAATGTCAAACAAGACCAACACAGCGATCGATCAAGTCAACAGCTTCACAAAAAACATCGACTTTGGAGGAATGGATGCATACTACAACGCAACACTCACTGATAGCGCCTTTAGCATCGTGTCTGATGGCAAGGGCAATAGCATCATCGCTTACAAACAGATTGGCTCAGGAAAAGTCATTTGGTATGGCATCATGGAAAAACACAGCGACTTTAGAGTACACCCCAACTATCCCATCTTCTGGTCCAAACTCGTCGAATTCCTCGTGAACCAAGAAAGCATCAAGAATCTCAACATCCGCACAGGAGAGACCATCATCCTTGATGAAGTCCGAAATGTCAAGACCCCAAGCAAGATCATCAAGACCAATGCCCTCATCGCCGATGAAGCCGGCATCTATGAGATCAACGGACGAAGGATCACGGCTAATCTCATCAATGAAAAGGAGAGCACCATCAATCCTGACAACGTCATTGGCGCAAGCGCAGGCAAAGAGATCGAACTGCGACCTGTCAAGGAAGAACGCGAGATGAGCTGGGAGATACCACTACTCGTGATTGGGTTGGTGCTTCTCATCCTTGAGATCATCTACATCAAATTCCGAGGCGACCTCTAAATGGCAATCGACCTCTTGGCATACTACATCGCGCCCAACAGCTTCCTCTTGCACCCTTGGGCACCGCTCCTTGTCATCCCCGGCGCAATCCTGCTGTGGCTCCTCTTGCGTTCGGATTGGGTCGCATTCGCAGGAGAAGACGCAGAACCGGCAGCACGCCGCCGAAGAAAACACCTACGCAGATTTGTCTTCTTGTCCAGGACATTAATCATACTACTCCTTCTCATCGCCATCGCATCACCATTCATCGAGCGCGAAACCCTCATCGAAGGAGACCCCTATCTTCGGATATTGATTGACAACAGCACCTCCTTTGGCCTCTTTGACCAAGCAATCGGGGGCAAACTCGCCAATGAGATCAGCAAACAAATCCGCGTCGAAACCAAATACGTCGGCGCCAAAGACCAAAGCGCCATAGGAGACGCAGTCCTCCAAAGCCTCCAAGGCGATGGCAATATTCTTTTGGTAAGTGATGGACAAAACAATTTCGGAGCAGACCTTGGAGATGTCGCGCTCTATGCCGCAAAACTCAACGCTTCGATCTCAATGATTAGGACCACCCCAGTCCATAGCGACGCGCGAATCTATGTTCGCGGCCCCACCAAAACCTTGGAAGATGTCGACAATAAATTCACGATACACGTCGATCGCGTTGGCAATCTCCCCAATACCCGTGTCACTGTAGCCATCGACAATGCAGTAGTCCTTGATAAGACGACTGCGGAAGAATCATTTGTCATTACCCAAAAACTCGGACCAGGATACCACACACTCATCGCAAAAGTCGAAGCGTCCGGAGATCACTTCATCGAAAACAACATCTTCTACAAAACCATCAAAGTCGTCAAAAAACCCAATGTCTTCTTTTGGACCAAGGCAGAATCCCCCACGTATATCCTGCTCTCACAGACCTATGAAATGAGCAAAGGATCTGCGCTGCCATCGGACCTTATGCAATACCACGCCATCGTCATCAACAACCTCAATGTCAAGGACATCACCGACACTGATGTTGACAACATCATCGATTTTACGAGCGAAGGCAACGGACTCATCGTCATCGGCGGAGACAACGCATTTGAGAAAGGAGGCTACAAAGACTCGCGATTTGAGGAATTACTGCCCGTGTACGTAGCTGAACCTGGCAAGAAAGAAGGCGACATCAATATCGTGGTCTTAATCGACATCTCTGGATCACAAGCCGCACGAACAGGAGGCGGAGCAGCAGCATCAGGCGCAGACATTGGCAAAGCCCAAGCAGTCAGCATCATCACTGACATGAAACCCGAGAACAAACTCGGCATCGTCGCATTCAACACCCAAGGATATGAGATCGAACCACTCTCCTACATCTCGGAAAAAGCAGGACACCTCGAGAAAATCAGACGACTCCAACCAGGGGGCGGCACGATGGTAAACGCCGGACTCTTCAAAGCCCTTGAAATCCTCAAACCAGCGGACGGAAGCAAGAACATCGTGCTCATCTCTGATGGAGTCACACAACTACCCCAAGCAACATTTGACACCGCCAACTTGGCGTCCAAACTTGGCGTCAAGATCTATGGCGTCGGCGTTGGCGCGACAACCAACGAGTTTGTCATGAAAAAAGTCACCGAACTCGCCAATGGCATCTACTTCAAAGCAGAACAACTTGATCGCGTACGAATCCTCTTTGGCAAAACCGAAGAAGGAGAAGCAAAACGCTTCACTGTGAGCATCCTTGATGGCAACCATTTCATCACCGAAGATATCACGCCTCCAAACGCTATTATCACTGGGTATAACATCGTTGTTCCCAAGAGCACGGGGTCGTCCTTGTTTACAACACAAGTAGGCGATCCGATTGTGACTGCGTGGAGATACGGGCTTGGAAGGATTGTGGCATATACAACCGATGATGGCACGAACCTTGCCGGGGAAATGCTTAGCGGCGAGAACTCCCACGCCATCACACGCATGATGAACTGGGCAATTGGCGACCCTGACCGAACCTCGGAAGTGTTTGTTGATGTCGAAGACACTCGCATCGGATCACCTACAAAGGTCGTCGTCAAGAGCCCCGAGCCGCCAAAGGCAGAAGGCGTTGCCTTCTTCAAAACCCCCGACGGCCTTTATAGAGCCACAATTTATCCGAGCGCGCTTGGATTCAACAAACTTGTGGACGCAACCTTTGCGGTAAACTACGCCGAAGAATTCGCAGACCTGGGAATCTCGCCAACCCTTGAGAAAACCGTCATCGGAAGCGGCGGTTCTATCTACGAAGCCGACCAGGTTGAGAAGATCGTCGCGCAAGTAAAATCCAGAAGCAAGAGAAGCGTCATTAAGAAGGTATATCTCCGCTACCCATTTGTCATCGCCGCCTTGATCATCCTCCTTGCCGAGATCGCCATCCGCCGTCTCACAGGAAAAAGGGGGCAAGCCCCCTTTTAAACCCCCAAAAAAGGGGCAAGCCCCCTTTTAAACCCCCAAAAAAGGGGCAAGCCCCCTTTTAAACCCCCAAAAAAGGGGCAAGCCCCCTTTTAAACCCCCAAAAAAGGGGCAAGCCCACTTT
>JACQSU010000060.1 GCA_016211165.1 Candidatus Woesearchaeota archaeon | reverse complement strand
TTATATAATGAACTGGCTATAATCACGCGATACGCGCTTGCAATGAGGACGAGAACGACGATGGCAAGCGTGCTCCAATACGGAATGGAGCCAAGCAGGAATCCAGAAAGGACGAACATGACCACAGAGATGGCAAAGAGCGCAATAGTACATGGCGAGCGCACATACTGCCGGAACACGTTCCAGGAATCCTTCCGCGTCAGGGCAAGGCACACGCCGACACTGCAATACAAATACATAACAAGCCCGACACTGAACAGGACGAGATGCATCGGCGGCTCAAAGAGGAAGAGAAATCCCATGACTATTCCGACAGATGCCAGCGTGAATCCCGCATCGTAGATGAGGAATCGTCGCGTGGAGACTTTTTTGCCAGATCCTGCTATGGTCCTCCACACAGCAAGATTCGAAAACGCCGCTCCAAACGCGTAGAGAATTGGACCTGCGATGAAGAGCAGCCAGAGCTTGGCATACGCCCACTTGAGCCCGGTCACAGCACTCTCGATAAGGTCGGGATTCTCGAGAAGCAGATCACGATCAATCGTGATCGCGCCCATTGCGCCAGCGATCTGCGTCATCGCGATACGCAGAAGGAACGAAACAAGCATCACAAAGGCGAGATCATAACACGTGATGAGGAGAATGACTGGGCTGTGATCCTTAAGCTTGTAACAAGCTGGGCGAAGCAAAGGGGCGATTAAACGCTTTTTCATCGCACAAACCTCGGCTTGATGATCTCACCATACACGCGACTATTGCGTTCATCATCGCCGATCTGCGCCAGGTCATCGAGCGTGCGGTCATCCTCATCCACAAGATCCAGGGCGGCGTCTATGGCGTAGAATTCGATGGTCTTGGCATTGGCGAGGTCCTCAGATCTGATCGTGGTTGTGAACCGCGCACCGCCGATGGGCAAGGGCACACTCTGATTGAACTCAATGGGCTCTGGCGGGATGCTCACGCACTGATCAGCAACACACTCCTCACGACTTGGGATGATGAGCGGATACTGCGGACGCAATAACGTCGTGACCGTCACGTCATACGTCCCAGGGATGAGAGGGATGCCTGTATGGAATGCATAACGCTCATCATAGTCAGCATCACCGTGGAAACTCGCCTGGGCAGAGAACTCCTCTTCACCAGGCAAGGACTGCCGCTGGAGCAACACGATTCCTTCCTCTTCGACATCAAGGGACACAGCCTGCGGCTGCAGCGTCCAACCAGCCCCGTCCTTAATAATTTGGTAGCGCTTAAGCAAGAAGTCGAATCGTTGCAGCGGATGCAATGAGAAACGTCGCAATGGATGCGCGATGCTATCAGAATCAAAGATTTGCGAATCAGATGCGAACGCAGCATGGAGCACCGAGAGCGTGCCGCCGATGCAGCGCGGCAAGCGTGAAGTAAGAGATCCATTAGAGGCAGTCTTGCCCACAGGACAACTCTCGGCGGATTCATCAAAACCGCAGGTATAGATCACCTGCGCGCCTGCAAGCGGGGATGCGGAGGCTGCGTCGGACACAAGAACTGTTATGGGCTCGCTTGTGGCAAGATGCGGCTCGCACAACAATGTATCAGCGGACGCGCCCACCGACAATGGACGAAATGCCGCAGGCATCGGCTCATTGTTACGCAGATTCGCCTCAAGGGCAAATGCATACACCAATCCTTTACCGTCCATTGCATCAGGATCTCTTAGGATAATTGCAACAGGATAACTGACATCATAGGTGAAATAATAGCGTTGGATGCCAAAAGGCACTGTCGTGATCAACGTATTGAGCAGCGACTCTGGCTTGCAGATCTGGCCACGACAGCCGTCAATACTGATATACGGCTTCCACCAATCCAAGTAGACAAAACGCGCCTCGATGTCGGCATAGGATCGCTCCTGGCTTGGGATAATGAGCATATTGCGATTGTACAATTTAGCGAAGAGGTCAGGATCACGCATCTCTCCTGGCGGAGCGACGGGACGATATGACCTGGAATCATAGACTTGCATCAAAGGAACATAACTTGTCAATAGACCAGTGATTCGCTCCTTGACCTGCGGAAGGCTCCACATCGGACCACTTGAAAAATCAAACTGCAGACGGGATGTCGGCGGAAGAGCGTTCTCATCAGGACCAGAATAGATATCAATGAGCTGTTTTGCATGCTTCTCAATATAGGAATGATTGGCCTCAAGCTCTGCAAGCGCAGTCGCAAGCTCATACATCTTCTTGATGCGCGCATTGATCTCGATTGGGTATCTTGTGATCGTCGCCTCCTTACCTTCACGCTGGGCACGCAGAGGATACTCGACAAAGATAAGCACAGCATCATCAGTAATTGTCACTTCAGCCTTCGGAGCCCCCAACTGAATGACACGGATGCCCTGAGGTTGGAGGGGCTCAAAGTCGCCAGTGCAGGATTTGAGATTCGATTCTACATGGCGCACAATTTGGCTCTCGATGGATTGCTGTGCCTTACCACCCAACGGCGGCTGAAGCGATCGGAAACGACACTGACCTTCACACTCATTGGAATCTTCAAGAAACCAATAATACGGCAGGACCATCTCCGAACCAGGCGAGAACTCGATTGCCTGCGCCTCTGTCGGCCGATCTGCATTCAGACGGAACTTCGGCGTTACATAACCACCGTGCTCACCTACACGACGCAAGGCATCCTCACCTGATTGACGAATACAATCAGTCACATAATCAAAGAGCTGCTGGAAATCAGGATCAATAATCACACGCTCAAAACCACGCTGCGAGATTGCGCCAATGCGCAATCTCCCTGTATACAAGAGGAATGAAACAATGAGCAGGATGAGCAAGCCAATTATAATAAAGACCGTAACTTGGGCAGAACGTTTAAAGTCCATTCTGGACTTAAACGTTCTGTGCTTGGGATCTCGCGCACTATTCTTAATCATCATCAGAACCCTCCAAAGTCTTGCTGTGTGGCTGCTTGCGCAGCCGGCTGACCTGACGCAGCACCCGACTCCTGGATGCTTGTAGGACCGCCGGCGTATTCAACGATGGGGGAACAAAGTTCACTTGTTGCGCCTCCGCCAAAACGCCGGATTCCAGGCGCAAATGTCAGGCATACACTGGTGTACTGCTTATCAGAATACTTAATGATCGCATTGACACGCAGCTTTGAGTCCGAAGAGCCTGGAGCAAGCGACTTGCCGTTACCATAGGCAACGTATTCCACGCCACCGGCCTGTTTGAACTTCAGATTATAGGACATATTTACATCACGCGGATTGTTAAGGTAGTACGTGACGCGGTAGAGCCGCAATGTCTGTGATTGGCGAGTCGTATCGTTTATGAATGAGATTGGGAGAGAGACATCGGCTTCGATGTGCGCCGCAGCCCTTGGGTCCTGCTGTGGTGTACGTGCAATGAGCGACAGCCCGCCAATGTTTGCATCAGCACTTGCCTCGCACAGCTTACTTGTCCAACACTCACTCCCACCAAGAAGCATCGACTGACAAAAGAGATCATTTGCCTCATCACGCCGCTTCTGAAGATCTTTATCCGAGATAAACAATGACGTGAACGCGCCAAGACCCTGGAATTCGCTGTACGCCTCGACGATTTCCACTAACGACTGCGCAAACGTTGTCTCGCCTTGCAAGTACTTGACCCTCGCTTTGGCTTGGGATTCAGCTTTGCCAAGCGCAGCTACTTGGGCATCGATCTTGGCAAGACTGGATTGGTATTTCCTGATCTCGGATTCGTCAGGTGTGGATTTTGCTAGTTCTTGTTCTAATCTTTCTTGTAGTCCCATTGCCTGACTGACTAATCTCCCGCGTTCACTTTGAGCATCCCTTGCTTCGCGATCATACTGCGCAATGCGCGCAGACTTCTCAAGCGCATAGAGTTTGCTTCGCTCTGTTTGTAAGTTCTTTAGCGCATCATCACGCGCTTGTTTACGCGCCGAATTCTTTTTGTTAATATTATAAATACGTTCTGCAGAATCGTACTTCACCTGGGCTTCTGCAACAACGCTCTTTTGCTGATACTCAAAGTTGAGCTCGGCAGGGGTCAAGGAATTTAGTCGTTCTATACTCTTTTCAAGTAATATCATATCTGATTCCGCAGTGCCCAAGGCCACTTTGTCCGACTGCATCTTCTTATAAGCAGCCTCAACCTCAGACAACTTCTCCGTTTTCAAATGCTTCCTGACTACCCCCATCCACTCCGCCGGTGTTACAGCACCCTCACTCGCACCCACCTCCAAGTCCTTCGCCACCTTGGTCAGCTCTCCCGCGAAGTGATTCTCACTTTCCTTAAGGGCAGAGAGCTTCGCCTGCGATTCGGCTTTCTGTACTTCCAAGGCTCGTATCTGCCCACTCTTCCAATCTTCTGATGCGGAAACTGCGTGGACCAGTGACGATAGGATTGCGATGAGTGCGACCGCGACGATGAGTTTTGTGATGATCCTCATAACAATCCCCCAAAGTAACTTGTTGATTGATTGGTCTGGTTTGCAGGAGCTGTAAGATCCTCAAGCTCCTTGCACGCGCCACCCGCCTTGTTGAAATTCGCGATGTTCTTAATAGCCTTGATACTCTGGATGGCGTCGCCTAACTTCGCGAGAATCTTGGGAACTGTGCACGACGCATACTGCTGCGGAAACTCTGTCGAGCAGTACTGCTTGCACTTCCAACCACTATAGAACCGCAAGAGCTCAAAGGGATTTGCATAGATGTTCTTGACAATCTGAAGCACCGTATCCCATAATCGCACGATCGGGAAGACATTAAAGATGTCGCCCACGACAAAATTGCAGGTTTGATAGGATTGCAAATCTTCACAATACGAGACTGGGAAACCGCGCTCCTTCACATCACGAAGCATGCACAGACCATAATTACACTGAATTTCACGATACTTATTCACATTATGAATAATCCCTGGCACGCACAGGCACAGCGTCGAGAGAATCAAGTTCTCTTTGACATTAAGCGTGTTGTAATTCCCGCCATAGAACGTATACTTCTGTTCATCAAGGACTGGGATCCCACGACGGACACCATCCTTATCCACGACTTGGTCAAGACCGCCGATTGAAGCAAGTTTGTCCTTGAGCGCCTGACAATGCTTTGCACCACCACCAAACGTCGCAAGGTACCCTTCATCACTTGACTCCATCCTGCAGTTCACAAATGCGCAGAACTTTGCAAGCATACTAAAGATTCCGCCAAAGCCGCTTTCGTCTCCGTCGATACCCCTCTCAAGCGCGTAACTCTTGCCACAGAGCACCTTTTGAATGGCACCTGCCTTCTGGCCAGCAGGAGTAAGCGAGCCACCCATTGCCTTGCCTGCTCCGCCAAAGAATACAACAAGCATATCATATGTCTCCTTGAGCGTGCGGAAGATCTGCAAGAGATTGCATGCCTTTGATGCAAGCTCAAAGAAGCTCTCCAATTGGCCAACGAATTTGAGATTTTCTTTTGCGTCGTTGACTGCCTCATCGACTTGGCGGTCAATGTTTGTGAATGCGTCACCTAACGGCTGATTATAGAATTGGAGCTTGAGATTGACGTCTTCTGCTTCGGGCAGGGTCGCCAAGAAGAGCTTCCCGCTCTCATTGACAATCGAGATTATTTGGAGCGGACAGGTAAGCGAGAGTTGGTCCTGACGATAATCTGTGGCAAGGAGCGTGATATCAAAAGTAGGATGCGTGCTACCCCCACCAAGATTGAACGCGCTGATACTTGACACCGCGCTAGTATCACCAGTACATCCTCCCTGGAATGTGATCGCGATGGGCATCACATCCTTAGAAGATGGCTTGAGATTCGCGTCACAGTACGCTTTCTGCTCGATTAGCACCGTCGTACTCCGATCGATTAAGGAAGGGGAACAGATTGGATTCGACGTCCAAAAATTCGATGTCTGCGTCTTAAGACCAAAGACGTCAAAGGATAGGGACTTTGTTGCCTTATTGCCTGCGCTATCTTGGGCTGTCGCGATGATTGTTGCCTTGTAGGGGCCGCTATTACTAATCTCAACATTCGCCGCGCAAACCTCACCCTGACAACTCAGAGAGGTCTGATTCGAACCACCCAAAGGACTCACGTCGATGAAGGTCTTTGCAGGGTCAAATCCCATCGCAACTAGCGTGAACTCAATCGTTGCTCCCTGCGCAGGAATCGTAATCCCTGACTCTGCGCCGGGAATGACACGCATGGAAAAATTCTTGATCCGCGGAGCCTCAGCATCAAGAATCGCCGGCACACGTCTTATTATAGCGGCATTCCCAAGATCATCTGTAGAAAAGATCGAAAGACCGACTTGTTTTTGTCCAGACGATTTGGCAGCAGTGACATTGAACCGACACAACCAATCAACACTCACTTTGTCGCATCCGATGGTCCTTGTGCGCGGATTACCATTAATCTCAGCAAGATCAAAGAGCGTCGCATTCTTGCCAAGGCCCACGCCATCTTCTTTGATGCGCGCAGTGAGCATGGTTTGTTGTGCGAAGAGCGGGATGCCTGCGGAATCGCGGAATCCTGTCGAGATGTCGATGAGTTCAGGACCGACATTGTCAGCTTTTACATCACAGTTGATTGTTCGCACACCCTGGTTGCCCAAAACATCCTGCGCACGAATCGTGATCTGACACTGTTGGAATCCTCGAAGCTGGATATTACGCCACACTGCAAGACCTGAAGCGAACTCTGTTGGAGGAATCTCACCCACAGCGCTAACTTTGGAGAGATCTGCAAGTATCGTATCAGTATTGAGAAGGGGATCGGTTATTGTGATGGCGATGTCGGCGCGCACATCATTGTCTGATCGGATGAAGAGAATCGCATTTCCTGTTGATGAATCACGAAAGGCCACACTGTCATTGACAAGTGGGGGCGTCGCGTCCATTGTGAATGTGTCTGTCACTGGCTCGCCTGTCTGGTTAAAGCGATCTGTCGCAAGACCGATGATGGTATGCTCGCCGTCGGGAAGATTTGAAAAGGTATGTTCGATGTCGATTCGTTGCGAACAATTATTACTCCCAACAACGGTCTTGAATGGCGCCTTTGTCGCATCGTCAAGGAAGAATCTCACCGATGCAATGCCTGTGCACAGCGTGATGTTATCCGGGTTGAATGCGCGATCAGCTGCCGTTGCTCTGAGGATAACCCTACCATCGCGGATGACTTTGCTTAGCACTTCAAGTGACTGAAACGATGCACCCAGAATATCCGAAGTGAGGGTTTCCGTAAGATTAAGAATCGTGGGAGCGTCAGGATTGAACTTGTCATCGTCGGAATAGAGACGAACCTCATACTGATGCGTGCCTGCACCTGGCGCAAGACGATTAAATGAACACTGCGACGCGCCATCTCTCACTGGACAGAAACCCGTTCCGTCGAACGGATCGTTCCGATCACCATTGATGTATATCCGTAGTTGGTTTGGCAAGATGTCCGCATCACCATCGACTTGCACGCTCGCATTGATATGGATGCGATCATTGGCACGATAGAAATTCCGAAGATTGTCCCTACCGCTGATATCTGTAATGCGAAGATCTGATGCAAGCGAGACTGGCAATTGAATGATCAGAACACATAACAGAATCACTATCAGACTCTTTTGTCGTACCATCACAACCCCCTCGCACGATCGTCGCTTGGAGGATATATAAACGTTGCGTCTAAAAAGAGGGGCGCTGCCCCTCTTTTAAACACCCCCTTTGCGTCAACAAAAGGGGCGCTGCCCCTCTTTTAAATGTCAGGTGGAATCTCAAGCCGAGCTTGAGATAGGCGAGCGTATACACAAACGGCGCATTTTTGTTACCTCGTCGACAAGTCTGGGCTTACAACAATCGTGAGCGGCACGCGGACATATGATGCTGGATTTTCTTGATCCGCTGCAACGATAGTGACTGAGTCCCTGCCAAAGAACCTTCTCGAAGGAATAATGGTGAGGAAATGATCATAGAGACTTGTTTCCACCCTACTACCTGCTGTTGCAAGGTATGTCATTTTCTTACTGCTTGGATTGGCAAAGTACTTGTCAAGGTCGATAGTCGTCGTCTTGTGAATTTCGATTATGCGCGAAGACTGCGTCCAAAACGGAGCAGTTGATGATGGTTCGAGAGTGACGAGGCCTACTATCCCAGGCTTAAGCGTGATAAGAATCATAACGATTCCAAGGATTACTGCAATCGAGACCATCACACGCAATGTGCGATGTGAAATAATGGGCTGATTCAGACTAGCCACATAATCATAGGTCTCTGTGAGCGCTGCGTGCGCGATCCTCTTGTGAAGGGGTGCAAGATCTGATTGCGTTATCTTGGAGTAGATATCAACCATCGCAAGATACGCGTTATTCGCAGATCGCTGATCATTGTTATCAGCAAAGAGGCGAGCAGCCCGGTAATTTGTGCAGAAACGCTCGATAAGGGACTTGTACTCGCCTGGGACATTGCGAATCTGGTCGGGGTCCATCACATAGTTCGTCGCCTCCGTGTATAAAAAAGCATTGGTGGGAAAAATCGTTTAATGTTCGGCTGCGCCGAACTTAAACAATTTTTGTCCTCTGCAACGATATCTTTACGAGAACAAAGTTCTCAGTCCTTATCAATATGCTCGCTCCCACTCGCCGATCTTATGCGTAAGATCAACACCTGCTTGATTCTCACCAAAGACAGAATACGCACGCTCAAAACGCTTGCGCATCTCTTCATCAAAACGATCATCACGCTTGAGGTGAGTGTGTAAGGCATCAAGAACGCCGTAGTATTTGAGCGTGAAGTCGTGGAAGTCATTCTTTGTTTGTGGGTCAACAAAACACGACGATGCTTGCTCACGGACAATCATCGGCCGCGGATGGGCAACCCGCTCACGGATGCGATGATGCAAGCGAACCAGTGCATCGTGCACTGCATACTCTCCATCGCGCAAGCGGAAGGAGATATCTCTTGATTCTTGTTTGATGCTTGGCGCAAAATCGGGCCAGAGGACTGCCCCACTTCTACTGAACTGCTTTTGGATCTGATGAAGCTCAGATTTGAGCTCATGGTCAATTTTGAAGAGATGACGATGATTAATCGTAGAACGCTCCAGCGTATGCGCAATAAAACTTGCAGTATGGAAAAAGGATTCGACATGATGCTCAAGTTGTTCAAGAGAATGGGACTGGGATGGCGTGAGCTTGTATGATCGTGCATCCTTGCAGAGGCGATGCAGATGCGCACAGATTGCAAGCGACCGATTTGATAGGTTCTCTACTTTTCTCCAATCAAGGATGGAATCCATAGCTACCTCTTCTTATGTAGAGAACTTTGAAAAATTCGCTTCCGGCTCATTTTTTCAAAGTTCTCTGTACTTATCCTCGACAAGGCCTTATAAAAATGTTCGCTCATGCATTAAGAAGTCACTGCTTCTTAGCAGGCGTGTGCGGAAGAGGTTCAGGTCCAGCCTTCTCAACTTTGAGATTGACCTGCGCAGTCTTGTCATGAATCTGATTGCCACATACGGTCTTTCGAATGCGGATACCCTTACCTTCCTTTGAAAGGCCGACGCCATCCACTGCCAAGATGCGCTTACGCATCGGACCAGAAACATCCCTTCGCATTGGGAACCCACAGTAATCAGAACCGCCAGTTACCATGAATTCATACCCTGGAACGCCGATCGAATCGCCGGACACCTTATCCCCAATGACCTTACCGACAAGGATTGCTGACTCTTGTTCGTTTAATTCCTTTTGGGCGGATTTGCCATCCTTGGTGCCCATCACAATTCGAATCGCCATAGGTACACTCCCGAGCACTTGCGCATCTGTTGTGCACACACTCAGTATCCACGGAGGACTCCGAGACGATTTATAAACATTGGGGAAAAAAGAGGGGGCGTGCCCCCTCTTTTAAACCGAGGAACATTAAACGATTTTTATACGCGTCCTGATATCCTCAAGAACGTTCATAAATACCATATATCCATCGTACGGCGTCTCATAGGGATTGAAGTACTTATGCACATCACCATCAGAAAACCACTTGGTGCACATGTAATAGAAATGATCTGATGTTGTCAGACGACGCCAATCATCGATAAGTGATTGGTCGCCGCTTTCGAAAACGCCGTCCTTTAGAGCATAGAGCGCTTCAATTGCGGTTCTCTGCATCTGATTGCCAAGCCACGCCGATGTGTCTCGCTCAAGATCAGCCCACGAGATCGGCAGATGCACATCAACGACATCCTTTGGCTGCGTCGTCGTGAGATCAGAAGGAGTGTGGAATCCGACGCCACGCTTGAATAGAGCGCTTGGCAGCGCCTTGAAAAACTCAAAGATGCCGGAGTCCTCCCATTGATGCTCTCCGAATGTCTCGTAATCCATAAAGAGATTGACGCTATCGCCAAGTGCAGGCGCGACCCAATTTGCGAACTTCTCGGCTGTCAGCGGGTGTTCATTCCAATTCTTGTCTGAAAAGCGGAACGCGATGTCATCACTTAATTTGTAGTTCTTTAGAAGCACTGGCATTGAAGACGCTGTTGGGGATGCATAGACGACATTGGGTGAGCGACCACCGAGGATGTGATCTGCTCCTTCAGCAAGGATCGCCTTGTAGCCCATCATCTGGGCATGACGCGCAAGGTCATTGCAATAGATGAGTTCAGTATTGCGCAAGACCTGGGGGGATTTGCCAAAGTGCTTGTGGATCAGATCATGATGCATGTCTACCTGATCCTTGAATTCATTACGGTCGAACAAGTATGCGAGGGAATGATAATAAGTCTCTCCAAGAAATTCGACACAACCGGTCTTCGCGAGTTTTTGAAAGCTCTTGAGCACATCGGGCGCATACCGCTCAAATTGCTCGATCGCCGTGCCTGTGATCGCGTATGACACACGGAACTTCCCATCGTGCTTCTTGATAAGATCAAGCACGACCTTATTCATCGGTAGATAACACTTGTGCGCAACCTTTTGGCATACCTCACGATTCTTATGCTCATCAAAATAGTCCCTGCTCGCCCCGATGTCAAAGACCTGGAACTGTCGCAGCCGGTATGGTTGATGCACCTGAAAATAGAAACATACATTCGTCATCGCCTGTGCCTCTCGACTTTGAGCTGATGCACATCCTGCGAGAGTCTGCGCAGGTGCATCTCAACGTGATTCATCACTGTTTTCATCTTGCGAAGCTCATACCAGCGGATCAGGATGAGAATCACGTAAAGACCCACCACTCCGCCTGTGATGTAGGTGAGCAAACTATACACCTGCGAGACATTCTGCATCAGTTGCTGCATCACAATTGTATCCAACATCGCATTCTCAATAACCATGCCCGCACCTCCATGTTGTTATCATTATCCACCAACGCCCAATCGTTGATACACCTGCAAGGTCTTTCTTGCAGGCGTTGCTATATCAAGGTCAAACACTTCCTTCTTGCCGTTATCGCGCATTGCCTGCGCCATCACGCCGTGCCGCAACACACCAATAATCTTAGAAGCCATAAGCCTTGTATCCCAAAAATCCACACGCAGTGCATTCTTGACTACTTCGCTTACACCACTTGTCTTTGAGAGGATGACTGGCACATCGTGCGCCAAGGCCTCGAGCGCCACAAGACCAAAAGGCTCACTCACTGAAGGCATCACATAGCAATCCGCCATCTGGTACGCCCTATGCACATCCCGCCGTTGTAAAAAGCCGGTGAAGCTGAAACGATCCTGCATCCCAAGCTCGATCACGCGATTGATGATACGCCCCATCATGTCGCCATCACCTGCCATCACAAAACGCGTCTTTGGCTGGCAACGCAACACATCCTTTGCCGCCTCAACAAAATAATCCGGCCCCTTTTGCACCGTCATCCTTCCCAGGAAGAGCACCACTTGCTCATGCTGGCTTATCGGCGGACGGAACCGCTCTCCTTGCGGAACAGATTCTGGATCAAGACCCCAATGGATCACACTGATCTTCTCGCTAGGCACGCCGTAATAGTTGATGATCTGGCGCTTCATATACTCTGAAATCGTGATGATGTGATCTGCGTGATCAAGGCCTTCTTGCTCGACACGCCGGATGTACTCGTTTGGATTCCCGCCAGTGCGATCATACTCTGTCGCGTGCACGTGCGCAACGATGGGTCTTTTGGAACGCTTCTTTGCTCTTATGGCTGCCTTGAATGTCATCCAATCATGCGCGTGGATCACATCGTGAGGCTCCTCATTGGCGATCTCGACCGCCGCGAGCGTATAGCGCTCAATCTCCTGCATCATATCTCTCCCATACAAGGAGGATGACTGGCTCTCTCTAGCCCGTCGGTATGCCTCATGATATGAATGCTCGTTCATATACGGAGTGAGAATACTATTGACGGTACGCACTTTTACCTTCACCTCATTGGCCCCGCGCAAATTCACATATGGGGATGAAGCGCCTTGCGGTACATGCGGCATCACAAATGTGATCTGTGCGCCCTGCGCAGTGAGCCCTTTTGCAAGATCACGACACGCAACACCAAGGCCGCCGGCGATGATCGGCGGAAACTCCCAACCAAGCATCAGAACCCTCATTTGGTCCTCCGTGGTTTTGGCATCTCTCTTGCAAGCTCAAATATCTTCACATAGGGTGAGTCAAAGACCTTGTGCACAAGCCCTTTGCCGCACAAATAGATAAGATGATTGTCAACAGTCTTCCAATTAATGCCTGTCTTTGTACTGATATCATTCACTGTCTTCCGACCATCACGAAGACACTCAAGAATTGATTTTCGCAAATCTGCAAACGTGCGCTTGGCCGGCATTCCAGCGAGAATTCATGCGATTTCCCCTTCTTAAGCATTTCCAATTATAGCTTGAACTTAGTACTATACTGAACATAGGATCTGCCCATCATAGTGGATGAGAGAAACCTGACCCTCGTAGTCTAGTCTCGGGCGGACAATTTATATACGCCCCGAAGGGAGGATGACGACATGAAGTGGTGGCTCATGCTTGTCCTGCTCGCCCTCGCATTAGGAGGAGGGTATCTTGCGTTTGCACCTGAAGCACCCAAAGAAGAGGCGCTTGTCGTCAATATGCGCACAGTACCCATCCGCACAGACCTTACTCCCGGACAGCTACTTACATATGACGTTGCTGTGCGCACAACGAAACAAACACAGGTCCGCGTCGTATCAGACCTTTTTAGCCAAGAGAAAAAACAAAGCTATTTTAGCATCCCGGATATTTTCACATTCTCAAAGAACGTCACTAAACGATACAAGATCTCATTGCCCTCCGCCGTCGTCCCCGGCAATTATGAACTGCGGGTGCTCCTAACATATGGCGAGAAGAAGATTCTAGCGACTGCCCCAGTGCGGGTACGACAAGTAGAACGGGCACCCATCATCGCGCGGCCGCCCTCAAATGTCACGCCAAAGGCTGTCAACCTGACAGTGCAAAACCAGACTCTGCCAACAGCCACAATAACACCCACACTTCTTGAAGTCCCGCCCGACATCAAGGCCACGTGCCCAGAAGAGCAGCTGGACTCATGCGTCCTCGAAGCCGCGATTGGCCGCGACCAATCAGGCCTTTGCAATGCGATCCAAGAACAGAACACCCGCGACAACTGCTACATCCACTTCATCGAGAACGGCGAGATCGCACTATGCGATCGCGTCGCATTCCCAGAATTCAAAGAATACTGCGAAGCGCTCCAATCATCAGGCATCCCAGCGCAAGCACTACCCGAGGCAGCGTACACAATTGAGACCATCGAAGGAAGCGTAGATTGAGCCAACATATATAAACAACGTGTCGAGACAAAATACCATGAATGCCAAGGACATACTTTTCAAAGACTACATCGCAATCGACGCCAATGATCGCATGACCACGCTCATCGGCAAACTCAAAGTCCACGGCGCACACCACGCCGTCGTCTTTGATGGCAAGAAATACATCGGAATGACCAACAAACGCAGATGGGTCCGCACACGGATAAACTCAAGCGAAGTCAAGGTACGCAGTGTCCTTGTCAAGGTCCCCACACTATCCAAAGAAACAAGCCTAAGCGAGATCGCGAGACTCATGTATACAGCAGACACCCCAGTGTTGCCAGTCCTTGAAAAAGGCCGAGTCATCGGCACTGTATGCGCCCACGACGTGATTGCATCTGCACAAGATGCACTACGAAAATACCGACTCGATGAGGTATCCACAGAGCGCCTCACCACAGTTAACTGGGATGACACCATTGCCCGAGTCGTCAACATCATCAAAAACAAAGGATACGACCACCTGCCAGTCCTTGAGAATGGCAAGCTCGTAGGTATCGTCACTGCAGTTGATCTTCTTGAAACATACTTATGCTTCCCCCCGGATCGCCAAGGAAGCACGGGACGAAGGGGCGCGGCAGCATCACCAACCAAAGAAGCGCACACAGCACACATCACCATCGACAATGAGATGTCACGACTCGTGCAGACAATCACACCAGGAGCACGACTTGATGCAGTCGCAGACCTTATGGACAAACACCACCTCTCATCACTTGTCGTCGTCGACGAGAAGAACAAACCAGTGGGAATCGTCACGGTCAAGAACTTGCTCAAAGTCATCGCAAAAAACGCTTAATGCCGGCCCGGGATCGGCATTAAGCGTTTTTAAATGTCAGGATTCCACTGACCGGAGGTCCGCCCGCCCATGTTGACAAACCATAACCCTTATATGCGGCGTTTGCTCTTGCTGAACTATGAGAGATGTGATGCTCTTTGCAGTCATCGCAGGGCTCATCCTCACTGGATGCGGGTCGGAGCAAGAAGCACCCTTGCAACCTCTTGGGATTGTAATACAACTATCAGCCCCGCCAATCGAGACGCTGACTGCGGGGGATTATCTTGTATTCAACACCACTCTCACCAGTGCAGGAAGGAATGCATCATTTGAGATTGGCATTGAGACTGTCATGCAAGACAAAAATACCGGCAAGGTCCTTGCCAGGCGCAAAGACACCACCCTCCTTGAAGGCGTACGCGTGCTTGAACGATCAATCCAACTCCCAGAAGACGCAAGCGGCACAATCGAGGTGCGCGAACGCATCACATTTGAGAATGTCGCCGAAGAAGCGTTCTTTGCCGTTGATGTGAAAGTGCCGGTGACACAAGCCAACACAAAACCGGAACTTCAGGCGCAATCTGACCCCGAGATACGCACTCCAACAGGAGCAGTCTCCGCGCCTGCTGCACATGACAACCCTCCACAACCAAACGGCATTGTCATTGACATCACCATCGACAATTACACCTTCTTCCCCCAATTCGTCAACATTACTCCAGGCACGACCTTGCGCTGGAAAAACATCATGCGCAACAGCCAAAGCGTCGCAGGACCAGGATTTGATAGTGAACCCATGGGCACAGGAAAAGTCTTTGAAAAAACATTCTACAAAGAAAAAACTATCACCTATGGATCATCATTATCACAAGCATGGGGCGAGATTCGCATTGTCAATCTCAGCGCAAAGAAATTCGACCCGCTTGAAGAATTCTTTAGGGAAGAACAATGAAGGTCAAGTATAGTGCACTGTGGCTTGCGCTGGTTTGTATTATCGTGTTTGTGTTTCAGTTGATTATTGGCAATGATGCATTTGTCCTTATTGAGACACTCAAGTGGACTGAGCCATGGAGGCTTGTTGCGTCCATATTTGCGCACGGCAGTGCAGGACATCTTCTCTCGAATCTTTTTTCGCTCTGCTTATTTGGACTTGTGCTTGAAGGCAGGGTTGGAGCGCGACGCGTCCTGTGGCTGTTCTTTGCTGCCGGGCTTTTTGCCAATGTGTTTACATGGTACCCACGATCGCTTGGAGCATCAGGAGCGATCTTTGGACTCATTGGTGCGCTTTGCGTGCTTCGCCCGCTCATGGTCATCTGGCTCAATGGCCTGCCTGTTCCCATGATCCTTGCGGGTGTTGCATACTTGATCCAAGACACAATTGGACTCTTTGCGCCCAGTGGTGTCGCCAATGGCGCACATATCATCGGACTCTTTGTCGGCATGGGAGCAGGGTTACTGTGGAGGCACGAATTTGGGGATCGGATTGGGTAGTGCTCAAAGATCATGATCCACACCAGTTACACTCATAAGACCGATGATTTACAGAACATCACTGCTTCCGCTTCTTTGCCTTGTGCTCTTCAATAGGCACCACTTCTTCTTCAATCTCTTCGACGTGGTAGGCATCCCAAATGATCTTCACACCGAGCAGGAGAAGAATGAGCGCGACCGCCACAAGAATCCATGGCAAATACTCTTGGGAAATTGCAAGCCCTGCCATCCAGGATTCAGCGGCAGAGGGATAGGAAGCAGGAGGAGTTAGCGGCGGTAATTCGAACGGCGGCTGCAGGACATCAGATGGAGGCGCGATGAGCGGCTCTTTAGCTGGCTCTGAAACGATTGGTACTACCGGCGCGACGGTGACATTCGAAGGCCGCGGCGCAGACGTTGTCCGCCCGCCAGGAATGCGCACACCAACACTGACTTTCTTGGAATCAAGCAGATACTGATCCTCGCCAGAAGGATCGAAGTTCTTGTTGCCAACAGCATAGTGCGTTAAAAGCTCCACAGTGAACGGTACCCGCTCCGGCATCAAGGCCTCTGTATCAAATAAGACCTCAGTCATCTGATAACCTGGCAATTGTACGATTTTCTGCGTGGACGTCTCAAGGACTGGGGACGCGAGCCGGACAAGCACTATACGACCAAGACCCACATTATTGATGGTGACCCTAACAGGAATCTTGCCGCCGAACATGACTTCCTCTGGCATCTCGATACGTTCAATGCGCGTGAGGAAACCCTTGGTGATTGTTACTGGAATGTCCACTCGGTCAAGCCCAAGATTCGTCCCGCTACCATCCTCTCGTCCTGCAAGCACGAATGTAATCACATACTCGCCAGGAGCGACATGCGGCGTGATGCGAAAACGCCAGGACTGCGGCTCGCCACGCAAGAGCGAACCCCGTATGATGTCCGTAGCGACAACATCAGCGATGTCATTACGCAACCCCTTACCATACCCACCCATCAATGTGTCTTGGAGCTCAAAGCCCTTTGTGCGAAGCTCAAGATTGAACTTGGAACGCTGCGTTGAAGTATCATCATACCCACCATTCATCAACTGCGCAACACCTTCATACGCATTGTCCTGCGCCATAGTATCAGGAACCAACACGTCAAGAATGCCTGCGCTTCTTGTCGTCGTGAGTTTGACCTTAGGAATAAGCACGGAATCCAGAAGGAGGTTCTTATAATACAGATTAAGCCTCACGCCAGCAAAAGGCTCTGGATTGTAGTGGCCGCGGTGCTGACGATAGTTCGCGCTGATCTCCTTGTAATCGACCCGCATCGCATCGCCACGATCCGCACGCACGGTACGCATCGGCAGATCAATAGTGAGCACGCGAGACACCTCACGCCCGTCTTCGAGTTGATACTTATCCTTACTTGGCAGATACACCCCCTCCTGCACGATCTCTGTACGATACGTCGCCTCTGCCGCGCCATTATTCTCAACGACAATGTAAGCGTTATAGTGGATGTTGTCAAAGAGGCTCATCGTCGTCGGAAAACGCCAACTCGCTATGCGCCCATCGACCCATAGACTCACATTGGTCTTTGCAACATTGCCATAACTGTAAATCTTTGAGAAACTCTCAAGCTGCACTGCGATGCGATTCGAGAGAATGAATGGCCTGCCTCTCCTAACCGGACCCTGCCCGATCACTTCACCATTCTCTCGCACGGTCACAAAGGCAGACTTTGACATCACATCAATCTCATCAAGACGAACAAGGAACGGACCAATGGACTCTGAATACCCTTCGGTGAACTTCACTTCGCGAGGATCCCAGACTGCAAAGACACCTGGCAAAAGTAGAGTAAGTAGCAGAAACACACAGATTCGCCTTTGCATCAGACACCTCGATTGCGCCCTTTTTAGCCTAAGATTGATTTATATATGTTTCCCACGAAAAATGTTTAATCTTCCTCGCCTGCGGCTCGGAAGTTAAACATTTTTTTTGTTATAGTTGGACTACATTTTTAGGGGGTTAAAAAGGGGGCGAAGCCCTCCTTTTTACTGGAGAAATCTCTGCCGCTCGGTAGTCACGACAACAAAGCCCTGGCGCTGGCCGCGTGTTGAGAGTGACGGGGTGACGGTCACCGTAGCACCACGCTGACCCCGAGGAATATCCATACTCACAAGGCTTGGCGCATTGTCATCATCAACAGTAAAGATAACTCCAAATGGCGTGATGCCGCGCTTCAGATCGTCAGAGCCCCTTTGAAGCCGCAGCGTGGACGTGCTTGGAATCGAGACATCGATATCACCATTGTTATTCGTAAAGGTGATCGTCACGGTCTCATCACTTGTCACATCACTCTCTCTAAAAAGATCCTCATCAATACGCAGGACAAGCGATGAGCTTGATGGCTCAAGCATCGCGCCGCCAAGCACGACAAGCTTTGCCCGCGTGCCATCAACTGTGCCATCCCCAGTCTGGTCGACTGCGATTTTTCTAGAGCCCCCAGGATCAGCAAAGAGTTGGAAACTGCCACCGGAACTGATAAGCGAACCTTCACCTGCATCATTGACTACGACGATCTTTGAACCACCACTAAGATCATCGACAAAAACCTGACGCTGATCATAGTCCACACGGGAAAGACGCATTATGGTCGTCACGCCATTGATATCATTGCGGCTCGTCAGGGCAAAATAATCACCCTCATTGATGTTGAATGAAGCAGAATTGTCTGCTTCCTTCACAACGAATCTGCGAGTGCTCTCTCCGCTCACAAGTGTCGAGTCCTGCAGTTCGACTAAGGGCACATCATACGTCGTGCCGCGCGTGTTGGTGAAGAGCAGGCTGTACCGATCACCACCGCGAGGACGCAATCGAACCTCATTGCCGCTTCCGCTTATAGACCTCTCACTTGAGCCGCCTGCACCCGGCAGACCCCCAAGACCTCCATAAATGATGTCAAATGACGATGAAAGAAGCGTCTGCGGCTCACGAAGCTGGCCCCGAACGCCAAATGAAGGAATCACGCGAACATCGCCTGTCGATCTACGGAAGGCAAGCGGACGATACTTCATCGAAATGATGCGAATCTCGGAACCCGTCTCGACAGCCCGGACCATTATCAGCGCGTTGACTGTCCTGCCGTTGATCTTCACACCGCGCTCAAAATCACTGTCACTATAATCAGAATCCTCGAACTCGATCTCGCCAATGTCACCAAACATCCTTATATTGATTCGATCACTCGCCGTGTTCACGGTGACTTTTGTGATGATATACTCTTTGCCAAGCATTGGCAATGATGCGTCCTCAAAGTCACGGACAACACCATCCTCGGCAAGTCCCTGGATGCCACTACCAAACGAGTGCTCCAATTCAAAGAGCGGCGTGTTCTCTCTCCACTTGAGAAAATCACCAACACTGCCATCCTCATCTTCCTCAAAAACGATCTTGCCACCATCAAATGTCGACTGGGACGTGCTTCTGAACCGCAATGTCTGAAACACATTCGTACTCCCACGACGCGTTGTAATGCGCTGTGTGCCAAGAGAACGCAATTCAAGACCAGTCACGCTTTGCACATCCGTGCCGATAAAATCATTAAGATTAAGACCAGCGATGATGATCGTGCCATCAACGCTCTTTGGAATCGCAAGCAAGTAACCCACAGTGGTCTGCGAATGCGTGATAACAAACACGGCGACGATGCCTGTGATTAGGACGAGCAAGGTAGCCAGAGCTGCGACGTGGTACTCTTGAGGGGTTTTCAAACTTCTCGATAGCTTTGGACTCTGCACTCGCCTCGCTCTCCTTGCCATCTACCGCCTCTTAAGATGCACTTCTGTCACGGGATATGCTATTTTAACGTCCTTTGTCTTTTGAACCCTCTTATATATCTCTTTTGTAATCTCACTTGAGATCGCCGCAGGACTACGCGCAGAGGTTTGGTATCGCGTGAAGATATCAATGCCGCTGGGCGCGAATTTTAGACGACAGAACGGATCGAAACTTTGCTCGATCTTGAATTTTTGGAGGACCTGCTCAACGCGATCGCCAACGCGGAACGGTTTTCTTGTCACGATAAGAAAGAAGGCAGCCATCCCCTCGATCGGCTTTTGCAGCGCCCACCCAAGGATCGCGCCGATAATGCCTGCGCTCACACCAAGCGCAGTGAAACTCTCCGTATACGTGAAAAATATTGCAACCCCAAGGATGACTGCAAGGCTGACACGCAGAACATTGATCTTCTGCCCTGCGCTTTTTGATGCTGTCATCATCCGCTGACGCAAGATATGACTGATCCTATGCCAGATGAAAACAAAAAGAATGAAGAAGAGCGTGATGAAAACCCACGTCGGAACAAGGGGCTGGAGGACTTGCGCGCCCTCGATTGGCGCAGACTGGGGGATTGCCATTTCGAAATCCTTCGCGTGATTGTATATAAGAGTTAGGGATTGCGAACCATTTAAAAATCGGCGATGGAGGGATTCTTAGATGGTTTCCCCCCGCGCCGCTCACGTCTTTGAGATATCCTGGGAAGTATGCAATAAGGTCGGCGGCATCTACACCGTTGTCTCAAGTAAAGCCGGACAGATGATCGCGCGATACGGCAAGGAGAATTACACGCTCATTGGACCACATTTCCCCAAGAAATCCTGGGGTGTCTTTGAAGAGCGCATCCCTCCAGAATGCTGGAAAGAAGCGATCGAAGAACTCAAGAATGAAGGCATCATCTGCACATACGGCACATGGCTTGTCAAGGGATCCCCCAATGTGATATTGATTGATTTCTTCGGATTCGCCAAGAACAAGGACCTCGTCAAGCGGCTCTACTGGGACTGGTTTGGCATCGACTCGATTGGAACTGACTACTTTGATGTTGATGAACCACTCATCTGGTCGTTTTGCGCAGGCAAACTCCTTGAGAAACTGGGGCGATGCACGGACGGCAAACCAAGCGTCGCCCACTGCCACGAATGGCTCGCAGGAGGAGCGCTCTTATTTGCCACTAAGAATAGACCTCCTGGCATGGGGACGGTCTTTACCACACACGCCACAGTATTGGGACGGACGCTAAGCTCATCAGGCATTGATCTGTTTGGCACACTTAAGAACCTGAATCCCGAAGCAGAAGCCCGACGCCTTGGACCCGGCCTCTGGACCAAATACCAAATCGAGAGAGCCTGCGCAAAAGAAGCAAACACATTCACAACAGTATCCGAGATCACAGGCATCGAAGCGCAATACCTCCTTGGCAGGAAACCTGACATCCTGCTCCTCAACGGCCTGGACCTTGACAAATTCCCCACATTCGAAGAAGCATCGCTTCGCCACGGCCACTACAAAGCACGCCTCAAGGAATTCTGCCTTGCCTACTTCTTTCCATACACACCCTTTGATCTGGACGAGACCCTTTTTTACTTCCTTGCCGGACGCTATGAATTCCGCGACAAAGGAGTGGACGTATACATCCGCGCTCTTGGGAAACTCAATGAACAGCTCAGAGCCGAGAAATCCAATCGAACAATAGTCGCATTCATCTTCATCCCAGGAAACATCCGCGGCATCAAACCCGCAATCCTTGAAAACAAGACCCACTTTGAGGACCTCAAAGAGACAATCGAAGACAACAAAGAAGCCATCCGCACACGCATCCTCTACGGCCTCATCCAAGGCCGAGAACTTGACAAGGACTTCATCTTTGATGAAGAAGCACTCGAGGATCTGCGCAGAAAAACGCTTGTACTGCACAGGCAAGGAGCGCCACCACTCTCGACACACGACTTTCTGGACGAAGAATCTGACATCATCTTACGGACCCTTCGCGACAACGGCCTTGACAACCGCGACGAGAACCGCGTCAAGGTCGTATTCTATCCGATCTACCTTTCGGGCGCCGACAATCTCCTTAATACCACCTACTATGAATCCATGCACGGATGCCACCTCGGCGTGTTTCCTAGTTTGTACGAACCTTGGGGATACACGCCACTCGAAGCTTCAGCACTTGGCGTGTCATCAATCACCACAGACCTTGCCGGCTTTGGAAGATATGTGCTAAAACAAGGAGTCGCAAAAGAAGCGCCAGGCATCTTTGTCATCCACAGATACGGAGTCAGTGATGAAGACGTGATTGTGGAACTCACCGAAGCGATGCACTACTTCGCCACAACATCAAAACAAGAGCGTGTCGAAAACAAAATCAGGGCACGCGAACTTGCCGAAACCGCGGACTGGAAACACTTCGCTGATTATTATATAGAAGCGCACAATATGGCCATTAGCAAGAGGTAAGAGACGTGAGCCGACCTCAAGGTCCATTTGCACTTATCATCCTTGATGGATGGGGTGCTCGCGATGAGAAACAGGGGAATGCCATCGCCGCAGCAGGAACGCCACATCTTGACCGCCTTGCGAAGACCTGGGGAACGTACGCGACACTTGGAGCATCCGGACTCGATGTCGGATTGCCCAAAGGATTCATCGGCAATAGCGAAGTTGGCCACATCAATCTGGGATCCGGAAGACTACACAAGCAAATGCTTCTACGGATCGATGACGCCATTAACAATGGGAGCTTTTTTGCGAATAGGGCACTCGTCGGCACGATCAAACATTGCATGAAGCACCAGAGCACACTCCATGTGGTTGGTCTTGTCCAAGACCAAGGCGTGCATGCGATGACGCGGCATGGCAATGCGGTGTTGGAACTGTGCAAAAAGCTGGGATGCAAGAACGTGCTGGTGCACATGATCACCGACGGAAGGGACACCGCTCCCAAGTCGGCGCTACGATATATCAAAGAACTTGAAAGCGCTGTTAGGAAGACTCCTGGGGCGCACATCGCCAGCGTGATCGGCCGGTATTATGCAATGGATCGCGACCATCGATGGGATAGAACAGCAAAAGCATATTCATGCATAGTCGAAGGAGATGGCAGGGAGTATCCAACTGCGCGCGCGGCGATCAAGGCAGCGTATGCGCGCGGCCTAAGCGACGAATTCATCGAGGCAAGCGTTATTGACAACCCAGGCGTCTCGGATGGGGATGGAGTCATCTTCTTTAACTACCGCCTTGACCGGGCACGACAATTGACGCAGGCGTTTTGCGAACCACGCTTTCGAGGATTTTCTTTGCAACGACGCGACATCGTCTTTTGCGGCATGACGCAGTATTATAACGGGATGCACGGTATGCACGCGTTTGACGAACTGACGCAGAAGAATCTCTTTCCCGAAGTCGTGTCAAAGGCAGGACTACGACAACTCCGCGTCGCCGAGACAGAGAAATACGCCCATGTCACCTACTTTTTCAACGGACAAAACGAAACGCCATTCCCCCACGAGGATCGCGTGATGATCCCATCACCGCACGTGGCAACATACGACGCGACGCCTGCGATGTCGGCCCACAGAATAACGGATGCTGTTGTAGCTGATGTGCGCAAAGAAAAACACGAAGTCTACATCGTGAACTTCGCCAATGCAGACATGATCGGACACACAGGCGTGTGGAAAGCGATTGTCAGCGCAATACGAACCGTCGATGGGTGTGTAGGGAAAATCGTGGACGAGATCATTGCACGCGACGGCGTCGTGATCGTCACTGCAGATCACGGCAACGCTGAGCACAAGAGAGGAGAATGGCAAAAGAGCCACACAACTAGCAGGGTGCCTTGCTACATATTTGGAATGAAAGGCGCCCGATTGCGCAATGGACGACTATCCGACGTGGCGCCAACGGCCTTGGAGATCCTTGGACTCAAGAAACCAACACAGATGAATGGAACATCTTTGATCAAGGGCCTGGGGCACGAGGATAGTTCCCCTCGACGGCAACCAATATAAAGAACGCACGTCTTAACGGATAATATGGTACTTGAGAAACTCGGAGAGTCACTCAAAGACACACTCGCCAAGATCGCCAAGGCAGTCTTTGTAGATGACACGCTCATCAATGAATTAGTCAAAGACATCCAACGAGCGCTCCTGCAAGCAGATGTGAATGTCAAGTTCGTGTTTAACTTGACGAATCGCATCAAGGAACGCATCTCCAAGGAACAGGCACCACCTGGCCTAAGCAAGAAAGAGCAGTTAGTCAACATCGTCTATGAAGAACTCGTGCAATTCCTTGGCGGCGAGAACGCCGAACTCATCATTGATGAGACCAAAACACCATTCAAGATCATGCTTGTCGGACTCTTTGGTTCAGGAAAAACAACAACCTGCGGCAAGCTTGCGAAGTACTACGCAAAACGCGGAAAACGTGTCGCCCTCGTCGGACTTGACGTATGGCGACCAGCGGCAATGGACCAATTAGAGCAAGTCGGAAAGACCGCAGGAGTACCGGTCTTCTTGAATAAAAAAGAGAAAAATCCACAAACGATCTACCGCGAGTATGAGAAAGAGTATGGAAAATATGACGTGCTTATTGTTGACACAGCAGGACGCGACGCGCTCAATGACGAGTTAATCACCGAGATCAAAGACGTTTCCGAACTTGTTAAACCACATGAGACATTGCTCGTTATCTCATCAGACATCGGCCAAACCGCACAAACCCAAGCACAGGCATTCCACGACGCCTGCGGGGTCAGAGGAGTCATTGCGACAAAGATGGACGGCACAGCCAAAGCAGGAGGAGCGCTAACTGCATGCGCAGTCACTGGCGCGCCCATCAAATTCATCGGAATCGGAGAAAAACAAGACGATCTTGAACGCTTCAACCCCAAAGGATTTGTCGGACGACTCCTTGGCATGGGAGACCTTGAAGCCCTCCTTGAGAAGGCGAGGTTGGCGGTTTCGGAGGACGAAGCCAAAGATCTTGAGAAACGACTCCTGCGCGGCGAGTTCAACCTTGTGGACCTTTATGAACAGATGCAGGCAATGCGCAAGATGGGACCACTAGGAAAAGTCGTCGAGATGATCCCAGGATTTGGACAACTCAAAATGCCAAAAGAAGCCCTTGCTGTCCAAGAAGAGAAACTGACACGATGGAAGTACGTGATGGACTCCTGCACCAAAGAAGAACTCGAAGACCCTGATTCCATAGACGCCAAGAGAATTGAGCGGATCGCCGCAGGATCCGGATGCGGCACAGGAGAGGTACGAGAACTTCTCAAACAATACAAACAAGCAAAGAAGCTCATCAAGGCATTCAAAGCATCATCACCGGACAAGATGATGAAGAAATTCGAACGCGGCGGTCTCGGCATAAAAAGAGGGGCTGCGCCCCTCTTTTAAACACCCCTACAAAGGGGACTTCGCCCCCTTTTTAACCCCCTAAAAATATAGTCAAAT
>JACQSU010000064.1 GCA_016211165.1 Candidatus Woesearchaeota archaeon | reverse complement strand
TTGCGGCATAAGCGAAAAGTCCACTATTCACTCAACTTGCTATAACACCCAGACAAACTCAACGAAATGGTAACCAATCTTACTGAAGCAGACTTTGAAAAAGCTATCTCTAGCAGCATCCCCATTATCGTCGACTTCTGGGCAGAATGGTGCGGACCATGCAAACGACTCAGCCCTGTCTTTGAATCACTCGCGCCCACCTACGAAGGAAAACTGCGCTTTGGCAAAGTAAACGTCGAGCAGAACCAACCACTTGGCGGAAAACACTCCATCCAAGCGATACCCTGCATGATCCTCTTTAAGGACGGAAAAGAAGTGAATAGACTTGTCGGAGCCATGCCGCCGGACTCGCTTAAGAAAAAGATAGATGAGATGCTTGCGATGGTGAGATGAAAAAAGGGGGCACGGCCCCCTTTTGAACCCCTTCCTATGGCACGGCCCCCTTTTGAACCCCTGCCGTATGTTTTAAATAATGCTCTTACAGACAATTCATCACACACCGAGGTGAATCACAATGGCAACATGCACCATGTGCGGAACAACGATCAAAGGAGCAGGAGTGAGCGCAAAAGGTAAGAAATACTGCTCGAAAAACTGCGCAACACTTGACGCAAAACACGGCGGCGCGCACAAATGCGAGTTCTGCTAAAAAAGGGGGCAAGCCCCCTTTTTAACCCCCCTTGTACATATGAGGCAAGCCCCCTTTTTAACTGGTTGAGGAAATCATGGTAGCAGAAGTCAATCTTCCCATCATCATCGGCGCATCGCTTATCGACGGCATCAACCCATGCGCGTTTGGCGTCTTGATCTTCATGCTCGCCTATTTGATGAAAGTCACCAAGGACCGCCACGTGCTTCTTATCAATGGATTCACCTATATCTTCGCAGTCTTTCTCACTTACCTTGCAGCAGGATTGCTTTTGTTACCCATCATCCAACAACTTGGCTCGCTCTCGGTCGCATTCTATGTCATTTTGGGCATACTCATTGTCATCGCAGGCCTCCTTGAAATCAAAGACTACTTTTGGTACGGACAAGGATTATCGCTTCAGATCTTCCCATCCCAAGCAGAACGCATCAAACACTATGTCGCACGAGTCGGCTCAAAGAAGTCCACAGCATTTGAGCTCGGCGTGTTTGTCGCACTTGTTGAACTCCCCTGCACAGGAGCAGTCTACCTTGCCGTGCTTGCCATGATGAGCCAAGCAGGACTTGGCGCTGCCACAATGGCCAAGCACGTGTTTTTCCTGCTCCTCTACAATTTCATCTTCATCCTCCCGCTTATCGGCATCCTCCTTGGTGTTTATCAAGGCATGTCCACGGAATCCTTCAAAATATGGCATCAGAAACACAAAGGACTCATGCGACTCCTCACCGGTCTCTTGCTCATTGCCATGGGCGCATGGATGCTTCTCTCGGTGTGGTAGGAATCTCAAACGTTTTTAGAGATTGAGCACATTACCACACTTAGGGCATACGAGATGCCCGTGCTTGTCCGGAGGATGCGTGTCCGCAGGAAACACAGCCCCGCACTCTGGACAGATCCAATCAGTAAGTCCTGGCATACGCGTCACTTCTTAATGACGAGGAGCACACCTCGCTTCGAGACATCAAGGGTTCCTGCATCATTAATCACAATGTCATTGCCACGAATACAATAACTAAGCGCAGTGCCTGTGATGACCACTTCTTCAATGCCATTCCACTCGTGACTCTGGAAGGGAAGCGCCGTCGACTTCTGCGGATCATTGACCTCAAAGAGTTTCACATCAACAACATAGGGAAGCTCCGCAGCATCAGAAGTCTTTCTGCGGCTGATCATGATGGATGTTGCGCTGATCTTCATAAGATACGGATGAATCTTGAAGATTTAATGACTTTCGGTTCGTTTATATAAGTTTTATATAGGGCTCCAAAGTCGTCCCTGCCATGACTATCAACACTCTTATTAATCGAAACCTCGAATCCTTATATCCTGATGACGACATCCTCCTTCTCGACTATATCGCCGACACCGAGACCCTACCAAACGACGCGACCGACTTTACCCTCAAGTTCCTCAAAGTCGCCCGAAAGATGCTTCGAACAACCCTTACACAAGAAATCGTTGCCACAGAAGGCGATGCCGATTTGTTCATGACACGAAGCGGACTCGAAGCTGCGATCAAGGCAGCACAGCTCCGCTACACTCGGGTTGTGATTGAACCAAGGCAGAAGCTCCAAGACGCAATCTTCGTGATGCACAACCGCACTGTCGCCGGCGGATTTGCCCGAGAACGACACATCATCTGGAATTGTAGGATAAAAAAAGGACTGTATTAAAGATGATTCGTGATGACTCATTCCACAACCAAACCCGGAATCCTCGAAAGAAGCAGCTTAGGAACACCAGGTTCGGATCTTGTCAAATCTGTGCACGAGCAACGATCGGAAATCCTAACTAAAGAAGACCTACCTTCGGCCACCATCAAAGAAAAGAGAAGAAAAAAATAATCTTAAAGGGTCTCAATGCCAAGCTCATCATTGATCTTGGCAGTGCGGGCCTTTTGCGTCTTGTTCTCATTCTTGCCAAGGATCCACGGCGAGTGCACGCCAGTGATGATGGTCATTACCATCACCTTTCCCTTCATCTCATCTTGGACACGAGCGCCCCAGATGACATTCGCATCAGGATCCATGTTCTCAGTCACCATTTCTCCGATGCGATTGATCTCATCAAGCGTGAGATCAGGACCGCCAGAGACGTGAATGATCGCGCCAGTCGCGCCATCGTATGTGATGTCCAAAAGCGGGTTTGAGAGCGCTCCTTTGACAGCCTCTTGCACGCGGTTCTCGGTGTCCGACACACCGATTCCAATGGCCGCAACGCCACCATTGGTCATAATTGCCTTGACGTCGGCATAGTCGAGGTTGACAAGCGATGGAATCGCGATCGTCTCGACAATACCCTTGATCATGGTTGAGACAAGCTCATTTGCCACAGCGAATGCCTGCTGGACAGGCAAGTTGCCTGCAATCTGCACAAGGCGATTGTTGTCAATCACGATCACCGTGTCAGAGACTTGGCGCAATTGGTTAAGACCAAATTCTGCCTTGTCAACACGCGCACGCTCGATATTAAATGGCATTGTCACGGTTCCAATCACAATCGCTCCCATATCCCGGGCAACGTTCGCGACAACAGGCGCAGCACCAGTACCAGTACCTCCGCCCATACCGCAACACACAAAGGCCATATCACAACCTTTGAGGAATTCACGGATATGACCAAGGGACTCTTGTGCAGCTTCTGCACCTCGCGTGGGAAAGCCTCCACAACCAAGGCCTCGCGTGAGATCCTTACCAAGGAGGAATTTCTTGTCAGAAGACGTGATATCAAGATGCTGCTTGTCAGTGTTGCACGCGACAATCTCGGCACCGCGAATGCCTTTCTTGTGCAGCCAGGAAACCATATTATTTCCTCCGCCGCCTACGCCAATGACCTTGATATTGGCCTGACCAACATCAAAGTCGTCAAAGTTGTTCGCCCGCTCCTTTTGCCTCTCAACAATAAAATCCATCTTTCATCCCTCCTTTTTGGTCCCTTGTGGTTTGACTCTCAGCTTGGACTCGGGCGGGCTAACCCTCGCAGCTCCTGCGCTCTCCCAAGGCTGGACTCGAAGGTCTTTGCATCACCTAGTATCCAAATCTGTATACTATTGCGGGATTCACTGATATATAAATGTTACTTTTCTGCACAGATGGTGACATTTGTATATTAAAAGCAAAAAAGGACTAGTGCGCGCAAAGATTTATATACTGGTAATTTCCGGACTCGTACTGGGGTGGGCATATGGTCATCTTATACGACCGATTCAATCTACCAGGAGACATATTTGAACTTATTTTCGCAACAGACCAGCAAAAAATCGTCGGGAAAGAGTTAATCAAATATATGCTCCACCAAGGCGGCGAGATAACCAAGACAGAGATGTCAATGTTTGCTACGGAACTGCACGACAACCAGTATGAAACCGTGCTTGAGGACGGACCATTTAAGGGAAAGAAAGTAAAGATGTCATACAACAAACGACAATTCTATGACAGGATCCTCACACCTATGAAATCCATGGGCTTGATTGATTATGATTTATACAAAAAGACATACAGAGTCTCCACGAAATTCTACAACGACATGATGCGCATCGGCCTCATGTGGAAAAAAGAATTGTCACGACGAGGCTTTAAAGACACGAGCACGAGTGAGGCGTGATTTGTTCAGCGGGTGCGAATTACGCCGTGACGGCCGTTCAAAGCAACGACGCAATTCTCCTTTGGCAGCCTCAAGCACCTTACGTTGGCGCACTCCAAGATTCTCTCCTGCACGATTGATATAGAAATTAAGCATCGACATCGCCGACTGAAACGGACGCGCCTTGCGACATCTGCTACTCAGAGCTGATCGCCGGAGAGATCGGGCGATACGCTTGGGATCCTTCCACGTGAACACACCAGCCTCCAAGTTCAGAGCGCGACTCTCCTTAGTCACCTTGCCAGACCAGCGTTCCAGCGTCTTTCTCACGACTAGAATCGCCCTCCATAACCTATATATACCTTTGCTCGGTTCGCAACCCTACTAACACTCGGAGGTCGAGCAACATGAGATATCTCTATTCGATGTTTGTCGTGCTCATCCTCGCGATTTCTCCCATGGCATTTGCACAAGATGCCAAGGAGTTCCGCGGAGAAGCCCTCAATGCACGATCAGCGCACCTTGACTGCGCAGTAGACTTAGCCAAGGCACAGCTTGACATCAATGCCAAATACGGCCAAGTCGATGTCAGCACCCAGAAGACACAACTCGAAGACGCATACAAAGCAGTGACTGATGCAGCTGCAGCAGGCGACAAGAAAACCTTTGACGACGCGGCAAAGAGGCTGCGTGAGAGCTTGAACTCGGCCCGCAAGGGAATGCGCGGCAAAACGCAACCCGCTGACTTGCGAGCAGCACGGGACGAAGTCAAAGCTGCCAAGGATGCATTCAAAACCTGCAACAAAGAAGCAGTAGGCAAAGCAGCGGACGCAGCAAAGAAGCGACGCGATGCCAATGTCGAGAAATGGCAGAAGCGACTTCTCGACCTCAAAGCCAAAGGCGTCGACACAGCAAAAATGCAAGACGTGCTTGATAAGGCAAAAGAAAACCTTGGCAAGCTTGAAGACGCTGGAGACGATGTTGAGAAGATCAAACAAGCGAGAAAAGACATCCGCACTGCAGAACTGCACAGCCACGCGAACTTTGCAATCGAACGAGTCCGAGCCAGCATTGCCAAAGCAAGCGAGAAAGGATTAAGTGTTGACTTTGCAGACGCAAAGGCACTCCTTGACGAAGCAGCAGCGATGGCGACTCCTGGAAAGGAATACAGCGAAGGCGAATTCCAAGCAGTCTGGGACAAAATCAAGGAAGCAAGCAAAAAAGCTAAGGACGCGCTCAAAAGCGCGCGATCTACGGCGAAGGAATCAAGCGATGCACCGGAGGCTGATGCAGAATGAGAAAAGCAATCGCATTATCGTTGATCGCAGTACTTGGATTGATGCTCCTTGCATCCTGCGGACGCAAAGAGACAACAGAACCCCCAACGGTTGTTGAAGAACCATCAAAACCAGGAGCGCAACCCGCGACCCCTGCCAAACCAGGCGAACAAGCTGCGACACCTGCAGAGCCCGCAGTCCCTGCAAAGAAGGCAGAGGCAGACCTTGGCATCAGCGATTCCGACCTTGACATCGGAGACAACCCAGACATGGGCTATGACGAAGATGTCGACATGAGCGTTGAGTAAGATTTTTCTTTTTACTTTTCTTTTCTTACTTCGTTTAGAATGATTGTTGTCTGCGATTTATATGGACATTTCCCTGTGTTGATGATATGACCACCCCTTCCCAGAAATGCATGACCTAATCATAGCAGCTACCGCGACCCTGCTTCATGCGCCTGTCTTGGGCGAACGGACGTTCTTTGATGGAATCTTTTCGGTTGCTCAACACCGTCCGTAAGAAACCTGGAGACATTGCGGCAACGCCATATGGTATTACGGATTTGTCGTCGATGCTGGCTTTAAGGAGCATAACAAAAAAGAAAACAACGACGGCGTTGGCTAATCTGGAATGCCGCAGGCTTGAGAGGCTTGTCACCTTCGGGTCTTCGGGGTTCAAATAGCTTTCTGCAGTTTGTTCTTGCACTCCCCCAGCGTTTCACCGGTGGCCCACACGCCAACGCAGTCGGGAATTTCGCCATAGAAGGGCTCATCGCCTTCTATGGTCTCAAATCTGGCGCGGGCCATAGCTTCTGAAATGTATTCAAACAACATACCTCCTCCGGCGTTCATTTCACATTCGGCTTTGTCACATTCATCGGATCAAGGAGTTTATCAAGGTCGCTTTTTGAGAAGATCTTTTTCCCGATGACGATCTCGCGAACGGTCTTACCTGTGCGCTGCGATTCCTTTACGACTTCTGCTGCTTTCTCATACCCGATGAACGGACTAAGCACTGTTGCAAGACCAAGAGAAGATTCGAAATGCGTTTGACAGACATCCTTGTTCACGGTTATACCAGCGATGCACTTCTCTCTAAGAAGCCGCATCGCCGCAGTGAGATGATCCATCGACTCTAAGAGCTTATGTGCCAAGAGAGGCATCCACACATTGAGTTGTAATTGTGAATTCTGTGCGCACAACTCAATCATATGATCATTGCCCAGCACTTCAAAACAGGTCATGGTCACACACTCAGGAACGGATGGATTGACCTTCCCAGGCATAATTGATGATCCTGGCTCGACGGCTGGCAGATTGAGCTCGTGGATTGCCGTGTTCGGCCCAGAAGCAAGCAGACGCAGATCATTGCACAGACGAATGAGCTCGTTCGAGACAATCTTTAGAGATGCATGAAAGGCTGCGATGTCTGCCATCGATGATGTCGCTTCGATGGGATCCTTGGCAAGGACAAGCGGTTGTTTTGTAAGACCCTTAAGATGATCAAGCACAAGCTCGGCGAATTTGGGATGCGTGTTAAGACCTGTTCCTATTGCCGAGCCGCCGGTGTTTAGGGAGTAAAGATCAGTTGACGCTCCCTTGATTCGGTCGCGGCATTTTCCAAGCGCCACACCCCAGGCGTGAAATTCCTGCCCAATCCTTATAGGAACTGCATCTTGGAGATGGGTCCTTCCTGCAGTGATGACTTTATCAAACTCCTTAGCCTTTCTGAGATAGGACTGCTCAAGAAGATGAAGCTCGCAAAGCAGAGGATAAAGTCGGGAGAGCGCCGCAAGGCGCATTGCTGTAGGTATCACATTATTCGTCGACTGGCCCATGTTCACATGATCATTGGGATGGATGAGATACTCACCCTTCTTGCCGCCGACGAGTTCTGTTGCGCGATTCGCTATCACCTCATTGACATTCATATTCCACGGCGTGCCAGCACCAGCCTGTAGATAACTGATGACCAGATGCGCATCAAGCCAGCCGCGGATGGTCTCTTGGGTCGCATCTTCAATGGCCTTGGCTGCAAATGGCTCGAGTTTCTTAAGCGCAAGATTCGCCATTGCCGCCGCGATCTTGTAATGGCAGATTGCATCACGAAGCGCAGGGTGCATCATCTGACGCGAGATCTGAAAATTCTCCTTGGCACGCTCGGTATGCGACCCATAATAGGCAAGCTTGGGAACCTTCACAGGTCCCAAGAAGTCGTGCTCATCGCGAGTATCCATCACAAAAAAAAAAGGAAAACCCCCTTTTAAACCCCATGCAAAGGGGCAAAGGGGGAAACCCCCTTTGAAACCCCGCGCAAAGGGGGAAACCCCCTTTGAAACCC
>JACQSU010000053.1 GCA_016211165.1 Candidatus Woesearchaeota archaeon | reverse complement strand
ATATGTTACTCTCCGGATCCCCTCATCGAAATGTATATAAATGGCTTGAAAAGTCCAGAAAATCACGACGATTAGAAACACCATTTTAGGCTCTTCTCGTTGACAAAGAGGATTTGTGGCAGAACGAACCGTAGCAGAACAACTCGCAGAGAAACAACGCGAGATCGGAGTTGCGGAATTCTTCTCACGAAACCGACACCTGCTTGGCTTTGACAACAAACGAAAAGCGCTATTGACCACGGTCAAAGAAGCAGTCGACAACTCCCTTGACGCATGCGAAGAAGCAGGCATCCTGCCGGAGATCATCGTTGAAATCATCGACATGGGCAATGACCGCTTCAAAGTCATCATCGAAGATAATGGACCAGGCATAGTCAAAGCGCAGATCCCAAATATCTTCGCAAAATTACTGTACGGCTCCAAATTCCACTCATTTAAGATGAGCCGAGGACAACAAGGCATCGGCATCTCGGCCTCTGTGATGTACGGTCAATTAACCACGGGCAAACCATCACGCGTCATCTCAAAGATTGGGCCAAACAAACCAGCGCACTACATGGAGCTTACAATCGACACCCAACGAAACAAGCCAGTAGTATCCAATGAGGAGGATCGGGAATGGAACAAAGACCACGGCACGCGCATCGAGATTGACCTTGAGGCATCATATCTCAAAGGTCCGCAAAGCGTTGATGAGTATTTGAAGCAAACCGCGATCACAAACTCCCACGCCACATTCATCTACACCAACCCAAAAGCAGAACAGATCATCTTCCCCCGAGCAGTCGACAAGATGCCTCCAAAACCAAAGGAGATCAAACCCCACCCCTACGGTGTTGAACTCGGCGTGATGATGACGATGCTCAAGGCGACTGACAAACGGACGCTTCAAGCGTTTCTGACCGAGAGTTTCAGCAGGGTAGGGGCCGAGACTGCCAAGCAGATCTGCGAAACCGCACGCCTACTTCCGCAGACAAAGCCGCAAGAAATGAGCCGAGAACAAACAGAACAACTGATGGAAGGCATCAAGAACACCAAATTGATGGCGCCCCCATCTGACTGCGTGAGCCCCATCGGCGAAGAAGCACTTGAGAAGGGACTGCGCAAAGAAGTTAATGCCGAGTTTTATTGCGCAGTGTCCCGATCCCCTGCAGTCTACCGAGGAAATCCCTTCATTATCGAAGCAGGCATCGCCTGGGGCGGACAACAGCCAGGGGACCAAGCTGCCGCTATCCTTCGTTTTGCCAATCGGGTGCCTTTACTATATCAACAAGGCGCCTGCGCTGTCACCAAAAGCATCGTACAGACTAACTGGAAGCCCTATGGACTCATGCAGTCCTCGGGCGCCATACCTATAGGTCCTGTGACCATCCTCGTCCACATCGCATCTGTCTGGGTCCCATTCACCTCAGAATCCAAAGAAGCAATCGCACACTACCCTGAGATCATCAAGGAAATCAAGTTGGCATTGCAGGAATGCGGACGCAAATTGGCCATCTACGTCCACAAGAAAAAAAGGATCGCAAGCGAAGGCAAGAAACGAAACTACATCGAAACATTCATCCCCCACATCGCAGACGCGCTCAAAGAACTCCTTGGCATCAAAGCAACAGAACAAGAACGCATCAAAGAGAACCTTGCAGAGATCCTTGAGAAACACCGAGGCGAACTTGAAGACGTCGACTTTGTCCCAGAAGCCAATGTCGAATACGATGAGAGTTTTGCTAAGATCGGAAAAGCTGAGAAAGACGAAGATACTGGGGATGAAGACTAATGGCAAAACAACCCCCCGTCATCCAAAAAATCCTTGACGAAGCAGGCAACGTGTACAAAAGCATCATGGGCAAAAAACAGCCCAAACTTGAGATGCCGCTACGATCATTGTCTAATGTGACTTATGATCCGAAAGATGGCTTCTTTGAACTTAAGGGACAGAAAAAATCAAGGACATTGACTGCGTCAACAGTCAAGACCTTTGCCCAAACCCTTCGTATGATGTTACTGTCTAAAGAGCTGGTTAAAACCGATGATATTGCGACAAAAAGAGAAGCGTACTATGTCAGCAAGAACTGGGGAGATGCACGATTCATTGAACAACCAGAATCAGACGCAGTCATGGATGACATCGAAGCCATGCTTATGGTTAATAGAGAACAAATGGGATTTACTCCTGAAGAAAAAGGCGGTGAGATTGCAGGCGCTATTACTGTAATTGAAACTGATCCTGAGACCAAAAAAGAGATCAAGCACGACTGCACCAAATTCGTCTCTGGAGCGTATAGTATCCCATCATCAGTTGAAGACCTCCACTTTGAGACCAAAGCCAACTTTATTTTAGCTATCGAGACTGCCGGTATGTTTCAAAGATTAGTCAAACACAAATACTGGAGAAATGCCAATTGCGTTCTTATTTCACTCGGAGGGGTCCCAACTCGTGCTACTCGACGATTTATTCGACGCCTCTCTGATGAAATGAAAATCCCAGTATACGCCTTTACTGATGGAGATCCCTACGGTTGGCTGAATATTTACAGGACGCTTAAAGTCGGCTCGGGAAACGCAGCACACATCAACAAATACTTCTGCGTACCAAACGCCAAATTCTTTGGCATCACAGCAAAAGACATCATTGACTACAAGCTGCCCACGCATCCGCTCAAGGATGTCGATGTGAAGCGTGTGAAAGACGGCATGAAAAACGACCCATTTGTCCAACACTACAAGGAATGGCAACAAGCACTCAATGACATCGTGGCACTCAAGAAAAGGGCAGAACAACAGGCATTAGCAGCGTTTGGCCTGAATTTTGTCATCACAGATTATCTGCCACAGAAACTCGAGAATCCAAAGACGTGGCTCCCATAAAAATCGTTTATTGTCACCTTCGGCGACATAAACGATTTTTGAGGATAACTATTTAATGAGTCGACTCCTTTTGTTTGACCATGGACCTGTAGCCTAGCCTGGATAAGGCGACAGCCTTCTAAGCTGTAGATCCGGGGTTCGAATCCCCGCAGGTCCGCTTATTGCTTCATACTGCAAGAGGTAGGAGTAATGAACTCAATGTCAAGCGAACCTGCTGGTTTGTTGAACGAAGTCTGCTATAAACGATTTTACTGCCAACCCTTAATTGGAACTTCGACCATTTCTGCACGAGAAATGGCAAGATCAAGAAGCAATTGAAGAAGTTTATCATGCCCAAGGCCTGCTTTGCTTGCAGAAAACGCAAGCGCTGAATCCGATGTTAACGCACAGTTTGGCTCGATGTCAACTACAAACACATTACTTCCTTCGTCAATGATCACATCAATGATGCCATAGCCATGCATGCGAAGCGCTGCATACGCCTTGAGCGCAGCTTCACCCACACGATCCTTGATCGGCGAGTCCACAGGCGCGTGCACATACGCATCCCCCTCCTTCCGGATGATTGGGAGCGCCTTTGGACTCTCATTACCAATAACAGGCACACGCAGCACTGTTCCTTTAATATGCTCCTCAACCATAATCGGCTGGGAAGCCTTACCCATCACAGCAGAGAGCGCGGCACGAAAGCCAAGATGGGATGTCGCGATCTCGTGCGATACTTTTTCCTCTTTATAGATTGGACTAAGAATAATCGGAAAGCATAGCTGCGCATCAAGCTCATCCTTTGGAGTCTCAAGCACTTGAAACCTTGTCGTGCGGATACCCTTCCTCACTAAAAACTCCTTTGAGATGCTCTTATCAGAACACAACAATAACGTATCTGTGTCATTTCCTGCATACGGCACATTCTTTAGGCGCAGTGATCGTGGAACCTTTGCCCCATCAAGCTTTGCATCGCACACATTAAGCACAACGTCAACATTCTCTGGAGGATTAGCTTGATCAAATACAAGAGCAGACACGTCGTGTGAAACACGCAAGGCATCCACAATCGATGATATTGAACCAATATCACCACTATGCAACACACAAACCTTCATGATGCAACTATCACCTTTGGAAAATCTTCGAACTCATCACTTATATACGTTGTCATTTGAGGACAAAAGTTCCGTCCTTGTCGATATAAACCGACAAGGTTGCGAAAACTCAAACGATCGCAAGCTCATCGGTGTGCGGCCGTCCACCAACGTTATCATCATCGTGAAACACACTTCCAATCATCGGTCGAAACGCCTCCCAATCGATGATATCCTTCATGAAATTTCCCAATAGAAAACACTACGCTTACTCAAAGAAAGCGGAGGCAGGGACTCGAACCCCGGAATAATCGCTCTCTGCGATGTCATTGCCGCTTGCGCGACTCAACAGAGCGATTGTCGCCCTCTGCAGGCGATCGCCTTAGCCGCTTGGCTCTAGAGTCCTTTGCAGGAAACCTCCGCGTCGGCCAGGGACCTATTACAGATCCCTCCGCTAGGCGTAACAATGCCGCCTTTCTCTCGTCGTGAACGCCAACCCGTTTATAAAAGTTTCCGAGCCCTACGCACCTTTTTAAGCCCTCCGTAGCTTTGAAGTCTATGCCACGCATCCTCATCAAGCCACAGACCACGCGATTTGTTGAGCACCTCAATAAAGAGATTGTCGTGTCAGCCGAAGATCTCATTTATGTCACTGATGAGAGCAAAGACTTTGGCACACGGCATGGCATTATCAAGAAAGAAGAACTTGCCAAAGCTGACGGGTCTGTAGTTGTCTCGAATAAAGGCGTCGAGTTTGTTATGATCACGCCATCGTTTATTGATCAATATGAACGCATGAAACGTTTGCCGCAGACAATTCCACTCAAAGATATTGGATGGATCCTTGCAAAGACAGGCGTGGGCAGCGAGTCAATCATTGTTGACGCTGGCACAGGATCTGGAGCCCTTGCCCTTACTCTTTCAAGGCATGTCAAGAAAGTGGTCAGCTATGACATTGAAGACGAACATATCGCTGTTGCCAAAGAAAATGCCAAGAATCTAGGCATTGGAAATATCGAGATCAAGAAAGGAGACGTCACGACTGGAATATCTGAGCATGGTGTGGACCTTGTCACGTATGACCTCCCAAACCCTTGGGAAGGCCTGGATTCTGCTCATAAGACGCTGCGTGTTGGTGGATTCTTGGTCTCGTACTCCCCCACTATACCACAGACGATGGATTTTGTGAATGCAGTCTTGAAACGGCCAGAATTTCTTGCGCTCGATGTCGTTGAAATCATCGAACGACCATGGGAAATCGCTGGAAGAAAAGTGCGACCTGTATCAAAGGAGATCGTTCACTCTGGCTTCCTTACGCTTGTTCGAAAGATAAGATAATCACGATGCTTAGATCTTCATAATAGCGTCCGCAAGCTTGATTGGATTATGACGAATCACATCCGGCTCAAAAATCATATCCTTGCACACAAGCTGCACACCAGTTTTGGCAATAGCATCCTTGTCGATCTCGACTTGGAACTGATGCTCCTCTGCATACCTACGCTCTGCTTCAGCAGAAACCTGCTTGTCGTTGCAGATCATCACATCCACGCACGAACTGCCAAGATATTTGTGAATCTCACCAAGGAAGTCTGATGCCTTGAAATCATTTGTCTCGCCAAACTTGGTCATCACATTGCACACAAAGATCTTCTTTGCCTTTGAGTCCTTAATCGCTTCGGGAACGCCTTCAACAAGAAGATTTGGGATGATGGAAGTGTAGAGATCCCCGGGTCCGATGATGATCTTGTCCGCTGCCCTTATCGCATCGATCACCTCGCAGTACGCAGATGCTGGAGAATCTAGGAAAACTCGCTTGATCCGAAGGTTCGGATCATGCTTTGGTATGTCAATATTAGTCTCACGCTGAATGATCGTGCCATCCTCAAGCTCAGCGCACAAGTGCGCACGATCAAGAGTGACAGGAAGAACCCTTCCTTTGATCTTAAGAATCTGCGCCGCGGCTTCTATAGCCTCGATGTCGGAACCTGTGATCTCCTTAAGAACGGTAAGGAAGAGATTTCCAAAACTGTGACCTGAAAGTCCAGTGCCCTTGTCAAATCGGTAGCTGAATAATTGACGCAAAAGGAGATTGTGCTTGGACTCTTCAGAAAGGGCAAGAAGACACCGGCGCACATCACCAGGGGGAAGGACACCGAATTCGTCTCGGCAAATGCCAGCCGAGCCACCCGAATCAAACATCGTCACAATCGCTGTCAGATCTTGCGTGTATCGTTTCAGACCTCGGAGCAGATTATAGGACCCGCTTCCGCCACCGATGATTACGATCTTTTGCATCTTCAAAAAAAGAGGGAGACCCTCTTTTAAACTCCCCTAAAAAGAGAGGCTGCGCCCCTCTTTTAAACTCCCCTAAAAAGAGAGGCTGCGCCCCTCTTTTAAACTCCCCCCTATATTAGTCGTCTCTTATAAAGTTACTTAACCGTCACACTCTTAGCGAGATTCCGCGGCTTGTCTGGATCGCAGTCCTTGGCAAGCGCAAGCTCATAGGACAGAAGCTGAAGCAGGACAACAGCGATGAATGGGTAGCGATCATCTTCTATGGGATCAATCTTGAGCAGATGATCATACGATTCGTGCTCCTCAGAGTCAATTGCGATGATAACACCACCCCTAGCCCGAATCTCCATACAATTACCCTGCAAGGCCTTCCGTGTTCTTTGTGTCGGCAATGCGATAGCGTACGAGTCCTTTTCGACCAAAGCTATCGAGCCGTGTTTAAGCTCCCCACCGGAGAACCCCTCTGCGTGAATATAAGACACCTCCTTGATCTTAAGCGCGCCTTCCCGCGCCACGGGATACGCGACGCCCCTCCCTATAACAAACATATCACCTTTTCTCTTGAGCGCCTGGGCGAGTTGCACCATCTTCGCGGAATTGCGCCTATGCGCCGTTTCGATATGACTAACAATCTCTTGTATATTGTGCGCGCTCGCGCCGATGCGGTCCGCAAGCAAAAGCAGAATGCCAAGCTCTGCAGTGAAACTCTTTGTCGAGAGGACACAGATTTCAGGACCACAATTCATCGGCAGCACCGCGTCTGCTAACCGTGATAGCGTGGAGCCCATCGCATTGATGATGCTCACGACCTTCGCGCCCCTGCTTTTCACTTGCTTGATTGCATCAATCGTGTCAGCAGTCTCCCCTGACTGACTCAATGCAAGAACCACATCATTTTCTGTGATAAGCGTTGCGATCCGCTCAAACTCTGAAGCAGCGATCACGTGCATACCCCTGCCTGCTGTCGAGAACCAGTATTGTCCAATCTCTGCAGCAAACAAGGAAGAACCGCAGGCGATGGCGTAGACCTGGTTCGCCTTCTTGAGCAAATTTATGGATGATCGCAACGTTGATTCATCTTGCACAACACTTTGTGGAATCGTTATCGACTGCTCAAGAATCTCCTTGATCATAAAATGAGGGTGCTCTCCTTTTTTAGCCTCTTCTTGACTCCACGAAATTTCTTGGATCATTGGCGTGACTGACTCACCTGTTAGCGATTTTCTGACCTCTATGGCAGGACCGATAAGGGCGAAGTTACCATCATCCAAGAAGATCACACGCTTGGTCTTGTGAAGAAACGCAGTCACATCTGATGCAGCGAAACACTCCTGATCACCAATACCTAGAACCATCGGCGAGCCGTCCTTTGCCACGAAGAGTCGATTGGAGTCTTGGTGCATGGCAACGATGGCATAACTACCGTGCAGCCTTGCCAGACTTTTTTTTGCTCCGAGCTCAAATAGATCTCCTTGCATCATATACATCTGGATGAGGTTGGGGATAACTTCGGTGTCTGTCTGTGTCCGAAATGTGATTCCCTTGCCTTCCATTTCTTGCCGAAGCTCTGCATAATTTTCAATGATCCCATTATGCACAACAGCGATCTCTTGATTTTGTGAGAGAATCGGGTGGGCATTTCGCTCAGATACGGCTCCGTGCGTTGCCCAACGCGTATGCGCTACAGCAATGCCGGAGCCCTTGATGGAATCATTGGGAAGCCCTGCGCTGATCTTGCCTTCATGTTTGCAGACGTGGATTTTCTTCGCATCAATCGTCGCTATCCCCCAACTATCATACCCGCGATACTCGAGCTGTTTGAGAGCATCGATGACCATTATCACATCTCCAGGGCCCCAATATCCTACAATGCCGCACATAGCACCCACGGAGAACCGACGGCTATATAAGCCTTAAGAGCCAGAACCACCACTGTGAAACGCCTCAAAGCAGAATCACGCATTCTGGGCATCGATGATGGCCCATTTGTGAAGCATCAGTCCAAAGAGACGCTTGTTGTGGGAGTGATGTTTCGAGGCGGGGCCTATTTGGATGGCTTGCTATCAACTCAGGTTAGAGTCGATGGCGATGACGCCACAGAGAAATTGTCATCGATGATTTCTCGCTCAAAGTTTTGTGGCGGGCTCTATTGCATCCTTATTGATGGCATTGCATTGGGTGGATTCAATGTCATTGATATTCAAACTCTGCGCAAGCAAACCGGAGTGCCCGTCATTTGTGTCATTCGCCGAAAGCCGGACATAAGGAACATCTTGCGCGTTCTTGACCGGATTGGAATGGGACATAAACGAGCGCTCATCGAAAAACTTGGCGAGCCGCGATTGTGGCGCAAGATCTGGTACCAATGCTTCGGCATTGATACCGCGGGTGCGGAGAAGGTCTTGGCATTGACGTGTACACGAAGCGAAGTGCCAGAGCCCATCAGGGTGGCTCACATCATCGCATCAGGAATCGTGACTGGAGAAAGTAAGGGACGAGCCTAAAAAGAGGGGCTGCGCCCCTCTTTTAAATGCCAGGATTTGCAACCAAGTGATAATATTCTTGTACGGTGGGGTTTCTATAAAAAACTTCTGAGATGAATTCTTATGATAGATGACACAAGAAACAATTGGATAACCTTTATGTTTGTGTGCAAATACCGATACAACTGTCTGCGCAAGCAGACAGTCATGGATGACTGCACAGCAGCATTCAAAGAACTTGAAAGCT
>JACQSU010000052.1 GCA_016211165.1 Candidatus Woesearchaeota archaeon | reverse complement strand
TGCGGGCCGCATCGAGCAGGCTCTTGTCCGCGCTGATGTTTTCCTTATTGCACACGACTGTCACCTGGGCTCCTTTGCGTGCTTCGATGATGGCGGCGTCAAGCGCAGGGGTGCCGTGTCCCAGGACGATCGTGCTCGTGGGTTCGCCGGTGTCGTGTCCTAAGAGGATGTCATTTGCCGCGAACACTCCCCGAAGCGATTCTCCAGGGATGCCGGGGAATGCGGGTCGGTTGGATCCTGTGCAGACCGCGACGACGTCGAATTCTCGTGCTAATTCCTCGACAAAGACCGTGCTTCCGATCACTGCGTTGGTATATATCTCAATGCCATCGGATAATTCCTTGATTTGCGCGTCAAGATCTGCGCGGGGAAGTCTCCATTCCGGGGTGAGGTAGCGTGTGGATCCTCCAAGCTGGGGCATGGCTTCAAAGAGGTGCACTTCGAATCCTTTGGATTGAGCAATGGATGCCATCGCAAGGCCGCTAAGGCCGGCACCGATGATGGCGATTGCGGGTGTGTGTTTGCGGGGTTTGGGAGTAAGCACCACGCCTCGCTTGGCGACTTCTCGTATGGTGTCTTTAATGCGGAGCTTGTGCGGGCACGCGCGCTCGCTGTGTTTATAGCATGTGTGGGAGGATAGCGTGGGCAGCGGGTCATGGTGGATAAGAACGCGTTTCGCGGAATGCAGATCTCCTTTTTTTAGGTGGCCAAAGATGTCGTGGAATGGGACGCCGACGCGATTGCTGCATTGGTGTTCGCAGTTGCCGCATCGTTTGGCTTCTTCACGTATCCACTCTGGCAAGAGTTCTTTTCTTGCCATTCAGGTCCACCTCGCGCATACCGAGTCCCAGTCGGTCTTGTGCGCGTCGATTGCTGGTCCTTCGACGCAGGCGAGTCTGGACTCGTTGTCATAGGTGAATCTGCAGCTGCTGGACAGTCCGATGCCATCATCGCCGATGGGTGGCAAAAGCAGAGTCAATGTGCGTGAGCGCAATTCTGTTGCCTTGGCCACCTTTCGAAGCATCTGCGGCGAGCATAGCGCGATGACGAGGGTCATGTGTTTGCGGCGCAGGAGCGCGGAGAGTTCGGAGATGGGTTCATCGATGATGGCGTCTTGTTTTTGGGTGACGATGAGGAATTTGTCCGCAGCTTTCTTGACGCGTGGTTCCCAGAATCGCTGTTTCTTGTTCGCAAATGAGGCGATGAAGTAGACTTTGTTCTCGAAGTTGCGCAGTGATTGGCTGATGAGCATTGCGGCGCCAACGCCTCGGGCCTCGGTGATGATGCAGACATTGCCGAAGTCTCCGACGCGCACGGGTTTGCCAAGGGGTCCGGTGACGGTGTATAATTCCGACCCTTTTTTGAGGTCGGCAAGTTGTTTGCCTTCAGCGGTCGCCGCGTCAATGATCACGCCGATGCCTTTCTTGTCTTTTTCAGCGACAAATGCGGGGATTGTTTGCGAGTTCTCTGTTTTCTTGATGAGTATGTACTGTCCAGGGCGTGTTTTCTTGCTCATCTCTGGCGTTTTGAGCAGAAGATAGTGTATCCCTTCGGCGAGTTTGGTCTTGCCAAGCACGCTAACCAAGCTCATCACCTCGGATTGTTTCGCGTTTTGCGCTAAGGCGTGGGGGCAAGGCTCGTGTTGTCGTCTTTGGTTCTCGTCGAGTTCGCACCTCGCGGCTCAATTGTGCTGCGGCGCTATCCTCGGCTGACGGTTCAGTTCGCTTTTCGCGCACGATTCGTTTCATCATATACTTGTCCGGGGATTTGTCAAGGTCAGTGAATTCATCGACTTCAGAGAGCAAGAGTCCGGATGTGCTCTTGCCAAATGCCATTGCTTCGACTCTGCAGCCGAGCGCGCGTTTGAGGTGTTGCACAAGGTCTTTGTAGTCGCCGTCTCCACTCACAAGGATGATAACATCCAATTTGGGTGCAAGCTCGATGGTGTCCATTGCAATGCCGATGTCCCAGTCGCCTTTCTTTGCGCCTCCGGGGAATATCTGGAGGTCTTTTGCCTTGACTTCGTAGCCCATCTGATCCAGCGCGTCGAAGAAGCTGGATTCTCCCATTTGTTCTGCTTTGATGACATAGGCGATGGCGCGGACGAGCTGTCTGCCTTTGACAGCATCTTTGAGCACTGCGGCGAAATTGACACGACGGTCATAGGTGTATCGTGCGGAGTAGTACAGATTCTGCACATCAACAAAGACGCCGACGCGTTGCTCTTTGTGAGCTTTCATACCAATCACCTCTTATTCTTGGGCCCGCAAGCTTTGCGTGTATCCGCAGCGTGTGCAGCGGAATGCCTTGCGCTCATCATCAAAGATAAGCGCGAGTTGCTTGCATTGCGGGCATCGTCGCGTTGGGCTCGGCTCCGGTCGTATGTCGAGTGCCATCGCTAGCGAAGAATATGATATGGAATAGTCTGCGATCTACAAGCGGCAGTGCAAGCAGGTGTTCCACAAGAACCAGCGCAAGAGACGTTTTCTATCACCATTCACCTCTTCTCGACGGGGGTAGCCTGGGTATTATATAAATGTTTGCGCTCAATCCTGCGTTTTTACGACGGAAAAAGGGCATGAGCGGGATTTTCAGTATGGGAAATTGGGTCTCCTCACACCTTATAAACTCCCTACCCTTCCATCGTCGTATGGTGACGCTTAATGTCTTTGTCCTTGATGCATCCTACAGGATTGTGGATGGGAAAGCTAAGATGTACCTATATGGCCGAACAACAGAGGGCAAGCAAGTGGTCATTGTCGATTCAACCTTTGATCCATATTTTATCATAATCCCAAAGCAGATCGATGCGTGCAAGGCTCGCCTTGCCGCTTTGGAGGCCGAGCTCTCAAATGATGAGATGCGCATCATCCGCGTCGATGAGCATAAGAAATTCTTTGATGGCAAGGAGACTACGATTCTCAAAGTCTTCACAAACATTCCAGGAGCAGTGCCCAGGATCTCCGAGATGATTAAGGATTGGCCCGAGCTTCGAATGGTGAACGAAAACGATGTTCTCTTCGTACGCAGGTATCTTATTGATAAAGGCATTTATCCATTTTCTCAAGTTGAAGTGAGTGGTGAGTGGTGTCTTGAGGCATCCCGCGCCGCTATGTTGCAAGTATCAACTATCAAGCCTCTCATTGATGTCACGTACAATCATCCGAAGATGCTCGCTGTGGATATCGAGACGTATCAGGATATGGGTCGGGGTGTGGATATGGTGCGTAATCCAATATTGATGATCGCGCTGTATGGTCCTGATTTCCAGAAGGTGATCACGTGGAAGCATTTTGATGGCGCAGCTCCGTTTGTCGATTTCGTCGATTCCGAAGAGGCGATGATTCGTCATTTCCGTGAGCATATGATCGCGTATGGTCCGGACATCGTCGTCGGCTACTATTCTGATGGTTTTGATCTTCCGTATATCAAGGCGCGTGCAGACAAGTACCGTATCAAGCTTGATCTTGGTATGGATCATAGCGAGGTGCGTGTCTTAACCAAGATCAAAAAGCAAGTCGAGATCCCTGGGCTTGTGCATCTTGACATCCTTGGATTTATCAGGAGGGTCATCGGCAGGACGATGGACACAGACGTCTTTAGTCTGGACGCTGTGAGCGAAGAATTGCTTGGTGAGCGTAAGATGGTCGTTGATCTTGACAGCTTATCAAAGCATTGGGATGATGCGAGCAGGGAGCTTGCGCGGTACGCGGAGTACAATCTGCACGATGCCAAGCTCACGTATCAGCTTGCAGAGAAGGTCTTGCCAAATCTAGTAGAGCTTGTGCGGCTTTCAGGTCTTCTGCCTTTTGATGCGTCGCGCGGATCGATTACGCATCTCATCGAGGGATATATTTTCCGTCAGGCGCGTGAGTGGAATATTGTGGTGTATAACAGGCCAGGGTATAGCGAGTCATCGGCAAGGATGCATCGGAGCGCGAAGGGTGGTTTTGTGTTTGAGCCTACGCCAGGTCTCTATGAGAATATCGTGGTCTTTGATTTTCGGTCCCTGTATCCTTCGATTATTGTGTCCCACAACATTTCTCCAGAGACCTTGCGTTGCTCATGTTGTGAGGGTAAGAACCTCGCTCCTGTGGATGGCCAGCGGATCTGGTATTGTGAGAAAAAGCAAGGGTTCGTCCCAACGATTCTTGATGAGCTTGTCGAGAGGAGGAATCGCATCAAGGAATTGCTTAAGAAAAACAAGAAGGATGCACTGCTTATTGCGCGCAGTGATGCGCTTAAGTGGATGGCGAATTCGTTTTATGGGTATCTGGGGTTTAGTCAGAGCAGGTGGTATTCTTTTGAAGGTGTTGAGTCGATTACAGGCTATGGCAGGAACTATATCATGGGGGTTATCGAGCAAGCGCGTAAGCGTGGCTTTGAAGTGCTGTATTCAGATACAGATAGTATCTTTTTGCAACTGACAAAGAATACCAAAGAAGATGCCTTGCGGTTTTTAGAAGAAGTCAATTTCACATTGCCTGGAAAAGTAGAGCTTGATTTTGAGAATTATTACCCTGCAGGGTTGTTTGTTGGCACAAAGGCTAGTGCAAAGTCAGGTGCCGCTACTGAGGACGCAAGCGACGACGCAGACGAGCCTAAGAAGGGTGCAAAGAAGCGGTATGCTCTTGTTGATGAGCGTGGTGAACTTAAGATCCGTGGTTTTGAGACCGTGAGAAGAAACACGTCGCTCATTGCCAAGGAAACCCAAAAACATGCGCTTGAACTCATCCTTAAGGATCGCAATAACAAGGCTGCGCTTGAGTATGTCAAGGGTGTCATCAACGCTCTTCGTGAAGCGAAGATCCCTGCTGGCAAGGTTACCATTCTTACGATGCTCACAAAGGATACGTCAGGCTATGAGACTAAAGGTCCTCATGTTGCTGCAGCAGAGCGGATGAAGGCAAAAGGTTATGCTGTTGGTGCAGGCACGATGATTAAGTATGTGATAGCCAAAGGCTCTCCCAAGGACAAAATCCGTGACAAAGTGCGCCTACCTGAAGAATTAAAAGACAACGAGTACGACGCGTCATATTATATAGAGAATCAGATCATCCCCAGTGTTGAGCGCATCTTCCAGGTCATTGGCTACTCAAAAGAGGACCTTCTTGGCAAGGCGAATCAGAAGACGCTCGGCGGGTTTTTCTGAATTGGAACTGAATCTATAGAGAACTGTCAAAATGGGCGGGCGGCGAGCGCAGCGAGCATGCCTCCGGTCTCTGACCGGGGGGGTGTCCTCGAAGCTTTTGACAGAGGGGCGCAGCCCCTGCTTTTCCCGACATCTTTAAATCCTAGTTTTATGCGCTGTCTGCTTGGTGATTTCCAATGCTACACAAACTAAATAATTGGTTATCCGGTCTTGAGGATTGGGCGTATCTTGGCGCTCGTGTTCTTGTAGGATTGATGTTTTTCTTGCATGGTTGGCAGAAACTCTCGCCGCTTGTGATGGGTGGCGATGCTCCAGGAGGTCTGATGCTTGTTGCAGGTATTGTCGAACTTGTAGGTGGCCTTGCAGTTGCTTTTGGATTTCTCACACAGCTCGCGTCATTCCTTTCAGCCGGTCAGATGCTTGTCGCGTATGTCATGGTGCATGCATCAGGCGGTTGGAACCCTCTTGTGAATAAAGGTGAGCTTGCCTTGATGTACTTCGCCGCTTTCGCAGTATTCGCGACGATGGGTGGCCGCAAGTGGAGCCTTGATGAGTGGATGGGCCGGTAGCCTGTTCATCGACATGTCAGGATGCAGCCAGTGTGTACGCTGAGGGTGGGAGAAAGTGTATCGGGCAGCAGCCTCCTTTTTCCCGCAGCTTTTTATGCACGGAGTAGATCCCTTAGTAAATGAGCGAACCACGGATGAATGATCTGACAAGAAGAGCGTATGAGCGCCTCTGTGCGGATCGTATGTACGAGGATGATGTGTACGGCGCGCGGATATGGCGTCGTGGGCGTCGCAGGGATATGCTGCGAGCGAACGATGAGGCGTATCGGAACGCGATTGGCATTGATGCTTTATGGGGGGCCGTAAAAGAGAAACTTGCTCCTGCAGCAGGGAGATATCTGGATCAGATGGAAGTGCTTCGCGTCTGCGCAAATGGAAATCTTGAGACGATCGCTGGTTGGGATTCTGACAATGATCACGTACGACAAAGAGAGCCGAGGACGCTTGTGCTTGCGCAGGATTTCCGTGAGAACCATGCGCAAGATATCATAGAGCGCGACGCGCACGGGTGGGCCCTTGCGTCTCTGAATCTTCTTGATGCATATATCGACAATGTGTATTTGATGGCGGCTCATCACCTCGATGTCGGCGTGACTGAACATGCAGAACGACAGCTGATCATGCGGCAATTAAGCTTACGTCCGAGAGGGAGTGCTGATGAGGACTGCAAGAGATGTGCTATCATGGTAAGAACATTGGAGGCATGTTTTGAAAAGCATCCCGTGGCGGTTGCTTTTGACGTAACGCGCCGGCTCTTTGAGTGTCGTCGCCTCAACGGATTGGTGTTCGTGAGCGAGGGTGGTCTCTTTGATCCACCGTATCAACTCAAGTTGCCAACGCTGTTCGTCGCTGCAACACCGGGTGGTCAACAAACCCCTTTATTTGAGAAACTCTTTGAGTACTATGATCATATCACGCTAAGCGGGGCGCGGATGTATGACTCGCTTGTGGGCAGAGGCTAGCCAAGCGACTGTGGGAGTGGCCGCGCCCTTTTTTTTTATATAATGCCAAGGATACGTCATGGTCTTGCGCCCGGCGCAAAACCTGACGAGGAGCACGGCGGAAGGGGTTCAAAAGGGGGCCGTGCCCCCTTTTTTCATTACAGTTTGCCTTCTCGATCCCTAGTCTCAAGCAGGTTGAATTGGTTGTGTGGGGCTCCGCAGACAGGGCAGTGCCAGTCTGCTGGGAGTTCGGAGAATTTCGTGCCTTCAGCTTCTTCATCATAGATGTAGCCGCATACGCCGCACTGGTATTTCGCCATGAACAAAAGGATTGCAGTGCGACTTATAAGGTTTTGCTAGCTCTTAAAGTGTTTCCCTAATCTTAGTCCTTGTCCTTGATAGTGTGATTTGATATCGACGCCGTATGCGATTTCAGGTACGGCTGCCATTTTCTCAAAGGTGAATTTGCAGAAGAGTTGGCCGTCTTCGACTTCCATTGGCGTGTCGCGGACGCGTGCTTCGAAGACTGCCGCGGCACCCTTGAGCTCCCCGTGTTTTCCATAACCGAACCCAGGATCGAAGAATCCTGCGTAGTGCGACCTAAACTCGCCGATTCCCGAATGAAAATCAATCACTTCAGCTGCGTACGGTGTCGGGATCCGGATGAGTTCTTTTGATTTAAAGATGTAGAAATGTTCGGGGTCAAGGATCAGTCGTCCAGTACTGGGACGTTTGATAGGTTCCCAGTAGTCGTGCACTTCATGGTGTCCTGACCGAAGCAAGTTGAGCGGCGGAGAGTTCTTCCTAGATTTGTAACCGACAATGGGTTCGGAAAGGTCAATCGACAAATGCAGTCCTCCATCATGGACGATGTGTTCGCTTGGAGGTATGGGTCGTCCTTCTTTATCATACAGTATCTGGTGGCGTTCGTAGATCGCAAAGAGTTGTTCCGTTGACAGTTTTGGAGGATTGTGGCTGTGCATCCGGATTTGATTAAGGGCAAGCCCCTCCTTGACAATGATATCAAATGAGATAGGGTAGACAAGTAAGTACAGTTTTCCAGAGTATCCATCTGGGATGAAATCAAAGTTTCGTGAGCCATCGACAATCAGTCGTGCGAATGTATCAGCACGTCCAGTCGAAGATTTCGGATTGGATCGTGCGCGGATGTGCTTTGGAAACGTCACTTCTTCTTGTAATTCAAATACATACATCTTGCGCGCTTCAAGAAATGTGGGCTTGGTCAAGTCGAGGGTGTAGTATGTATTCTCGAATTCTGCGAGGCGATCCGCTATTCTGGTGCCATTGCGTGTCATGAATGCTGCTGGTACTCGCCATCCTTTTTTGCCAAGGCGTAGGTCGATGGATGATGGTTGGATGCTTGTGTCGTTCAAGGGTGCGGATGACCGAATCACTCCGGTGTTAAGCAGTTCTCTGATATACTGTGATGGTAGGATGCCCCGTGGCGAGTCTGCTGCAAGGCCTCCCCATGTTGCTCCGATCTGCTCCACGTCGGCAAGAGTCCATGCCTTCTTGATAAATGTAGCGAAAGGATAGGGCGTCGTGCAGCCGATGTGATGATTGTCTGTCAGCTATAACGTCGGAACTTATAGTATAGCTGGTTCACGAAATTTAACTTTCACCACTATAAATACTGGCCCGCGTTGTCGTCAGTACTAGCGTTAGGACTCTTGTCGTATCCGATTCAGAACCCCAAGCGCTTGTTCTCGCAACTCCTTTAGTCCCTTGTCATTTTGAATCTCGACATCCGCCATCAGTTTGATTTTGGAAAAGCTGATGTGGGTATTGATGCCGTGCCATTCGCGTTCGTCGTGTGCCTTGAATTCTTCAAAGCTGATTGTGTCACGCTCGTCGCGCGGGTTTGCGTGGATTCGGGCGTATCGCAGTTCGAGGGGCGCGTCAACCCACACCAGCACAAACGATGGATCCTTGCGCAGTTCTGCGACCTCAGATGGTGTTCGTATACCAGTAAGCAACGCCTTGGCGACTCCTGAACTCTTGATTCTCTTAAGCAATAATTTGCTCAGATATGCAGGATCTTTGGCTCGGAATTCATCAGCGATGCGCACGAGTGTTGGTCGATCTTTGGGTATTCCCCTGCGGTCGCATTCATCGCGTAAGACATCGCCGTATGAGAAGTTGACAAAGCCCTCTTCTTTAAGAATCGCGCCTACAGTGTCCTTCCCTACAGCGAGTGGCCCTGCGATGCCGATGAGCATGCGCAACGAACATCATGTGCGTATTTATTTCTTCGTGCCGCAATCAACTCCAGACAATAGATTTCCGTGATAGCATTGGTCGGCAGATCCGGTGCTGGGAAGTCAACGGTTGTCAAGCTTATCTTGCGTCACTTTGATCCATCAGAAGGCAGCATCCTTATCGATGGTCGCGACGTCAAAGCGGCGTGCGTCTCTCTGGCGGGCAAAAGCAGCGTCTGGCGATTGCGCGGGCGCTTATCAAGAAGCCAAAGATTCTCATTTTCGATGAAGCCACAGCAAGTCTTGACGCCGAGTCCGAGCTTCTGAAGAACTGGTGTAGGAAGGACGATCTTCCCGCGTTTATTCATCTTGACCAGGTACATAAGGAGCGTATATGGTCAGTCCTATATTCACTTTTCGCAACGCCGTCCGGAATGTTTCCTTCTGCGACGGAAGCTGTCAGTTTTTGGTAGGGGCGTTTAAAAGAGGGGTCTCAAGCCTCTTTTTCAATATTCGATTCCTCGTCTCGCGCTGATCTTCTTGTCGATGAAGGGGTGTTTGACTTGTTCCATCACAGTGACATAATCTGCGATGTCCATCACTTCTTGTGGGGCATTGCGCCCAGACATCACAAGTTCAGTGTTTGGGGATTTTTCCTTGATTATCTCAAGGACGCGGTTCAAGTCGACGTATGTGTAGTGGAGCGCGACATTGATTTCATCCAATACAACAAGATCGTACTCGCCTGATGTGAGCACGTCCTTTGCTTTCTCATATGCTTGGCGACAAAACTCTGCCTGCTTGGAGTCATTGACAAAGCACCATCTGCATGTGCCGCATTCGATGTCTTCGCGAATGCGGTCGTAGAATTCGTGGCCGGTCTCAAAACCAAGCAGTTTTAGTTGCTTGATCTCCTTGATGCAGTGCCTCCCGTATTGCACAAATTCGATGTTTGGCAGGAAGTTCTTTGCTGAAATCATCTCGCCAGTGTATGCCCCGCCTTTCATGAATTGGATGACAAAGACTTTGAGTCCCTGTCCGACAGCTCGGAGCGCGAGTCCCATTGAGGCAGAGGTCTTGCCCTTTCCATCCCCGGTATAGACATGTGTGAGTCCGAGCTTTGCCATTCAGAAGAGGATTCTGGGTGGCTATTAATTGGTTCCTAAAAACGTTTAATGATTCCTCATTTCGTGCGAAATCTTAAACATGTTCATGAGATGAGGAGGTTGAAATTGCCAAAATCGTCTTTTTAGGGCCCAATGTATGTCACGCCTCGGTGGTTCTTAAAGTCGTCGTCTCCAGTCACAACCGTTGCGCCGTGTGTCGTTGCCGTTGCAAGCACGATCGCATCGGCCATGCCCATTTTGTGGGTAAACTTGTTCCTGGCGCTAAGTAATGCAATCTCGGGCGTTAGTGGTATGACAAAGCTTCGTTTGAGCATAAAGTCGATATGTCCATCAGGATCATCACGGGCTTCTTTTAGCAGAAAGTGGTAGACCTCAGCCACGTTCATCGTTGAGACGATGATCTCTTCGTGTCCTTCGACATAGGGCGCGCCTCTTTTGCCGTATGGGGATCCTTTGAAGTATTCGATCCATGTCCAGCTGTCAATCAAAACGGTCATGTTTCTCCCGTTTGAAGGTGGTCCTGATTCCCCGGAGCGATCCGAACATCGACTTTTTGGGCTGTTTCATCAAAAGCACGAGCTGCTTGATGGTGGCATCCAAGGTCTCAGCGCGCAGCTCATCCTTAACGTGTTTGAGCATATCTAGTGTATCCTGTTTGACCGCAATTGTGGTGTTCATAATATGGTGCTATAGATTATGTCAATATAAATCTTACGCTATGGGGTGTTTAAAAGATGGGCTTACGCGAGACAAAAGCTAAATCCGCATCGGCTGCATTCTCGGCATCCTTCGGCTTCGATGAGGTTGGAGAAGCATTCTGGGCATTTGCTTCCTTTGGGCGCTGATTCTGCCATTGGAAGAGCGGCGGGATTGAGTTCCATCACTTGGTCAGAGCGTGACTGGTCGCGGTAGATCGTGACTCCCTTGCAGCCGGATGTGTATGCGAGCCAGTAGACGTTCTCGACGTCCGTCACTGTGGCAGAGGCAGGAAAGTTCACTGTTTTCGAAACAGCGTTGTCAACATATCTCTGAAACGCCGCTTGGATGCGTGCGTGCCATTCGGGCATGACGTCGTAGGCGACCATAAGTACATTTCGCCATGCAGCCGGTATCTGCTCTTCGTGTTGGATGCTGCCTAAATTGGCGATGCGCCGCGTCAATTCTTCGCTGTACCATCCTTCCGCTCGCGCGATCCTCTCGAAGATGGGATTGATATACATCAATTCCTGACCGCCCATAACACGTTTGATGTACACGATGGCATAGTTCGGCTCGATGCCTGGTGATGTGTCCGCGATCATTGATAATGTGCCTGTGGGCGCAATGGATGTTGTTGTCGCATTTCGCAGTTTTCGTTTTGGGTAGTAGATGCTGTTTTTCCAGTTGGGGAAGGGTCCTCGTTTCTTCGCGAGCATCTCCGATGCATTCTTGCTTTCTGTTTGGATGCATTTCATCACGTCCATCGCGAGTTTCTCGGCAGCTGGTGAGCTGTACGGGATCTTGAGGAGATAGAGCATATCGGCGAATCCCATCACGCCAAGGCCGATCTTGCGATTGCCAAGGCGTGTGGCTTTCTCGATCTCTTTGATTGGGTACTCATTGACATCGATGACATTGTCAAGGAAGTGGACTGCACGATGGACGAGCATGTTGAGTCGTTTCCAGTCGATCTTTCCATCCTTGACAAGTTTAGAGAGGTTAATTGACGCAAGGTTGCAGCTCTCATAGGGCAGGAGCGGCACTTCACCGCAGGGATTCGTTGACTCGATCGTGCCCAGTTTTGGTGTCGGATTTGACGCGGTTTTGTTCATCCGATCGATGAAGACGATGCCTGGCTCGCCGCTTTTCCAAGCCATTGTGATGATGAGGTTCCATACATCCTTTGCAGGAAGCCGTTTGACGATCTGTTTGTTGCGTGGATTGATGAGGGCGTATTCTTGGTTTTTCTTGACGCGTTCCATAAAGTCGTCGGTGATGGCTACTGATACGTTGAAATTGGTGAGTTCAGTTAATTTCTCTTTTGCATGGATGAATTCGAGGATGTCGGGGTGGTCGACCCGAAGTATTGCCATATTGGCGCCGCGTCGCCTGCCGCCTTGTTTGACCATCTCGGTCGCGGCATCGTAGACGCGCATGAATGAGATTGGCCCTGATGATATCCCTTTGGTCGTTGAGACGAAGTCCCCGCGCGGCCTGATGCGTGAGAATGAGAATCCTGTGCCGCCGCCGCTTTTGTGGATGATGGCGGTGTGTTTGAGCGTCTCAAAGATGCTTGTCATATTGTCTTCGATGGGCAGGACAAAGCACGCCGAGAGTTGTTGGATGGGTGTGCCGGCATTCATCAGGGTTGGCGAGTTGGGCAAAAATTCCAGGTTGGACATCATGTTGTAGAATTCGTCCTCGGTCTTCTTGAGATTAGCCTTGGGGTCGTATTTCCGATCCGCCTTGGCGATGGCCGTTGCGACTCTGCGGAACATCTCATCCGGAGTCTCGATGATATTTCCTTTGTGGTCCTTGAGAAGATACCGCTCTCGCAGGACAGTGAGTGCATTAAGTGAGAGCTTGGTGCCAAAGGCCTTGCCGACAAGATTAAACCTTGCCTCTCGAAGTTTCTGGCCTTCCATGCGATACAGGATGTATCCCTTGGCGACTTTGGCGTGCCCTGCTCCCATCAGAACCTGCTCGACAACGTCTTGGATGTCCTCGACACTGGGAGTCTGTCCTGTGTATTGTTCAGATGCGATCTCGGCGACGATGTGGGATAATCCCAAGGCGTCGATGGTCTTGTCTTTGCAGGCTATGGCCGCACGTGAGATAGCGCTCTCGATGCGGTGGATGTCAAATGCGACGATGGCTCCGTCGCGTTTGCGCACATGTTGGAGCATCATCGTCGAGTCCTTCTCAAGGCCACTATATATATGTTTCGAGGTGTATTGATAGGGGAGTAGTGACGGTAGGTTCATATATGGGG
>JACQSU010000055.1 GCA_016211165.1 Candidatus Woesearchaeota archaeon | reverse complement strand
GTGGTGGCTATGGCTGATCTTCCTCCATTGGGACTTGCTCCTTTAGCTTCTGAGAAGAAACCTTCCGGGGGTATCTTTGGCAAGAAGCCAAAGGAGGTCGAGATCGGGCCGCCTGCAGGGATTGCAGATCTTATCGGTGAGGTCAATACGTCAAGTCGTCGCTTGCGTGTGCTTGAGGACCGCTATGGTAACATCCGCGATAAGATGCAGTTTTTGGAGCAGAATCAATTAAGCCAGGGCAAGTCGCTCACGACCGAGGTGCGCGCAACGCAGGCTGAACTTTTGGAAGTGAAGCGTTCCTTAAGAGATATTGATGGTAAGATCACCCAGCTTGCGCAGGAAGTCGCGGCTTCTTCAAAAAAGGAGGAGGTTCTTGTGCTCAAGCGTTACATTGAATTATGGCAGCCTCTGAATTTTGTCACTCGCAACCAGGTTGAGAAGATTGTTAAGGAGGTTGTTGAGGAGCGTCTTGCAGAAAAAGGAGCTTCGCCTCCTTTTAAATAGTAGAAGGATTCACGGCGTTGGTATGGAACCAAACGAGTGGGATCTGCGCGAGCTTCTTTCCTCGGATGACGTGCAGGAGGTACAGCGGCGTCTTCAGATTATCGAGGAGCGTGTAAGACATCTTGAATCATTCAAGGATTTCCTCGGACATCGCTTATCTCCAAGCGAACTTGGGGAATTTCTCAAGGCTAAGGAGGTTGTTGCAGAGGATCTTGCGATGCTGCAAAACTACGCATTCTTGCGTTGCGCTGCAAAAACTAATGACGACAAGGCAATGGCGCTCTCATCGCAGTTTAGCCAGTTTGACGCCCAAGTGAGCAATCGACTCCTTTTTTTCACGCATTGGTGGAAGGATGTGGATGAGGAGTATGCGTCGAAGATGCAGTCTTCATTGCCCAGATTCAGGCATTACCTCTTTGAGATTCGACGCATAAAGCCATTCTTGTTAAGCGAGCCGGAGGAACGCATCATCAATCTCAAGGATGTGACAGGCCGAGAGGCGATTATCAAGCAGTATGATCTCAAGACTAGCGCATTTCGTTTCAACGTGCGAGTTGATGGCAAGACCAAGTCCTATCTTGATACCCAGATGCACGGGCTTATCACAGATCCACGTCCCGAGGTGCGCAGTGCGGCCTACAAATCATTTCATAGCGTGTACAGGGGTGCCGAGCAGGAGCTTGGTGAATTGTATCGGTCGCGGGTCATTGATTGGAAGCAGGAAAACATTGATCTGCGGCATCATCAAAGCTCCATTGCCGCACGCAACATTTCCAATGATATTCCTGATGATGCAGTGAACGTGATGCTTCATGTCGTGCAGCGGAATATTGTATTATTCCAGGATTATTTCAGGCGTAAGGCAAAGCTCTTGAGTATTGAGAAGATGTCCCGTGATCATGTCTATGCGCCGATGCACAGGATTTCGGTGAGCATTCCCTTTGCCCAAGGTGTGGCGATGGTTGAATCCGCGTATAAGCGATTCTCACCACAGATGGCCACGCTCGCCATGAACGTTATCAAGCACGATCATCTTGATGCGCAAGTGAGGCCGAACAAGGAAGGTGGGGCGTTTTGCGCCACGGCGACGCCAGGGATCATCCCCTATGTGCTGCAAAGTTATGATAACAAATGGAATGACGTGTCGACGCTTGCGCACGAGCTTGGTCATGCCGTCCATTCCCAGTTGGCTTCTAAGCAGTCGATCTTTGTGCAGCACGCTCCGCTTCCGCTTGCAGAGACAGCTTCGATTTTTGGCGAGATGCTCTTGGAGAAAGACTTTATTCAAACGCTTAAGACAAACGAGGATCGTGTCTCGCTTATCGCGAAACGGCTTGACGGACTCTACGCATCCATCGCCCGCCAGTCCTACTTTGTGCTCTTTGAGAAGCAGGCGCACGACCTTATCGCCAAAGGCGCTACGATTCAGGAAGTATCAGACGTGTATTACAAGAATCTCAAGGGGCAGTTCGGGCCCATTGCTGTTCCTAAGCATTTCCGCTATGAGTGGCTGCGTGTCTCGCATTTCATCCACTATCCGTTCTATGTGTATGCGTATGCATTCGGTAATCTCCTCACATTGGCTCTCTATGAAAAGTACCTTGAGGAAGGACTATCCTTTGTGCCAAAGTATCTCAAACTCCTCTCTTACGGTGGTTCCGAGCGTCCCGAGGTGATGCTAAGAGAGCTTGACATCGATATGCGTGACGCAAGGTTCTGGCAGGGCGGTATGGATGTTGTTCACAAGATGCTTGATGAGCTTAAGACGCTGACAAAGTGAGAAAAGGGGGCGAGGCCCCTTTTTTGGGGAGTTTAAAAGAGGGGCGTAGCCCCTCTTTTTTTCTAAAGGTTTATTAATCCGCCTTCGTGGTTCTTTGGGATGGCGATGTTTGACTTTCTCAAGAAAAAGGAGTCTGCTCCTCCACCGCTTGCGCCGCCTGCGATCCCAGGAGAGACGCCTACAGAGTATGTTGCGTCGATGCAGCAGCAGGGGCTCTCAAATAATCAGATTATCCAGATTCTGCAAAGGCAGGGTTATAATCAGACGCAGGTGTATGATGCGCTCAATCAAGCCGCGCTCAAGTCAACGATAACTGGTGGAGTGCCGATTGCAGGAAGTGATATCGTCTCCCCGCTTACTCCGCCTTCGGGCCTTCCATTCGCTGCAGAACCTGCCCAGGGACCTCGACTCGGACCAGTCCAGGCTCCGCCATCAGGATTGCCGCCATTCATCCAGCCAGGAAGGGAGCAGCTAGAATCGCGTCAGGGCGCATCATTTGAAGAGCTAGCCGAGTCCATCATCGAGGAGAAGTGGAGGGAGTTGCAAAAGCGTCTTGACAAGGATCGTGAGTGGCGTGAGAATTCTGAGATTCGTATTGGAAAGATTGAGCAGCAGATTCTTGATGTTCGAAATGAGTTGGACAATCTGCATAAGGCCATTGTCTCAAAGATCGGGGATTACGATAAATCGCTTTTGAGCGTGGGCACGGAGATTCGTGCTATGGAGAAGGTCTTCCAAAAGATCCTTCCAGAACTTACAGAGAATGTTTCTGAGCTTTCGCGTATTACAAAGACAGCGAAGGCCAAAAAGTAAAAACGTTTAATGATCCTCGCCTTTGGCTCGGATCTTAAACGTTTTTTTTTGGATATGTTTCTCTATATTTTTAGGGGGTTCAAAAGGGGGC
>JACQSU010000054.1 GCA_016211165.1 Candidatus Woesearchaeota archaeon | reverse complement strand
GGCAGTTGACGAATTATATGAACTTTTGCGTCCAAGTTTGTGACAGCCAGACGCAAAAGTTCCAACATTATAGTCAGTTCAAATGTTTCATTATTTCGTGAACCAGCTATAACTCAACTTGCTATATTTGTAAGATTTTCTGCTACGTGCGCGTTCAAGAAACTTTAAAAAGGAGTCAAAGCTCTCTCCCCACCATGGACGCAGTGATCTCAAACTTCCGAAGTTCACGACACCGGCAGACAGGCAACCAAATGGTCATCTATGTCTCTGGTGTTGACAATCGAGAACAAGCAGCAGCGCTTGTCGGCAAATCAGTTGTGTGGAAAACACCTGCAGGCAAGGAAATGAAAGGCACAATTACCGGCGCTCACGGAAATTCTGGCGCAGTACGCGCACACTTTGAAACCGGCATGCCAGGACAAGCAGTCGGCACAAAGATTGATGTGAAGCATCCATTTAGCGTACTTTCTCCATAATAAGACTGTACAAATCTGTTGAACAATACCAGCCGTGGTCGATCATCTGGAGAACAATTGCTTGGCATTCTTTTTTACTAAGAATACGATTATTCACAAGCACGAGGAGGATGCCTATTGACCCCTTTGTTGAAACACCCAGCACTTCGGCAGTAGCGCGGCCGATATCCTCGTCAATCACTGCTATTGCTTTGCTTTCTTTTGCCAGGTGTAGGACCTCTTGATCTGCAAGAGAAAGGGTCGGATGAGAGGCATCAAATACCTTTGATGAGTCCTGTACTACAAAGATTCCTTCCTTGATGAGACTATCTATGTACAATGCATCATCTTTTCCAAGATCTTTGCCTGCTCGAACAACTTCATTATACACCTGCTCGGGAATAATGCATTCGGTGGCAAGGTTGCGAAGATGTTCCAGAACCCTTGTCTTGCCAAGGTAGATTAATGGCCCTGAATCAAATACGAACCTCATACCAGATCCTGCTCAAGGTATTTTCGCTCGCGAGCAATCCTGATCCCTTGCCCCTTTGCAAGTTCGATCATCTCCCAGATAGAAACTTTGGCGATCTGCGCGGCTTTTGAGAGCGTAACTCTGCCTTTTGAGAGAAGATTCAATGCCTTTTTCTTGTGCCATTCCTCAAGTCCGATAAGGAGGAGCTTTCGAGCGGCTTCGGACGTTTGCACCATCTTCTCTTCTTTTACAAAGATATCTAACTCCTGACGCACTCCTGCAGGTACACGAACCGAGATTGTAGATTCCACGTTTACAATGCATGCAATGTGTGCATTTAAAGGTTCTGGTTGTGGTAACATTTTTATATTATACCACTACTAGAATCTCCTATGGGAATAACAGTAGTGACTCGCAACTATCAGGTAACCTTACCATCCGATGTGCGAGCCCAGGCAAACATCGAAATAGGCGAGCAGATGATCGTAGATGTGGATTCTTTAGGAAATGTACGTCTTACTCGTCTTGCGACAAGCCCTGTTGACCGTGCGTTTGGAATTCTTAAGATCAAAGAATCTGGCCTCGAGTACGAACGTCGCATGCGAGCGGAGTGGAAAGGACGATGATCAAACAATCCGTAGTCATTGACACAAACATATTCATCGATCACCTTCGCGGGCATGCACCAGCCAAAGTATTCTTTAAAGAAATCGAAGATGGCATAATTGACGGATATTACTCCACAATTACCGAGGCGGAAATATACTCTGGAACCGATCTCGTCTCACTAGAAAAACAACGAGTTGTTGCAGATTTGCTCTCCCTTATGAAACGTGTACCTGTTGATGACATAGTGGCAAAAAAAGCAGGTGAACTACGAAGAAGCCACCCCACCCTCCTACCTGATGCTATTATCGCTGCCACAGCCACCCTCAGAACTGGAGGAAGAGTTTGCACAAAAAACAAGAAAGACTTTTCCACTTATTCGACAGTAGTCACGCCGTATTAGACCATTTCAGACACGAATCCTATCAAGCTGCTCGCGGATCTTCTGATACGCGTATGCCATGGACTTGCGCACCAATTCTTGCTTCTCTTGCTGATACGCAAGGAGTGAAGCGATCTTTTGTCGTTCGCTTTGGAGCACTTGATATGCTTCGCGAGGCATCCCATCGATTGTGGATTGGAGGTCAAGCAGTTGTTTTCGGATACGGTAGGATAGCACCATATTATCTTCTGCCACAACCTCAAGATCCACAATCTCTTCTTGCGCAGCCTGGGTAATTTGGATGAACAGATTCATGAAAGCCTCCTCATCACCGTGCTCAAAAGATGTTGCGAGTTCCGCAAGCTCTGCCGTACCTTTGCGGAATTCACGCCTCGCGCGCTTGGCTGTCCTTCGAGCGCTGCGCAGAACCCAACCTGTTGGCTTTAAGGACCATTGCTGGAAGACCACGGCCGCTCGCGCTTGCCGACGTTCTTCTAATCGCAGATCATCAGCGAGCTTTTCTGTGCGCTGTTCTAACTCGCTAAGTTTCATACGCAACTGGCCAAAGAGCGCAGGATCAAGGCCAGCTCGCTGGGCTTGTTGGAGCGCGCTCACTAACTGCTCATAGACTGTGTGCGTGACAACATTAAACGTGGATTCCAACTGGAGATCTGCCTGTGCCATTGCGTCCATCTCTGGCCGGAATGATGATTCGAGATCCTTGAGCGCTTCTGTGAGCTGTTTTCTTGCCGCATCCCACTCCTTGGGATTCTTGCTTGGGGAGACTTTACGTATGCGCTTGAGCATGGATTCGACATCTGATTCAAGACGCTGCACCTTGCTATTGAGCCTGCGTAATCGCCGTTCAGCCCACACCATCGCAGTCTCTGGAGTGAGGAGGAGATTTTTTGTGTCGATGAAACGCTTCTGCGAAACAGTGCCTATGATCTTATTGAGAATCGCCTGCTTGATCGTACCAATAGGACCTACAAAGAAGATGTGGAACGGAATCATGGGTTGTCATACTCCTTGGTGGTATTAATGAGTTTTCATTTTAGATCATCCGGGTGCGGCAGATGATCTGCGATCTCCTGCGCACCAAATGGTCCTGCAAGCTTATTGTTGATTTCGTTGATCTCATTTACAATCTGAGCCTTTTCTTGCAACAAGGCGCTGTAGTTGTTGTAAAACTCGAGCACTCCTCCAATCGCATCCGCAATATCCTTTGTCGCGTCAAAAAAGAGATGATCTGCATACTTTTTCGTAGCTTGCTTAATCACCGCACTAAGGCGCTTGGCATCATAGATTTTACTTTTGTTATCAAAATAGTTAATCCGATCCTTTAGCTGGGTCAAAAGTTCTGCGCGCCTTGCTTCAAGTTCCCGGATCTTATTGAACTGCTCCTCTACAATTGCTACATTCTTTAGCTTTGTTTCGTGCTCAGGCTTTAATGGCGCGACTCGAACATGATATAAATCAATGACGGCTTTATGAAGTTCTGCAAGAGACGTCTCTTTTGTCTTTAGGTCTTTGTAGAGTTGGTTCTTTTGTGCAAATAAATCTTTGACTTTTTCCATAAACTGGGGACTAATCTCCTGGCGGATTGCCGCTTGGTCCAGATGAACCTGTGTAAGCGTATTAACCACCTCCCGCAATCGTTTCAAATCTTCTTGATGATTGTCCATCTCCCGATGCGCAGCAAAGTATCTTTTGTGGATAACAATATCATCGAGGATCTGCTTGTAGTGCGCAAGCATCTGCAGTCCTGGCAACGAACCTCGTACTTCACCTTGGTGTGCCTCAAGTCTCGCAATCAGGCGTTGTATATCCTGACGGATCAACTCCTCAGATTCGACACTCTCCCGTACCCTCTTTACAACTTTCCAACCCTTGATCCGCGTGCCTTCCTTAAGCGTCGTCCTTGTACGAATAATTGTTTCCCGAATCTGATTTGCAGTATCAATGATCTTTGGATCAAGAGGGGTAGGCGGACCGATAGGGGCGGAGTCCACAGCTTGATCTGCTGCTGATGCCGCAGGCTCGATGACATCTGGTGGTGCGCCAAATGCTTCCCCGATCAGCTCGCTTAGAGGCTTCTCTTCGATTGCCTGATCCAATGCACCCTTTACTTGCGGACTTACAGGCCCGGCTTCACGAATCGCATCTGGAAGATCTTGGATTGCATCAAGCACATTCTTTTTATCATGCTCATTAACACTACCTTTTTGCGCGTCCTTTTCGGTTCTATTGAGTGCTGCGAGGATTTCTTGTAGCCGATTAAGCAAGTGCTGTTGACCGGCTTCGAGCGTTTCAATCCTGCCACCAAGTTCCTTGGCTATACGTTCACTCTCCTCCTTCGCCTGCTTCATGCTAGGCGCGATTGCATCATCAAGACGCTTCTCAAACTCAGTGAGTTTGCCCCTGGCCTCCCTATTGAGCACGCCAAGACTTGTCATCGTGTCGTCAATTTGTCGACGAATCTCAGGGATGCCTGCCACCTCTTTTTGCATTGGTGTAAGCATCCCCTGCACTTCTTGAAGCACCTTTTGAAACGTCATAATCAAATCCTGATTTAGCCGTAAGTCATTGCCAAATTTATCAACGGCATTATTGGAACTCTGATGCACCTTTTGAATCGCGGACTCAAGGCGCTGGAGATGTTCATAGATGCTAGCAACATTTGCCTCAGTCATCCGCCCTTGGCGCTGAATCGCACGAATCTGTTGCAGTACCTGCACAATTAATCCAGCCATCTCCCCGCTTCCTCCTGCAAACGAGTTCAAGTCTTCTGGCTCCGAGAGAATGCCTGGAGGTCCAAATATGCGTGTCATGGTTGCGTCTCCACCTCAAGGTCAATATCGAATTCACAGCGAGGATCCAGTCTCCCAGGATCCTCGATCTTATGCTCAATGGCAATCCACTTGAGCTTTGTTGGCGGGCTTGTTGAAGTAACATTGTTGATCACTGTATTGTAACCCACAATTCGGCCGAGGGGATTATACGGATCAGGAACGGTCTGAGGCTCGTAGATGATTGTGGATACTTCTATTGACGCGGATTTGAATGTGCGATTCTTTGCAACAACAATCACAATTGTATACTTCTTGCCAAGCTCTAGAGGCTTTCTTCTACGAGTACTCATTCCATACTCATGAACAAAATGGCCTGCTGAATCAAATAGATAATAGTGATCAACATCATCAGGAGGACGCACCAATGGCCACTTCTTATCAAGATCCTTATACTCTTTGGGAAATGGCGTCTTTTTTGTTTTCGGAGACACAATAATGATTTTTCGACTTGGTTGGGTTGTAGCGGGCGGATACACTCCTGACATCATCCTGCCCTCGTTCACTTTTGTTGCATAGAACACAACCTCGTATTTACCCACAGGGAGGGTTGAGATATCAAGAGTAAACTCTCCCGGAGCTCCCTGCTGCACACCGCGTACGACCCCATAGTCCATATAGATACCCTTACTGCCCTTGACTTCAAAGAGTTCGTACACGTGATCATACACTGACTCACTACCCCCATCCACGCGGGAGATAATCTTTACTCTCTCCCGACTCCCTTCTTCCACAGAGAGATCTGGAGTCACAATTGTGAGCGTTTCTGCTCCAGGACCGCTACTGCCCGTTGCGGTCTTCGATGTGCCAAATGAGAGCTTCGCCACCTTAGAGCACCTCGATATCTGGTGCGATTGTGATCGTCACCGTTGGAGCTGCCCATGGAGGCGCAGGAGTTTCGATAATTAACCAACCTGAAGCTCTGGGAATTGCTCCTAATGGTCGGTACATATTCCCGGTAATACCTCTGGTGACATCATGGCCGCCCGGTGCTCCTAGGATCCGGATATTATCCGTTCCAATTGATCGCGTGCCACCAGGAACAGCGAAGACGCTTGCATTATTGGACGCATCGACTGCAGTGCGAATGAGAATAATCATATTTGCTCCCGGAGCATAACTTGCTGCTGGAGTTCCTGAAATATCATCATAATTGCCACCCCCGCGGTCACGCACAAACCAATACTCTGCAGGAGAACCACGTGCTGGAAATGCCCATGCAGGAAGTCCCTCGAAAGGATCGCCCGGTGGACGAGGCGCGCTTGGAGCAGTCCATGCATCTGCAGGGGGGGAACCTGACGGACGAACATGCGTTGCAGAACTTGATTCTCCTCGACGTTCAGTGCGGATAAGGTATTCCGGACGACCACCGGGAACATAGCTTAAGGGATTGAGCCAACGCCATCTGCTACCAGGCATTCCTGCAGGTGTGCGAGCCCACCACTGCGCCTGTACATTCCTGTCGACGTAGTCGTTTGCGGTCGCGGGTAATACAGCCACAGCTTCTTCACCCAGACGCAAATCGTGAATTCGCGTGATAATAATACGCTCAATAGGGCCGTTGGGATCAGTCGGATTCGGCTCGGTCCAGCGCAGATGCACAGCAAAACGACCTGGTGCTGTAGCATCTGGCACAACCTGCGCGCTTGCATTCGCGATTCGAGGCGGTCGCGTGCTTCCTGTGAGACGACTAAAGAGATCCCCAAGCAAACCAACACCATTCTGGGTCAGCGGTGAACTCCATCCTCCCTGGGCTAGAGTACCAACCAATGCCAAAAAGAAAATCCAGAACCCTGCAACTCCATACAATGTGTTGACACGTGCAATGTCGGCGACTGCTGTTGCGGCAACCCCTCCGCCACGCATTACACCTAAATATGACGTAAGAACACCTGATGTGATAAAGAACGCAAGACCCAAAAGCTTGTAATTAACCATGCTCATGTTCCTCGTGGAGGTGTTGGCGCAGGAGCCTGCTGTGTGCCTTCTTCCGAAAACCATGGAAGCTTGTTAAGGGAAAAATAGATTATTGGAGGGAGTGTCAGTGCAATCATCCATCCAAGCACATAGGATGCGGGGCCAATCACGGTCACAATTTTCTCTTCGATATTCTGACTTCTTGTTGCGAAAATATACATGAACGGCAAGAATGCGGCAAGGGTCGCGCACAAAATCTTGCCTTGCTTGTTGAGCGTGTTGCGATCTTTAATAAGAATCTCCGCCTTAAGCATTCCCATCATAAAGATGCAGTATGCAATAGTCCACAATGAAACGACCACGAAAATATACTGGAGGTATGGATTCTCCATATACTCGGAGAATCGCTCGATGATATTGGGCAATTGGAGACGATCAAAGACCTGTGCAAATGATACGGGAACACTTAGAAGTCCACTAAGAATGAACGCCCATCTCATTCGCATCCTATCCCCTCGATGGCTTGGGGCATCTATTGCCCTAGACATCCTCGATGGAAGGCAGAGTCGGGGTATAAATATCTTTCGACGAAGAATCGAGGGAGAATCAGGGACTCAACGTCGCTTGCGCAATTCTTGATCCATCTGCTGTGTCGAAGGGGTGGATCGATTGCGCCTGCTTGCGTAGTTTCGCACATCGACAAGCAAAAACTTGGCGTCACGCAGATTGATCGTCCGCGTGATACCGTCGACGGTGGTGATGTACGAATCAAGGAAGGCCAATTTCTGCTGATAGGTCTCACCACAGCTTAAGAGGGAATCGACCTGGCTCATGATGGCCGCGACCTGCGCTGATTCCGCAGAAGGCGCATAGATATTGTCTGCTTGGGAGGCTCCACTATAGACACAGTCCAACTGCCCTTGAGATGACGCGACAGATGGCCTACCAAGCAATCGGTTATTGATATCTGTAATCACACCCGCACCCTGGGAGCCTGCGCTTTGGATCTTCTTGCCCACGTCACTCGCTGTTTTGTGAGTCTCATCGACGAGGCCGGCGAGGCCTTCGCCAAGGGCATCGCCTGCGTCGTTTAGCCCTTGAGTTACTTTGTCAACAAGAGATGGCGCATAGACAGGCAAAGGTGATTGAGCAGGGGCGGGGGCGGGACTTGGAGCGCTGAGAGTAGGTGCTGGTGCCGGATTGGGACTGTAGGGGATAATTGGGGTGCTACTGGGGGCGGCTACTTGATAGGATGGTGCAGGATACGGCGGTGATGAAGATCTGCTATAACACGTCAAAAGAATCGCACTAATACCCACACCGGCGAGAATGTCACGAATGCGCTCACTGTAGCTGTGGCTCATAGGCCAAGACGGCTGTCTTAGTACTTAAATGTATACGAAGAGAAAAAACCTAGCGGTTGCGCAGATAGTTTTCCATCCCAACCGATGACGGCGTGTACCGAGCACGCATTGGATCGGCGTTCTTTCTTTGGCGGTACTTGTTCGCATCATTCCAAAGCGAGACTGCGTTTGCCAGTGTTATCTCTTGTGGGATGCCATCGCCATTCTCATCAGTCTTGTACGACGCGATGAAGCGACACTTTTGCTCGTAGGTCTCGCCTCGGCTGAGCGTTTCGTCTACTTGGTTCATCAGGCGCTTGACTTCGGCAGCCTCTGATGGCATAGCATATACATTGTCCATCTGCTTGGCGCCTTCCCACACAAGCGTCATGCGCTTGTCAGTGGACTGGGGAGAGTGCACCCTTGCGTCGGACACGCTTCGCTGACTCGCGGGTGCATTGACCATTGGCGCTCCGGTTCTGTCAAGGAGGTAGTCATTGACACTGCCAACAAATTCAGCACCTGCGCTACAGATTGAGCCGATGCCATTGTAGATGCCACTGCCAATCCAGCAGATACCATCCACAAGGCCGCTTCCAGCGTTGTAAATGCCTTCGCCGATTGTTGAACCGGATCCGCCGCTGACACGGGATTCGAGGTTTGATGGAAGGGACGGTCTGCGGGCTCGCTCCTTAATCTTGGTGCCGTCTGGCAAGGTGATCTCGCGCTCAACGACCTCTCCTGGCTGTATCTTAGGAAAGTCGATATTGATACCATGTTTAATATCTATTTGCGCGTTATCCTCCAATATGCCTTGAACAGACGTGCCAGCCCTTCCAGGCTGACCTGTAATGTCGACGCTATTCTTGTGCTTTCCCTGCGCATGGAATGTTGGGGTCTGGCATCCCTGATAGAGCATAGCCATTCCTAACATGCCCGCAAGCATTGTGTGATACTTGTCCATTTTCATACACCTCGTTGTTGTGACTTAATTTTCAACAGAGTTGCTCGGGTGCTACGGAACGCTGTTGTATTTTATTGAAATCTTTGAGTTGCCATCTTGCAATCCTTCGAATCGCAGGATCTGCGGTGTAGTCACACTTGCTGTAGGTTCGAGGAGTTTTGCCTCGATGTCTATGGTTGCAGTGCCTGTTTGGACAGCCATGATCTCGACGCTCTTTGCAGCGCGTTCGGCATCTGTTTGCTTTGGCACGTACACTGTGGTGCCGTCCTTGAGCGTCACGCTGACGCGGTCGGAGCCCATGGTGCGTTCGATCAGGTCGCCTGCTCCGCCAACCGCTGACTTGAATCCTTCAATAACTGATTGCCCATCCTGTTTGATACCTTCAGCTCCTGAATTGTATCCGCGGTACGCAAGATATGTTGCTCCGAGCGCAGCTGCTCCGATCATGAGTGGGACCCATGCGATGCCTTGTCTTGATCTGTATGTGTTGTTTCCGTAGTTCATGTTGTCTTCCTCCTCACAAGGTATTAGTGTTATTACTAAGAAGTGGTATTGTCTAGGTAGTATTTAAACCTTTCTATATTTGTTACTACGAAGTGACTACAAACCAAGAATTAGTAAGGTATATTTCGTTGGGGGTGGTGTATCTTATGGCCGTTTTTGTCCAAGCAGATATATTCTTCCACACAAAACTTTTCTTCTCCACGCGAGTTTATATTTTGGACATTATGCGCAGGATCATAAGGACATACGGATTTAGGGCCGCCATTTGAAGTAGACTCCATCTTGAGTTCGCCAAGGCTCGCATAGTCGGCAGGGCATTTCTCAACAGCGTATCCTCGCTTCACAAGAATAGTGTAATTTGTTGGCACAGTGACTGTCGCTGAAATAAGATATCTCACATCTTGTTCAGGTTTGGGAATCGTGCGTTTGGCAGATACACATGCAGGTCCAACAAAGGCATTGTAATTTTCTACTCTTAGAACTTCTTTCTCAAGAACCATTATTTCATTTTGGGCGGTTGTCCAGTGAGGTGTGATGACCCGGGGTTGCTTTCCATAACAAAAAATCGTTTATGTTCCGAGGAACAATAAACGATTTTTCACTGCAAGAACGCGCCAATAATAAGGAAGAATGCCTCAATTACGAAGATGATGTTATACACCCACAGGCTCATTCCAGGAATCGTCCAGGGAATGATGCCAAATACAAAGAGGAGCGGCACAAGACCAGCGAGGATTGCCACGACACCAAGCGCTAGTGATGCATAGCCATACCATTCTCCCCACTCGCCAAAGACATCAACGATAAGATAGACACCTCCTGCTGCGATGATGTACAGAAGTACTTGCGGTGTGAGTCCGAGGAGGAATGCGGGAAGATTAAACCCAATAAGCCCGATGGAGTTAAGGAGTGGAATGCCGCCAAGAACCAAGAGTACCAGGCCTAGGATAAGTGACAACCAAGACTTCTCATGCTCCCACATAGAGTAAACTCCTAGGAGCGACTATTTAAGGATTTCTGAAGAGCGAAGAGCCAATGTTTATCTACATATACGTATACAGCTGGAGCATGGCAAAGCTCATCAATGTTGCTGACGATGTGTACCAGGAGTTGACCAAGCGCAAAGGCACTCGCAGCTACTCTGAAGTCATCCGAGAAATGATGGTTCCCAAGGGGAATCGGGATGCTATTCTGAGTTTCGGAGGCAAAGGTAAAAGAAGCACGGGAGATGCTCAACAAATGGCGTCCAAGATATGCTTAGATTCTGATGTGCTCATTGAGACCTTTGAGCTTTTAGAAGAGCTTCACCCACTGCCTTTTGACGATCAATCGGCAAGGCTTGCAGGGGATGTCCGAAGGTCCTTGAGCAAGAGAGGACTTTCGCTAGACTTTGGTGATATCGCTGTGGGATCGATATGCATCCGCAATGATACACCACTTAAGACGCTCAACAAAAAACACTTTGAACGTCTCACGGAGTTTGGACTTGTGCTGTTGTAGACTCATCATGCGTAAGAACCAGAATCAACCGACCTTCTTGCACGCCCATATCAAGAGCGCGTTTACGCCTAATGCCATTGCCAGTAAAAGAATGGAGCCATACCACCAATACCCTGCATCAGGAAGCACCGGACTGCACGGACGAGCATAACAGTTCAGATTCAGCATTGGCCCAATCATTGCAGACACGACCCACAACGCCAGCACATGCGGCACGATCGTTGAAGCTGCAAACGAAGGCTTCCATTCAGACCCGAATAGGATCACAATCGTAAGAGGCGCCAAGATCAGATGGCTTAGCCCTAATATATACATTGAAATAGGATACATTGGATCAAACATATATACGACTGTTCCAAGAGGTGAGTGTCCGGTAAGCATCACAGAGAGGAAATCCACAGACCACAGGATCTGTGGAATGAGGAACAACGAAACCTCTCCAGCAAGGACGCCAGGCCGACGAAGCAGTAATGCAATGCCCATCACCAATGCCGTATGATTGCACAGCCACAGCACGTGAATAATGGCGTTGTTCGTATACATCGCCCACACGCCCAAGAGAAAGAATGAAATCAGGATCAATCCCCAGCCCGTCTGCCACTGATCCTTATTCATGTTTAGTCACTCCGACCTTCGGGCACAGCTTCCCGATAGGGCATCTTGAGCAGGACGGAATCGGGGCCTTGCATATTGCTCTACCGTGCGCCTTAAGCAGCCACTGCGTCTCCTTCCACCATTCCTTTGGGATGAGTTTGTCAAGTTCTTGTGCTCGCCTGTCAGCATTCTTTTGATGCGACCAACCTAAGCGGTCGCTGACACGGATGACATGCGTGTCTACGACAATGCCGTCGACAATGTTGTAGGCATTTGAGAGGATGACTATCGCTGTCTTTCTCCCTACGCCCGGAAGCTCGATGAGCTCTTCGATTGTCTTTGGGACGTTGCCGTCGTGTTTATCTACAAGCATCTTAGAGGCTGCGATGATGTGCGTTGCCTTATTAGCAGCGAAGGAGACCTTACCGATATACTTGACTAGGTCATTGACAGACGCATTAGCGTAATCCTTTGCTTTCTTGTAGTGCCTGAAGAGTTCCTTTGTCGCGTCATTTACCACTTCATCACGGACTTGCGCCGAGAGAATCGCAGCGACAAGAAGGTCGAGAGGGGTTTTGAAGTCGAGGTAGTAATGGGCGTTGGGGTAGGATGATTTGAGGAGGGTGAGAACTTTCATAGGTTGCAGTGGCACGCGATTCACCACAACACGTTCACATGCATGTGTTCCTCTCACGTTGGCTCCCATCGCTGGATCTCCGCACTCATCAATCCTACCCGCTCCAAGTATTTGATCAAAACACGATATGTATTCTGACTTTGAAATGGACACTGACGCAGCAAGGCTCATCTTTTGCGATCAGTTCTAACTCGGCTGCATCAACAGCTTCTGTCAACTTCTTTGAGACCTCCATTACAGGACTCGTCCTTGTTCGTGTTTAAGAAATTTCCGCAGGTGTGGCTCAGTAGAAAACTTTGCTTTGCTTCGGGGCTGCCGGCTTCGAACATTGCGATTTATAGGCAGGTGACGAATTAACTCTTTTGTCGGTGTATAGAACATACGTTAAGGCTCGACCTGAGGCCGGCAGCCCAATTTTTCCTACTGAACCGCTGCTAATAAAAGCGCCTATATCAAGCGGACTTGCTATGATCATTAATCAAACTTCGATCTCTACTTCGTACAAGTCTGGTTCGGGAATAGGTTCATGTAGATCTTGAAGCACTTCCAAATATCCTTCAAGAGCTTCTTTGATATTTGCCAGAGCTTCTTTTCGTGTCTTTCCTTGAGAAATACATCCTGGAAGTCCAACAATCTGTGCAACAATGTATCCATCTTCTCCAGGGGTCAGCAATGCCCTAAATCGTCTCATCATTTGTCACCTCTGCTTCTTGTTCCATATAAAGTTACCTTAAGAGTTCTGTAAACTTTTCAGTATTTATCCCTGCTTGTTTTAGGATCTTGGAAAGAGTTCCCTTGTCCAGCTCCCGATGATTCGAACCTTCCTTGCAGAGGTAGATGTGGCTGCCTCGTTGTCGTTTCACTTGGTATCCGATCCTAGAGATCGCTTTGACTGTCTCCATTCCGGACACACGCGGTAATTTCATCCGATTGCAGTATTGTGGTACCTAAGATGTGTGTTGATGAGAAAACGGAAAGAAGTGAGAATTGAATCGGAAGACTTTCACGCTGATTGTACTTGCTTCCGTATTTTGCTTAGGACTTGGAACATATGTCGTTCTTCTTGGAATTCTTCTGGCTTTTTTTTTGCGACAGTCCTAGATTCTTCCGAGCATCGTTGGAATGTTTGCGCGAGGATTCTTCGCGCGAGCAATGTAACATACCCTCACTGTTAACGCTTACTATAATAGGGGTCATAACAAGCTGGTCGAATGACGTCATCGATCAGTCGTCGGATTATGGGGTGGCTTGTAGTGGGTGTCACCAGAGTCTTTGCCACCTGGTCCTTGAACTACTCCATAAGCAGATCATCCAAATGTAACAGGTCTTCAATAATCTCCATCTTGATATCTTTGGCTTGCAGTGCATCGACTAGCCCAAACGTATTTTTGGCGTGACCGGCGCCGATGACCAATAGGGCCTGCGGCGTGGATAGACATTGCGAGATTTTTTCCACCCAAAGCCCTTCACGCAGATTCGGCATGTGGACACAGGGGTTTTCCAATTCGTCCTTCATGTATTAGGGTTGTGTACTTCCCAGAATTGATGAGTCCAAATTCGATGTCCCATACGTGGCGCGCAAGCTCATGTTTCATACCAGAAGGAATAAGCTCGAGAATAAATTCAACAGAGATTCGAGTGATTATAACATTCTTTTGGGAAGCTTTATATATTATGATATATCATGATGCCTAATGAGGCTCATCATCTCCAGCCATGCTCGTGATGCGATGTTCGAGCGGGGAATTGATGAAGAGCAGATCAAACTCGCGATCCAAAGAGGTGCAAAATTCAAGCAAACAGAAGGGTATCTTGCTGTGCACACCTACTTGCGAATCGCGTATCGAAAATTAGACGAAGAAACCTACAAAATCAAAACCGTGATGGTGGACTAAATGAAACGAACAACATGCGAGGAATGCGGCGGGAAAATCATCAACAAAAAGGTAGACTACATGCTCCTAGGCCAATCACTTGGAAAGTTCGATGCGCAAGTCTGCACCACATGCGGCGAAGTGTGCTACGAAGAGGAAGTCTCAAAAGAGATGACACGCATTGCAAAGGAAAAAGGCTTATGGGGTTTGTCTGCTACGACCAAGGTCGGACAGACCGGCGATTCTCTTGATGTGAGACTAAGTAAAAGAATCGTTGATTTTGTCGGCATCAAAAAGGGAACAGAAGTAACAATACAACCCGTAAACAAACACAAGATTGAGATTACGTTTTGAATTTTCGTGCAACCTTGGCAATGAGTTTTGCAGGGGCCTCGACATCCCGTGCGAGTTTGACGAGATCATCTGATCTTACCTCTAATAAACCTATCTAGCAGACCTCCAACTAGATCTTGTTGTAAGTGAATCAAAAATAGAGAAGAAAAAAAAGAATGAAACCATGCAGAAATTTTCTTTAAAAACGCAGTTTTTAAAGAAAATTAGGTATGGACGATTGGGGGTTGCATGCTGAACACGTCGCGTGAGCTTCGTGCGTACACATCAACTCCATCAAACGGGTCTTCTACCCGAGTCCTACGATGTCTCTTTTCAAGGAGG
>JACQSU010000050.1 GCA_016211165.1 Candidatus Woesearchaeota archaeon | reverse complement strand
TTTCTATATAAATATTTCTATCTGTAGTCACTCTTTAGGGGTATCTTTTGTTGTTGGTTTGGCTATGCAATCATCGTATGCTGTAACCATCCCCATCCAACGAGACAAGATGCGCTATATCCCCATGCCTTCCGTAGCTGCCTGCTTTACAAGAACCTCCTTGGTAGTTTTCAGATGCCCACAACAACTTCTTGTGTGTACTGCTTGCATGGGACACTTTGAGTGCCTTTTCTACAGCCTGCTGGCAAAAAAAGCCGCAGCTTCAAGACGATCATCATCAAAGAGGTACTGAGCATGATCCGCGTCACGCTGCGCCTGCTCAAACCAATCATTTGGACGCTGCACCATTGACTTGCCACTCCCCCAAATCCATATAAACGTATCGGGCCGGGCGCAGATCCACTCCTTGCGACTGCAGGAAGCTTTAAGAAGAAGCTGATTTGTCCACACCCCATAACCAACAGCGCCAACCCGTACTTGGGCATGGCGCAGTTCGCTGGTGAGGTCATAAACACCCAGCAAAAAACGTTTAATCATCCTCGGCTTTGCCTCGGAAGTTAAACGTGGGGGAGTTTAAAAGAGGGGCTGCGCCCCTTTTTTTACGGAGGAAACACACAATGGCAAACGACGAACCACTCTTAGTAGCACAGGACACCTATCTCAAAAGCGGCATCCACATCGGAACGAAGTTTAGAACAAAGTACATGGAGAAATTCATCTACAAAACACGACCGGATGGACTGTCTGTTCTTAATCTCCAACAAATCGACGCGCGCATCAAAATGGCTGCAAACCTCCTTGCACAATACAACCCAGAAGACATCATTGTTGTGAGCCGTCGAGAAAACGGATGGAAACCCATCCGACTCTTTGGATCACACACAGGGATACGAGTCGTGCCAGGCAGATACATGCCAGGAGTATTGACCAACCCAAAACTTGAGGCATACACTGAAGCAAAGATCGTCTTAGTAACGGACAGCTGGCCGGACCGCAATGCAATCAAGGATGCTTTGCAGATCGGCATGCCAGTCATCGCGCTCTGCGACACCAACAACCAATCAAACGACATCGACTTGGTCATCCCGTGCAATAACAAAGGAAAGAAATCCCTAGCGCTCCTGTTTTACATCCTTGCGCGAGAATACCTCAAACACCGCGGTGTCATTAAGACCGACGAAGACTTCAAAGCAACACCAGAAGACTTCTGTGAAGACTAAAAAAAGAGGGCAAGCCCCCTCTTTTGAACTTCCCCACTTTTTGGACTGGTTATCCCTGCGTAAGATTTAATTAGCTCGATTTCTTGCAGTCCTTATGAACCACAAACAAGACAATCTTAACTTTATCATTGCTATGGACATCATTGGCTTTGCGCTGTTGTTTGTCGGTGCTGGTCTTATCAGATACTCAAAGGACGAAGTCATTTCCATCATTGGCGGCTTTGTCTTAGCAGGCGCGGTAACCGTGCTCACACTCACGAGGTGGCTTTCGCAATGATTGATAACCAACTCGTCTCTCTCATCGCGGTCTTTATCGAAGCTATTGGCATACTCATCGCTGAACGAAGGACTGCGATGTGGCTTGGACTTGCAAGCATCCTTACGATCATCATATTTTTCATGACATAGCACTGAAATGCCAGGACGACTTAAATATATGTAGACCTACATGTACCTATGACGAAGACTGTTGCATTATCAGAGGATGCGTATGCATCGCTTGCTACCTGCAAAGTCGGTGGGGAGAGTTTCTCGGATACTGTACTACGCATCACAAAGGAGAAAAAACGAAGTCCACGTGACTTCTTTGGCATCTGGAAAGACGACAAGGACATTGCCCGAATCTTCGAGGCAATCAGGATGCAGATCGCAAACTTGAACTGTACGAATCCATGCAGGTGTCGCTCCGAGTCAGCGCAATTAGCATAACAGAACTTCTCTTTGGCGCCCGATGTCCTATGTTTTCTATCCGGCGCGATCTGCAAATTGATAGCAGTTTTCCTTGCTGTTATCGAAAGATTATAATACAATGTGCACATTGTTATACAGATGCTCGCTGTAAAAGATTCCTGCGTACTCATCAATCTAGCCAGAAGTGCCATTCTCACACAGGCTTGTGACTATTTTGGGGGAGTTATCATACCGCCCCTTGTTCGCGAGGAAGTCTTGGATCGTGGCTCCCCCTACCAAGAAGATGCTTTGCTTATTGCGGAACAGATTGAAACAGGAAAAATCCGCGTGGTGAATTTGAAGGCAAGCTTACATTGGGATATGCTTGATCAACTCAATATCAGAGGAGGAGAAGCTGAAGCAGTTGCGCTGTACCGACAAGAGAACGCGGACTGGCTCGCCACAGATGATGACAATGTCCGCCGAAAACGCTACCTGCTTAAGATCCAGCCCATCGGGACACCTGCCATCCTGGTCCGACTCTTTCGAGACAAGGTCATCAGTAATATTATGTTTCTCCGTGCAGTGGAAACCTTGCGCGAAACCGGCTGGTTCTCTCCAATAGTTTATGATACGCTGCTTGCGGAGGCGAACAATGACTGAAGCAATAGGAATCCGCATCGATAGCGAACTACTTGAAAAAGTAGATCGTCTTGCAAAGGATGAACATGAAGATCGTAGTACGGTTCTACGAAAACTGATTTCAAAAGGCTATACAGAGTCGATGAAGGAGCGCGCAGCAGAACTCTACAAACACGGCAAGCTCACCCTGAGCGCTGCAGCAACCCAAGCAGGCCTTACCCTCTGGGAAATGCAACGCTACCTTGTTGAGCGGGGATTCATCTCAACGTATTCTGTTGTTGACCTCATGGAAGAGGCAACCACCCTTGCAAAGAAGAACCTAAAACAACCTGAATTTTGAGTCTTTTACGTCAACGAATCCGAAAGCCTTTATCTCAAAAAGTGACTCGGTGCCCTCGGCAATCGATCGATGCTTTCTGAGAATGGCCCTGCGCTTCCGATCAGGCGCTATTTGAAGTTCGATGATACACTTAGAACCATACCGCATCACATCACCACCAACCATATGCGTCTTGTCACGATCGTCGAAAAAAGAATAACCTTGATTGGTAATAAGCACAGGAATTTCCTTTTTTCTTGCTATCTCGGTGAGAAACGCAATCTGCTTGGCAAGATCCCTATTGACCTCGGCAGGGTCGATACGCGCACCCATCTCTAAACGGTAGAGCATCGCAATCGTGTCGATGATTACTAATCCCACAGGTGGCCTGATGAGATCTCTGAGTTTTTCGAAGTCTCGCTGCTGCTCTTCAAACGTCGCCGGTCGCAAAAAGATAATATTATTGAGGATACCATTGGTATCTGAAGCCACTTGATTGAAGCGCTCAAGCGAAAACCCCCCTTCCGTATCGACGTAAATAACCTTCTTGCCATCCTTTGAGGCCTGAACAGCGGCAAGGATGCACGTCGTTGTCTTGCCCGCACCAGCAGGGCCGAAAATGGTCGTTATGGCATCTGTCTCATAGCCGCCCTTGAGAAGTGTATCAAAGACTTTGGAACCTGATGAAATACGAGCCATCGACGGAAGAATGCAGGGCGACTTCTAAAATGCTTCGCAAAAAAGGGGCTTTTTCGCCCCCTTTAATCACCATTCATTGGCAAACTGCCCTTGATTGGCCTTGCTGTCACATTATAGACAACCTCCCTTGGGGACTGCGGCTGCACAAAACCCCAACCCCGCACAATCTGGCGACGGTGGTATAATTCGAGACCTTCAGGATAGTAATAATACATGGACATGAGTGTCGTCATTTCCTCCTTATCTGGCTTGCCAAATCGTGTAATAATATTATCCTTGGACATATTCACTCTGGACTTGCCTACCAGGAAATCAGCCCCTTCCCTAAAGACGACACGCTGGACACTGTTTCGCACGATGTTAAAGGTCACTGCCGTCTCGTTCGTTTGCTTGTTATTATAGATCAGATTGATTGTATCCACCTCTGGAAAAGGATCAATCTTATCAGGATTACCCCAAGCTGTCACAACCTCTTCCATACTTGATTGAAGGCCCACACCCTTCACTTTGAACACCGAGGCATTTGCCTGGTGCGCATCGATAAGAGCCAGACCGTCCTCGCTTGTGAGCTCAATTGGCTCAGATCGGAGCGTGAGATTACCAGCTCTTAACTTATCCACAAAGGCACGATCATGACGCTCTTGAATCGGTTGGCAGGCAATGGCAAGGAGCAACAACAAAAAAGGGACAAGTCCCATTTTGAACCCCTGTGGAAGAACATGCGCAGATGTCATGCAGGAAGGATTCACACAGCGTCTTTTAAGGCTTGTGAAAGAAGTGGGGTGTTGCATAATTAGACCGATTTTCTGATTATTACGTAGGCTTTCTTGCCTAAGTACTGTTTTGGGCAATCGAGTTTGGCCCCGTTGCCAAACTTGGTAACTGGTTTCT
>JACQSU010000047.1 GCA_016211165.1 Candidatus Woesearchaeota archaeon | reverse complement strand
TTTTCGCTTATGCCGCAAAAAGCCTTGGCGACTCAACTTGCTTATTAGCCAGTTGATTCTATTGTTCATATATTTAATCAACTGGCTATAAATATTCGCTAACTCAGTGTCCAAGAACAAGGATGCACTCCAGGGAGATCTCCATACCTGCGTGGATTTTAGAAGATCAAGCGCGGATGACAGCTAGGGTTATTTGATACCGATGGATACAATACGTCCGGCAAACCCACGACACCTCTACAAATTTGAAGGATTGAAAGCATGGGTCGGGGGAGATTTGAACTCCCGACATTCCGCGCCAAGGCTCAGATCCTTGTACTCCACGGTTTCGGAAAGTAAAAACCGTCCTCTTCAGCCGTGTGCTCTCCCAGGCTGAGCTACCGACCCATACAACGAGAAACTTCAAGATCATTTAAAAAGGTTCCGAGGTCGCACTGGACAGGTGTACGGGGCGCATTTAAAAACACACACTCATACGGCCGCCTCATGGAAGGCATCAGCAGAACTCCGTATCATTCGCTCTTGTGCGGAAAGCTCGCAAAAGGATGCGGGCTATGCGTTCAAGGAAAGAAAATGGTCGTCTTTGTCACGGGCCGATGCGCCCAACGATGCTTTTACTGTCCGGTGTCAGAACACAAATTTGGCAAGGATGATGCGTACGCCAATGAATGGAAGATTGCAGATCCCACCAATCCTGTAGAGCTTCTTGAAGAAGCACGGCTAACAAATGCAACCGGCGCTGGCATCACTGGCGGAGACCCGCTAGCGAATATCAAACGAACCTGCGAGTATATCAAACTCCTCAAGAGTCGATTCGGAAAAAAGTTCCACATCCACCTCTATACCCCACTGCGCCTCGTCACCCGAGAACACCTTGATGCGCTCTACACGTCAGGACTTGATGAGATCCGAGTCCACCCTGACCTTGATGACCAATCACTCTGGAACAGAATAGACCTTGCCAGAGCATACGATTGGGACATAGGAATTGAAATCCCGGCAATCCCAGGTTATGAGGCCAAGACACGCGCGCTTGTCGACGCAACCCACACCAAAATCTCCTTCCTTAACCTCAACGAACTCGAACTCTCAGACACCACAACGCCACACTACCAACTCGAATCTCTTGGATTCCTGCCAAAAAATGACATTAGCTACGGAGTTGCAGGGAGTGAGACTCTTGCACATAATATTATGGAATACGCTCGCACAAAAAAACTCGCAACGCACTTCTGCACAGCACGACTCAAAGACGGAGTGCAAGTCAAGAAAAGACTCATTGCCCGAGCAACAAACACCAAAGGAGCATTCGGAGAAGCAACAGGCGAAGGAACCCTGCTCTTTGGCTGCTGCTACCTATCAGAATTATCACCCAGCGCTGGATACCGCAAAAAACTAGCGTGCGCAGGAAAAGACATTGATAAGAAACTTATGATAGCACACAAGACCCTTCTTACAAAGAAGATCCAAAACGAGGTAGACGCTAGAAAAAAACGAATCCTCCTCCCATTACCTTTGCTTAGATCCCATATCCAGACACTCAAGGACATGACACTCGTCCCAGCGATCGTAGAAGAACACCCAACAGCGGACGGATTTGAGGTAGAAATTGAATTCCTGTAAGAAAACGTTTAATGATCCCCGCCTTTGGCTCGGGTCTCAAACGTTTTCTTGTTATTGCTCACTATGACAAAGGAGGCGTAGCCCAATTTTCAATCAAAGTTCTCTTCTTCGATCGAAATATCATCACTGTCCTCGTCACGTTCCTTGTCCAATCCTTCCTGATCATCCGTGACGCCGTAGTCAAACTCTTTTCGAGGAGGCTCATTGACGTCCTCTTCAACAAGCACTGGCTTTGGAGGAACGGTTGGTTTTTCACTTAGTGGGCTTGCGCCGACTGTTGGTATAGCGCCCTTCTCAAGAATGTCAAGCTTGCCAAATTTGCCTGTTGAGATCTGGAGCTTGCCTTGATACTCCGACACCCAGCCATTGGAGATCTTAATCGCATCCCCCGCATTCACCTGATCTGCCTGCTCATTCCACAAGGAAATCTCCATCTCACCTGAATCGTCCTTAAGCGTGCCGTTTCTTACCTTTCCTTCCTTGCCAAACCTATTAAACGTCCGCGGAGGCTTAAGCGCAATGATCGTTCCTTCAACTTCTATTTTTCCTTGATTAGCCTGCAATTCCGAAATCTTATTCATACCGTCGGAGATTCTGCAACATTACTTAAATCTTTGGGGGGGAACGCCTTGTTGTACCTCCTGCCTTAGAAGGGCTTGAAGCGTAGACTTGAGATCTTTTATGGCAACGCGCACCTGGCCGGTCGTGTCCCGATCACGCACGGTGACACACTGGTCATCGAGGGACTCAAAGTCAATCGTGACGCAATAGGGCGTTCCGAGTTCATCAGCCCGCGCGTAACGTCTGCCCACACTGCCTGAGCGATCATATTGGGTTGGGAATGTTTTTCGCAAGAGTTCATAAACTTCCTTTGCCTTATCTTCAAGCTTATTGACCAATGGAAAGACACCAACCTTGATCGGCGAGAGCCTTGGATGAAGCTTGAGCACAATATTGCCGCGCTCTTTGTCATCGTTGTATGCATCAAGGAGGAATGCCAAAAATGCCCGATCAACGCCTTGAGCAGGCTCGCTTGCCACATACGGAACGACCTTTTGCTTTGACTCCTCATCAAAGATCGAGAGATCCTTGCCTGAAATCTTGATGTGCTGATTCAGGTCATATTGTCTGCGATCTGCATTGCCGTGTATCTCCTTCCACCCAAATGGGAATTTGTATTCGATGTCAAAGCAGGCGCCTGCATAATGCGCAAGCTCGTCTTTTTTGTGCTGACGCAAACGAAGATTCTCTTTTCTGATGCCGAGATCCAAGAACCACTGTAAGCATTCTGAAATCCAATAGACATGCCACCGCGTTGTGAGTGTTGCGATCTCTGCGAATGTCCGCTCCTTTGGCTCTTGATTCTCATGTTGGTCTTGCTCGGTGAGCGTGAGTATGGAGCGCTTCTTTATTCCATCAAAATATGGGCACTCATTAGCTTTGTCTGGATGGGTGAAAAATTCGATCTCCATCAGATCAAACTCTCTTGATCTGAAGAGGAAGTCTCTTGGAGAGATCTCATTGCGGAATGCCTTACCCATCTGCGCAATGCCAAAGGGCAGCTTGCAACGACTGGTATCGAACACAAGCTTAAAATTCGTGAACATCAACTGCGCTGTCTCTGGTCGAAGATATGCTGTGCTTGACTTACTCACTGCTGGGCCCACATTGGTCTGAAACATCAAATTGAAATCCGTGGCAGGCTCCCAGGACCCCTTGCACATCGGGCACACAAGCTTGTGGGACTCGATAAGCTCATTAATGCGCCTTGCCTTCATACCGTCAAAGTGTTCCTTTAATTGGTCTTCCAAGAAGTGGTCTGCACGAGTCTTGTACTTGCACTTGGCACAGGTAAGCACGATGTCTGCGAAATTCTCCACGTGACCGGAGGCTTGCCATACCTTTGGATGCGTGATAAGTGTCCCGTCGATTCCCAAGATATCTTGACGATCTTGGACAAAGGTCTTCCACCAATTGTCCTTGATGTTCTTTTTGAGATCGGCTCCCAAGGGCCCGAAGTCAAAGAATCCAGCAAATCCACCATATATCTCACTATTTGGGAAAATAAACCCCTTCTCCTTGCAGAAACGGGATAACTCCTCTATGTTACGCATACCCGTCAGATGCTACACGGCTTTTTTAAGGCTTTGGGGAAAAAACTCGGCTCTCGCCTCGTTTTTTTTCGAATACTATTTTAACTAGCTCACATCACCTGCGTTTTTGGTGACAGATTGACCATTACAACGAATGCAGATGCGGACTCTCCAAAGGACGTCAGGGGATTTCTCGGACGCGATGTCATTAGCATCTCGGATTTTAGCTGGGCAGACATATCGGCGATACTGTCCACTGCCGCAGAGATTGACTCTTGCGAGCGCAGAGGAGCCAATCCACACTCGCAACTGCTTACTGGCAAAAAGATATCACTAATGTTTTTTGAAGACAGCACCAGAACACGATTCAGCTTTGAGCAAGCAGCCCAGCGACTCGGCGCCAAAACCACGGGTTTTGCAGGAGTCCAAGGCACAAGCGCAGGACAAAAGGGAGAATCCCTTGATGACACTGCCTTTATGATCTCCAGCTACGGCATGGATGCCTACATTATCAGACACAGCCTTGACGGATCTGTCCGATGGGTCGCAGACTCCCTTGACTGGCTTTGCGGCACCCACCAGGATATCATCCGCAGAGGACCAATCTTTAACGCAGGAGATGGCAAACACGAACATCCCACACAAACACTTCTTGATATCTATACCATCATTGAAGCATTCGGCAACCTTGACTGGCTCAGAATTGTATTATCAGGAGACCTGAAATACGGAAGAACGGTTCACTCTTTGCTGTACGCGTTTTCTCTCTATGCAAAACACAAACCTGGATGCGGCTTACGTGTGCATCTCATCTCCCCTCCCACGCTGCGGATGCCTGATGTCTACAAGACATTTGCATCAGAGAGCGGCATTAAGCTTACGGAAGGAGAGACATATACTGATTCGGAAGTGTCGCATGCAGACATCATCTATGCAACACGTATCCAAAAAGAACGAATGGGATCAGAAGAAGAATTCGAACGCGTCAAGAAACAATTGTGCGTCACAACCAACATACTTGACAAGATGCCTGCCTGCGGCATCCTCATGCACCCATTGCCCATCAATAAACATGCCGCAGAGATCAGCACGGATGCCAAGAGACATTCGAAATGCCGCGTATATCGCCAAGCAAGAAACGGATACATTGTGCGCCAAGCGCTCTTGGCGCTTACGATTGGCGGCTTGGACGTAGACAAGTATGGCCCCTATGTGCATAGTTCAACAACGTCAAAAGGAATGGAACTTGACGAACTGCCTGTTGGTCTTGAGCAACTCAATAGAGTCGGACGATACACCAATGATATCAAGACCTTTGGAACTGTAGTCGACCACTTACCCTGGGGATCATCAAGCAGACTGCGAGGACTTCTGCGGATCCCCAAACAGGCTGGCATCACTGTGTTTAATTGCGAAGGAGTCGTTGGGAAGAGCGGCAATGCAAAGGATGTGCTCAAAGTGGAGGGGCATCATCTTTCTGATTATGATCTCAATGTTATTGGGCTCATTGCGCCCCGTGCGACTTTTACTCACATCAAAGATGGCAAGAAAACGCGAAAGTTCCGCGTCCGCCTACCAGAAACTGTCACTGGACTTATCAAATGCCCCAATCCCGGATGCATCTCACGCCCAGAACACCAGGAAGGAGCACCCAGCATCTTTCGAAAGGATGAGCAGATGACAACTGAAAAGCAATTAGTCTTCCGATGCCACTATGATGATACTCTAGTCAAGAGCGATGAAGTTGAATTGTTGAAGTGAGCGTCCCATAAACTCTTGCCTTTAGAATTAGGGCATTAGACGCACGTAAATGTAACAGACTGCGCATACGAGCCGTACCGTAGCGAAATACTATTGTACGCTGCGCTGCCCCTAAAAAGTTTCACACCACGATCATGAGGTGCATGCTCGGTACGTCTGCAATCAATATCATCACCTGGCTTAAGGATTGCTTGACCACAATATTCTTGTAGATGAGTTAGTGGAAATCCATTCACTACAACACTTAATGCACCGGCAACATCATCAAGTGATGCTTCTTTTTTGAAGATTCCGCCAATGCTAAAAAACAAGGTATCCGGATTCTTGCCGCAGCGGATCTCTCGCAGAGCATAGTTCTCCACGGAATCACCACAATACACCTGCAGGCTTGCACTATAATCGCCTTGCCGCACTAAGATGGTGTTGATCTTAGGTGGCTGATACACCTTGATAAACGACTCCTTTGAGCCCTTTGGCTGGAATCTGCAGAATGCCTTAGAACCTGGTGAGAGATCTTTGTCACCACAATGCTCTTGTAACCGACCTAGGGGAAGTCCATTGACAAAGATACGAATCGCGCGAGCCTGATCTGCAGGTGGATCACCGCCCTCGATGGGCAGGAGGCGTTCACCTACATTCTTGAGCACAAAGTCAAGACTTCCCCCACTATCGCATGAGATCGACTCAAGAAAGTAGTTCTCATTTCGCAGTGGCCGCACTTTGGATTCGACACTCTTAAGAGGCGATTCTGTCACGCTTACAACCAAAGGCGCTTGCACCTCATCAATCTCGGCAATGGCTGCACTCGAGGCTGCATTCTGCTGACATGACATGAGGACAAGCAGTCCGATAAGAAGTACGCCTATAGCACACCTAGACAAGACCCCCATCCTTATAGGAATGACTCCATGCTATAAAAGTGTTTGGAGAAGGCTTATAAAATCACGAATCGCATCTTTTGCATGCCTTCTTTTGTACCCCTCAAGGAAGCAAACCAGCACAAACCCCAACTAGTCGGACACCCTGCTAGAAAGTTGAGTGAGTTATACCAGGCGAATCTGCCTGTTGCTGATGGAATTGTTCTTACATCACGCGTATTTAAAGAATACCTCATTGCAAGCGGGATCAAGGAACGATTCTTCTCACTCCTACGCGCAAAGGAGGTAGAGAACGTCGCTGCATTAATTGCAGAACGAAAATTCCCACCTGAATTTGAAGAAGAGATCCTCAACTCGTGCCATCACCTCAAGAACAAAGGATTTTCTGTTCGGCTCAGCTCTGTCTTCACTGAAGGATATGATGCACGGAACCTTCTTGAAGAGAACCTTGTTGAGAGCATCAAACGAGCCTGGGCAAGCGTCTTTACCCAAGACCGCGCGAAGAAGCTCAATCCCTACAATATGTTCCCCGCAGTAATCGTGCAGCCTGCCATGCACGAGACCAAGGCCGGGCAGCTGTTTACAATCAATCCCATTACAAACTCGCCTAATAAGATGATTGTTGAGGTTCAGTTTCCAAAACACTATTTCTTCCTTGTCAACAAGGAGGACTTTGATGTCGTAAATGACAAGGATTTCCACTCCCTTGAAAGTCCACTCTTTATTGAAGAGAAAAACACCCTGTGCAAGATGGGCCTGCGCGTCGGGGCATACTTTTCCAAACCGCAAAAAGTACAATGGGTGCTTGGTGATGAGGCATACCTTGTCAATTCTGAGGATATCACACCTGAAGACAAATACTATTTTGCCAAACTTGCAGCAAAACAAGGAGAACTCAAGATCAACCTATCAAAGGCTGTGGAGAATGCTGTGAAAAATACGGCGACTTATAGCAAGTTGAGTGAATAGTGGAACTTTTCGCTTATGCCGCAAAAAGCCTTGGCGGCTCAACTTGCTTATTAGCCAGTTGATTCTATTGTTCATATA
>JACQSU010000062.1 GCA_016211165.1 Candidatus Woesearchaeota archaeon | reverse complement strand
TGGTCCGCTTCTTGCTCTTCATAACTTAAATCAGAAAAAGCACTCGGGGTATTTACACGCTTCGCCAATTCACCTGCGGGTCTTCGCTACGCTCAGACCACGCAGTACTCTTGGCTAACATTATGAAAGGAAAGGAAGGTGCACCATGACAAGGAGAAAATTCAAGCTCGGTGTGCTCCAGGAGCTTGAGACAGCGTCATTGACTGAGGTTTGCCGCAGGCACAGCCTGCATGCGTCCACCGTCATCGGTTGGCGCAGGGATTTCGAGAAAGCGCCTGAGAGGGCCTTTGCTGGAAGCGGTAGGCGCTGGAAACCAGAAGCCGAACTTGAACACTACAAGAGCCTTGTTGGAGAGTTGTACGCCAAGATTGAGCTTTTAAAAAAAGCATACAACCACCAAGTCATGCAACGTGCTGGACGTGCACAGAAGCAGTTTTTATGCATGGCAGCATCGGATTCCCAAAAAGGAATCCGATTCAGAACTTCGCAGGAGGAGAATATCCTGTGCAAACGCAGGTCGTTCAAGCCAAAGACAACCAACAGCAATCACAGCCTCCCTTTGTACCCAGACCTCACGAGAGAACATAGGATTTCAAGGGCTTATCCATCATTCAGATCGCGGGGTTCAGTACGCATCACACACCTATGTGGAGCGACTCACCGGATGTGGCATCCAAATAAGCATGACCGAAACTGGAAACCCACGAGAAAACGCATACGCCGAGAGCTTCTTCAAGACACTCAAAGTCGAGGAGGTGTATCTCAAGGAATACAACACATTTGAAGACGCACATCGGAACATCCACCAATTCATCGAGGATGTATACAACGCAAAGCGCCTCCATTCATCCATTGGGTACAAGACACCCAATGAAAAGGAAGCGGAAGCATTAAATATTCGTTAACTCGGTGTCCAAAAACAGGGGTGCACTCCAGTCTACTCGCGACATACTGCATTGCAGTAATGCACTTGGCAGAACAAGGAACGGAGAACCGGTGAATGGCCTGCGACAAACATAAATCATGGCTTATGATGGTTTGCTGTCTGTTGCCAATAGCAATCGTCATGGGAGCAACCATTTTTGGCGTCAAAAACCAATATCTGACATGGCTTGCATTCCTCGCATGTCCGATGGCTATGATTTTTATGATGCATATGAATAAAGAAGAGTCTGAGAAATGTCACTGATGGAGCATATCGAGCAAAAGGGCAGATGACTATCTATAGCAACGGAAGTTATAGGCAGTTGACGAAGTATATGCACTTTGCGTCAACTCTGCCTATAATTGTATCCTAATCGTAGTCCCTTGTACCGTAGGTTGGATAAGAACACCATGTTCAATCCTGACTTCAGGAAATTCAGAACGAATGCTCGTTGGTAGTGGTGCTGATGAGGTGTTGCCGAAGATGACGTAGCGGTGGGTCTTGCCATTTTCGCGCCTGTCATGGAACGAGACAAGACGGTTGATCCGGATCAGAGCGTCGTCGCTTGTTGATTTGAGGTCGTAGGAATCTTGCTCCCAACTGACTTCATAGCGTGATGGGGTAAAAGGCAGAATGAATGGTGTGAAGGTGTCGTCGATGTCATCTTGGGTGAAGTAGAGTCGTTGGTAGTGTAATGTCCCTGAAGAGCGAAGCTCATCGGTTGTGAGGTCTAGTGTCGAGCATTCAGCGCACTCCTTGATCGGCTGGCCCAAACGCCTCTTGATACACAAGACATGCTGATGTGGATTGAAAAGCTGGAACGAGGACTGAATTCTGTTCGGTTTGTAGAGATAGGAGGAATCCGAGTCGAGGTCGAAACAAACAATGCCAATGTTGGGATCTATCGTGAGAATTACAGACCGAGGGACAACCATGGTTTCCTTTGCTTCTTCTGATTCTATCGTTATATCGGCTGATTCCACTCGAATCTTTGGACTTTGGGATTGATCGGTCGATCCACTAACCCTTAACGAACCATTGATTGGGACAAGATAAGCGCGCTGCGGACCTGCGACCAGATACAAAGAGTCATTAGACTCGACAACCAACTGCGAACCAACTTTTACTGATGCATCCTTGAGATTTTCTAAGAGGATTTGATCGGAGGAGAGGGACGCTGATTGTTTGAGTGTGAATCGTTGGGAGGGGAGATTACTCTCGAAGGAACGGAAGTCGCGGGAAAGAGAACGGAAGAAGTCGACTAAGCTGCCTTCTTTGATAGATACTTTCTGTGGGGAAAATACAACATTGATCCAGTCCTCTCCCCTTACGTTCTCATCCCAAATCTGACCCGCATACGCCAGTTGTGTTATTTGACCGAAAGATCGCAGACCATTCCCATTTGTAATACGAGCAGAACCAATATTTCCCTGCCTAAATCCTTCCAATGAGAAACCCCCTGCGCTGTCACGCTTGAGACTCTCAATACCAGAAAGATCGAGATCTCCAAATTTTGCACGATCTCCTTTCCTGGCATACACATTACCATTACTATCAAAAGTCACATCTTGCATCCCAGTGACGACATCACCGCCAGGAGTTTGCAACTTTGAGACAGCGGATGACGTCACCCTGCCATCACCACCACTAATTTTTGTGTTCGACGGAATATCTGTTTTTATACTACCAATCAACACATCCTCGAGAGGACGTGTTGTTCGGGCGTTCACCTGGCCCCCAGACTGAAGACCTTGTTGTATACTTTGCTCTGCTGCTTGACCATCGGCGATGTCTGTTTCGTCGCCGTGCAAATCCTCTGTCGCAAATGCTACGGACGCAAGTAGCGCAACGACAACTAACGAGTTGAGCACGTAACCCATCCCATTGGGTTCATCGGTGACTATAAATTAGTTCCTAGGAAATACCTTTGGTTGGATTTTTATCAGCAGTTCATCTTTTGGTGCCAGTGCCTGCCATTTCTCCCAATACATCTGAGCTGCTTGGAAATCCTTGAGATTCACAGAAGAGATACACAGATTAGACAGGGCCTTACATTCTAATGTGGCATCTCCCTCACAAAGCTCGAATGCTCTCTTGGCAAACTGTTTGCAGGCGATGTAATCTTTCACCTTGAGGTACGCAGTGCTCAAGTTCTGGTACGCCATACGATGCTTTGGATTTTGATTGATAGCTTCCCGTAGTGGAGTAATCGCCCCTTTGTGATCTCCTTGCTTTTGGAGACGATACGCCTTTTCCACATGTCCCCAAGCTTCAACTGGCCCAGGCTCACACGAATCGAGTTCGTTCTGTAACGCATCCAATGTAAGGATGGACTCGTAGAACGCCCTTGTGTGCTCGTGTTTGTTTTGGGCGTATGATGGCTGGATCGCAAGAGCTGATCCCAGCAGTGCTGTGTAGAAGGATTTGCCAGGGGACATACCTATTTTATGTTATTGAACTATAAAAAGATGAGTAAAGTGCAGCAACACGCGCTCTCCGCGGTACCTTTTCTCATGTGCAGTTTATTGCTGTGTTGCACTCGAGCCAACAACAGGCACAGGGATGCCATTCTGCACCTTCCAACCCTTCCATTCACAGCGTGCTTGGATCACGCAGTTTGCTGTTGAGTCCGGGCATGGGCATGAAGTGCTTGATCCACAGGCGATCGTGCCACAGGGAGTTGGACACTGGGGCGGGGTTTGGTCGACCTGGATTTCTGGAGGTTCGTTTGAGTAGCATCGGCAATCGAGGCCTTCGCCGTTCACGCGAAGAATGCTTGCGCCTTTGACTCGTGCGCCGCTAATGCAGCGCTGTTGTTCAAGGTATGATTGGATGTATCTCGAGTGATCCGGTGGTTGTGTGCTGCGTCCTCGTTGCGTGCAGATCTCTTCGCAGCTTGGTCGTGCCGCTGCAGGGACTTGTTGGTCTTGAGTGACGGATCGCGAGCTTCGAATTCTTCCTTCTGCGTCATAGGTCATATCTGTTGATGTGGTTTGCCGTGTTGTGGATGGTGACTGCGTGGTGGTTTGCTCCTCAGTACGTATTCGTCCCATGTCATCGTATGTCCTATCAGTGGATGTAGTGGTTCGGATTAGTGGTGGCGTAGGTGTGGCTTGTCTGGGAGAGCTTTTCCCCTGCTTCCCAGTTGGTGCGAGTTGATCTCTGGTGGTTCTAGCCCGGGTCCGGGTAGTGGTTCGTCCGCTCACCGCGCGTCCTGACTGGTCGTATCTAATGTCCGCGCGGGTGGTTGTTTGCGCTGTATCTGCAGGTGCTCCTGTAGGAAAACAAAAGCAATTACTCACGCATGATCCCGGAAGTC
>JACQSU010000051.1 GCA_016211165.1 Candidatus Woesearchaeota archaeon | reverse complement strand
TTCTCAAACTCCTCGGCTTTCTTAAAAAGGGGTTTGGGATCCACGTCAAGGCCCAGGTATTTGTCGAGGACGCCGATGACATTCGCTGCTGCCTTGGAATCTGGGAGATTGCTATGGGTCTCTGCAAAAAGGCATGTGACAGGTATGATTGATTTTTGCATCAAGGCGCCTGTGACGCCGATGATGATGCCTTCGCCCAGATTGGTCAGTCCTGCTGTCTTGAGTTTCTTCTCAACAGCGTCTTTGTTGGTGTAATAAAAGACGCGCTCCCCAGTCTTTTCCGGGGATCCTACGCCTTCGACACAGATGAGTTCCTTTGCCGTGAGTTCCTTGGCAAGGTTGTTGACGACTTCGGCGGCTTTCCATTCAATGCCCATGACAGGAGTGATCGCATGTACGATAACGAGATTGTATCCCTTGCTATAGTGGAATGAGACAGGTTCGACGATCTTGCCTGCGTGGATGGCGACACTTGCAGGCATCTCTTCAAAGTATAAACTTCCAATCTTCTCACATTTGAGGTGGTCCAAGAGATATTCTGTGGTGATCGTGGCGACAAGGCCAAAGCCTGGGAATCCTTCAAGGATCGTGACATTCTTTGGCCTCTTGGACAATAAGAGCGTGGGCATCATCGTTTCCCTCCGTCGGTACTATAAATATGTTTGGGCGCATAGAAAGCTTTAAAAGGTATCTCTGCTTCAAGAGTCGTACAAAGAAGTTAGACAAGAGTTCAAGGAAAAGACTCGCTCACGCCTGCTCTTTTTCTTGCCAATGGCAATGTCGCCGTCATTCGCCTTAGCGTGTGGCAGAGTCTGATGTTGCGTCCACAATAGGGGATATATCGGTCGCACCGATTGATTGGTTCTTGTCAGGAGTGTAGAATGGAAGATTTCCAAAATTCGGGGTTAAGAGCAGAATTGGTCAGAGCTGTTGTCGATATGGGTTTCAAACAGCCTTCAGAGATTCAGACACAGTCGATTCCTGTTATCTTGCAGGGTAATGATTTGATTGGCCAGGCTAAGACAGGCACAGGCAAGACCGCTGCGTTTGGCTTGCCGATGTTGCACTTGCTCAAGGAAGGTCGACAGGGCTTGGTGATGGTGCCGACGCGTGAGCTTGCGCTTCAAGTAGCTGATGAGCTCAAGAAGTTCAGTAGGTATCTGAATCGTCATATCGTTGCCCTGTATGGCGGCGCGTCGATGAATGAGCAGATTCACCAGCTTGATCGTGGATGGGATATCGCTGTGGCGACCCCTGGACGATTGCTTGATCATATGCGCCAAGGGTATATTTCGCTTGAGCATCTGCAGTTTGTTGTGCTTGATGAGGCGGATCGGATGTTTGATATGGGATTCCGCGATGACATCGCGCAGATCTTCTCGCAGGTCCCGCAAGAGCGCCAGACCTTGATGTTCTCGGCAACGATGCCGCTTGACTGTCAGAATATCGCAAAGAATTATATGCGTAATCCTCCGATGGTCGGCAAGTCCGAGTTTGTTGCTGTTGATAAAATCGAGCAGAGATTCTTGCAGGTGCCCGAGCGCAGAGCCAAGATTTCTGGTCTTGTCAAGGTGTTGCGTGATGAGAACCCCTCGCTGGTGCTCATCTTCTGCGGTACTCGAGCCTCGTGTGATTTTGTGGGCAAGTGGCTCCAGCACGATCGGTTCCCTGTTGCGACGCTTCATGCAGGTCTTCGTCAGAACAAGCGTGAGCATGTGATGGATATGTTCCGCGACGGCAAGGCGCGGATCCTTGTTGCGACTGATGTCGCCGCACGTGGTATCGACGTTCCCGGGGTCACGCACGTGATCAATTATGATGTTCCCAAGTTTGAGCAGGACTATATCCACCGCATCGGCCGTACTGCTCGCGCAGGCGAGTCTGGCAAGGCGATCACGTTCTTGACTGATCAGGACTTTGAGTTTCTCTACAAGATAGAGGGTCTGGGCATCAAGATCAATGTGCAGCGACTCGACATCGCTCCACCTCCATTCCGTCCGATGCGTGATGATAGCGATGGCAGGGACCGTGTTGATCGAGGACGATTCGGTAATGATCGCCGAGGCGGCAGCGGTCCAAGACGCGAAGGCGGTCGATTCGGCGGCTCACGCGAGGTTCATCGAGGACCGCGACGCGAAGGCGGTTATCAGCCACGCTCAGAGAGTCAATCATATTCCTCTTCAGGAGGAAGCAGTGGGAGAAACGGCGGCCGTGGTGGAAGCCGCGAAGCGCCTCCTGTGTTTTTGGATTAAACGAGATTCTTTTCTTTCTCTTTTTTTTCTACTTTTTCTTGAGCATTAAGACATGCGAGCCGGCATTGTCTTCTTTAAACTGCTCCGGTTGCCAGATTACCCTGGTATTGATAAGGTTCGATACCGTCTCAAGAGGCTTGAGCGCGCAGGCATTATCAGTGGGTATACCATTGCTGTGGATCATGCCAGACTCGGCGTCCAGCGCGTGGCAACGTACTTCAACATGAACGGGATGACCACTGAGGTTGAGCGCCGCATATACGCGTTTGCGCAAGCCCACAATATCTTCGCGTTTGTCGTGACGATGATCGGCGCGTATGATTCAAGCCTCGAATTCGAAACGCCAAATGAGGGGGGTATCCATTAGGTACTTCGTGCAAGTATATCAAGGGCTATGAGATCATTCACAACGTCAAGGAGTACAAGTATGATTTTTACCCATTTTGAAGGAAAAGCTCGTCTTCAGCAAGGCTACATTTTTTTCCTTCTCTGCGAAAGATTTATATATTTAAACGTATTTACGTTTTTTCATGGTAAGCATCACATTATCGGTTCCAGACGCTGTTCGCGAGCTGATGCATAAGCACGATGAGATCAACTGGTCCGGGTTTGTGCGCAAGGCTATCGAGCGTAAGGCGCAGGAACTTGAATCGATCGAGGAGCTGCGGACAAAGATTCGAGAGGAGAAGTCTCTTATCGAATGGACAGTTCAGACACAGCGTGCAGGACGAGCAGGCCGTGCCAAGGCACTCCGCAATAAGGGACTGCTATGAGATTGGTAGTCGATTCCAACGTCCTCATGAGATTCTTCTGGCAGAAGTCAGCGACGAGGAGTCTCCTCCTTAAAACGGGGCTCGATCAACTATCCGTCGAATTTGCATTGCAAGAGATTGAAAAACATCGGGAGCGAATCTGTCAGCAGACACGTATTTCTCGACAGGAATTCAAAGAAGTCAAGAATGAGCTTACAACGGTTGTGCGTTTTGTTCCCTTGGGGGATTACCGAGAGTTCTTGAGAAAAGCGGGGCAGGTCTCTCCGGATCCAGAAGACGTGGACTTTTTTGCGTTAGCGATGAAAATCCAGGCCCCTTTATGGTCTGATGAAGGTCGATTGAAGTCACAGCAAGCGGTTCGAGTATGTAGTACGAATGATCTGCTCTCTGATCCGGAGTTCTTGAATCTCATTTACCCTGATGATGGCTGAGAAGATAACTATCGCGTTCGCTTCTTATGCCACGCGCGCCATCTGGCGATTCTTGTTCAGCATCTTTAAAAATCCAGCCCGCTTGTGTCAGTATGATTAAGGCCACTATTGTAAAGGGGATTCATGCTGGTGTTGTAAATGCCAAGAAACTGATTCCTTACATTCAATCCTGTGATGTGTATTCGCCGGAGTGTGCAGGGTATACAGAGCATCAGGCGCAGGTAGCAGAGGATCACTGGCTTTCGACTCTTGCGCAAAATCCAAACCTCACCGAATTTCGTAGGAGATTAAGTGTTGTTGCAGGCATTGGTGAGCGTGCCCTAGAATTGACGCTAAATGGATTGGTGGTGTTGACGCAAAGAAATCAGATAGGATCACAATAATGCCGTGTTTGGATTCTTTGTTCACTTCTTCCGTTTCTTATACCACGCGCGCCATCCACTGATGCGTTGCGCTTTGGGCTGGTCTTTATGCTGCAAGAATTGTTTGTTGACGACAAAGTTAAGCAGGCTAAATGGTGGCGTGATAATGATGATGCCAAGGATGTAGTGGATGCCAAATACTGACTCTAAGACATAGAGCGACAAGACATCCGCAACATACATCAAGAGGATGACGATCGTGCACAGGATGCGATGGCCTATTGCGCAGGATGTGACTCGTTTGAATGTGACACTGCCATTGTAGGTTGTAAGTGCTATGCTTCCAATAACTAGGCTAAAGAAATAGGATTTGAGAAAGTACCATTCAAAGACTTCAGTGAGCGTAATCGTAAGCGCAAGTTCTGCCATGAACACAATAGTCGATGCTGCGATGAATCGCGAGTATTGCGCTAAGGAACTGAATCTCATAGAAGGCCACCTTTGGGTGGGTCTATAAAGCTTTCCTCGGGAAAAATCGTTTATTGTCTTTCGCCTTCGGCTCAAGACATAAACGATTTTTTGTGATAATGAGACTATATTTTTAGGGGGTTAAAAAGGGGGAAGCCCCCTTTTCAGGGGGTTAAAAAGGGGGAAGCCCCCTTTTCAGGGGGTTAAAAAGGGGGCGAAGTCCCTTTTTAGAGGCCAAAGCTCTCGGTGAATTCTTCGATGCGTTTGATCTCTTGTAGGAATCCAAGACCTTTGTCCGTGATGATAATGTATTTGTACGACTCGACTTCCTCTTCCTTGACCATCTCTTTGGTGAGCAACTCTTCCAAATACTCTGTCATTTTCTTGTGGGAAAGATTGGCTTTATACAATAAGTGTGTGGGTTTGATTCTACCTCTCTTATCCCGAATCGCGGCGAGCATGTCTGTGATGATCTCAAGTTTAGAGCGTCGTGCCATTTGCTTATCGCCTGCGCATGATGAGGATGAGGTTCGTGGCTAAAAGAAGGAAGGCAAAGAGTTGGAGCGCTTCGCCGATGACATATGGCACTCTCCAAGACTCGCTTACTAGGACAAATGATGTATGGGCAAGTAAAAGGAACGTGAATGCGTAAAAGACGCACTTGCTCGTCGTTGTCTTTCTGCTTTTGGAGTTTTGGTAGTAGTAATGCGTGATAAAGAGGAGGAGCGTGATGGCAAGCCCGTGGAAGATGTGGTATGGTTCGCTTGAGAGTAGGATTGCGATGAGGTTAAAGAGGCTAAAGAGCGCAATAATGCGTGTGTCGCGGACCTTAAGCACGAGTGTGATCAGCAAGAGCATGAGTCCGTTGATGTACAAATACCGTGCAAGGAAGTAGCCGATGTCATAGATGAGTTCTAGTTGTTCTGCAGGTGATAATGCTGTTGTGGCGCCCATCACGGCAAGTGTTTTGATGCTATGGTAGATGCTAAAGTTCGTGGCGATCTTAAGCGCCATTCCAATCGCGATGAGAAAAAACGCTGCGCTGATACTCTGGTATTTGGCGTCGTCCGTGAGTTTGTGTGCTTTGCGGCTATACCATGCGATGGCAAGGGCGATCACTACGCTGATCATTTCAAACATCGAGTCGATGCCCAAGAACCATTGCGGGCCGAAGACGAATGTGGCCATCGTCGAGAGTTCCAGGTCTTGTCTTTTAAAAGTTATGCATCCGGCGTCCGGATGCGCTTTTCATAATGGATATTAAACTGCGTAGGCTATGGGGTGGTATCGGTGAAGCACACGCCTCCACGTGTCTTGCACCAAACAACCAGAGGTGGGATGCATGAACAAGTCAAGACAAATCCGAAACAGTGTATTGGTGCGAAGTATTGCAAGAGGTCGAAGGATCAAAGAGCAATTAAGCGATGACTCCCGTGATTGGCTTATCCGAATGATGACAGGCCAGCGTCCGCAGGATGTGTATTTTGTTACTGCCCAACGTGTGGCGGTATGAACATGGCAAATTTGTTCATGGCCATGGTCGCCGCCATGCTCTTTTATGTATTGAGTGGTGTGCGTGACGACTGATTCACTTTTTGTCGCACGGCGGCAGTTTGAAGTGGTGGATGATCCACACACAAAGCCATATGACTAAGAACGTGAGTGCGATTTTTCCGTCGACTCAACTTGGCTTTAAGGAGTTCGTCTTAGTGTCTAATGTAAAACAAATAGTTTTACAGAAAGTTTAATAACATGGAACAACGCATAGACTTTAATGATCATGCACTTTACAGATTGCAGGAAAGAGCGCAGATCTTCGGACTGGATGAGCTCGAGGCGAAACAGCGGACCATTGAGACGCTCAACTCGGGAGTCAGTTCCTACCG